>CAVJGP010000040.1:0-24895 GCA_963648855.1 Alistipes onderdonkii | reverse complement strand
AGGCCCGCGGCTACACCGCCTGGGACCCCACCAGCCCCGCCTTCATCAAGGACGACGTGCTGTGCATCCCCACGGCCTTCATCAGCTACAACGGTGAGTCCCTCGACAAGAAGACCCCGCTGCTGCGCTCCATGGCCGCCGTGTCCGACCAGGCCAAGCGCGTCCTGGCCTTCTTCGGCAAGACGCCCTCCCGCGTCGTGGCCACTGTCGGCCCCGAGCAGGAGTACTTCCTCGTGAAGGAAGACGACTTCGCCAAGCGTCCCGACCTCATCCTCACCGGCCGCACCCTCTTCGGTGCCGCCCCCGACAAGGGCCAGGAGCTCCAGGAGCACTACTTCGGCTCCATCCGCCCCACCGTGTCGCGCTTCATGAAGGAGCTCGACTCCGAGCTGTGGAAGCTCGCCGTGCCCGCCAAGACCAAGCACAACGAGGTCGCCCCCTGCCAGCACGAGCTTGCGCCCGTCTTTGAGGAGGCCAACGTCGCCATCGACCACAACCTGCTGGTCATGGAGCTCATGAAGATCATCGCCAGCCACCACGGCCTGGTGTGCCTGGAGCACGAGAAGCCCTTCGAGGGCATCAACGGCTCGGGCAAGCACGACAACTGGTCGCTGTCCGCCGACGGCGAGAACCTGCTCGACCCCGGCGACACCCCCGAGCAGAGCCTGCAGTTCCTCGTCTTCCTGACGAGCGTCATCGCCGCCGTCGACGAGTACCAGGACATGCTGCGCGTGAGCGTCGCCTCGGCCGGCAACGACCACCGTCTGGGCGCCAACGAGGCGCCGCCCGCCATCATCTCCATCTTCCTGGGCGACCAGCTCAACGGCATCGTCGAGGCCATCATCGAGGGCAAGACCTACGAGAGCCACGGCAAGGAGAGCATGTACCTGGGCGTGCCCGTGCTTCCCAACCTGGCCCGCGACACCACCGACCGCAACCGCACCTCGCCCTTCGCCTTCACCGGCAACAAGTTCGAGTTCCGCGCCGCCGGCTCGCGCCAGAACCTCTCCGACCCCAACATGGTCCTCAACACCGCCGTGGCCAAGACCCTCAAGGACTTCGCCGACGCCATGGAGGGCACGGAGAACTTCGAGGCCGACGCCATGGCTTACATCAAGAAGACGCTGACCGACCACCAGCACGTCATCTTCAACGGCGACGGCTACAGCGCCGAGTGGCCCATCGAGGCCGAGAAGCGCGGCCTGGCCAACCTGCGCACCCTGCCCGACGCCACGCCCGCCATGCTCAAGGAGAAGAACCTCGCCCTGCTCGAGGACTTCGGCGTCATGAGCCGCGTGGAGACCCAGAGCCACTACGAGATCAAGCTCGAGCAGTACGCCAACCTCATCAACATCGAGGCGCTCACCATGCTCGACATGGCCAACCAGCTCATCCTGCCCGCGGTGAACAACTACGCCGCCGACGTGGCCTCCAACCTCGCCGTGAAGCAGGACCTGGGCGTGGCCTGCAAGGCCGAGACCAAGCTGCTCAAGAAGCTCGCCGAGGGCGCCGACCTCATCAGCGACGACATCGAGGCGCTCCAGGCCGCCCACGACGCGATGGTCGCCACCGCCGACGTCCAGGCCCGCGGCGAGGCCTGCCGCGACAGCGTGCTCCCCGCGATGGAGAAGCTGCGCCGCGACGCCGACGCCATGGAGCTCGTCTGCGCCAAGGACTACTGGCCCCTGCCCTCCTACAACGACATCCTCTTCTACCTGTAAGGATGGCCGTTGCCCGACGCAGCCGCGCCGCTTAACTGAGCTTTAAGCTTTTGGAAGGCCCATCGCAAAGTGCGGTGGGCCTTCTTGCTACCCCCCATCCCCACATTTGTGAGGTAAAATAACGCGCGACATGCCAAAGCAGTTCCCACCCGGGGCGGGGCACAGAGTTCCGCCGCCTCAAAGGAGATGACAAACATGGCACGTACCAACGTTTCTGGCTGGCTCGCGACGCGCGTCGCGCTCGCAGCCGCCACGCTTGTGGCCGGTGGCGCAATCGTTGCCTCTACCAGCTCGTTTGCTCCCACCACCGCTCTTGCCGAGGAGACCCAATTCGCCGAGGTCTCCCAGGATGGGCAGGAAGGGCGGGTCGTCGCCAACACCGTTCAGGTGAGCGGCACCTTCTATCTGGAGAGCGCCCAGACCGTCGCCGAGAGCCTGCAGAGCACCCGCGCCGAGGACGCCGTGCTCTCGCAGACCGAGGCCCTGAACGCCAAGGCTCAGGAGCGCGCGGCCCAATGCGCCTACAGCGGCATACATTCTGCACAAAATGCCAGCGAGTGCGTCGCCTACCTCGCAGCCGACCAGGCCGCCAACCCCGCCGAGGCCGTGGCTGGCATGACCACCGACTGGTTCACCGAGGGCAGCGCCCTGAACAACACCGAGTACGGCTACTTCGGCATCGCCCTCTTCCAGGCTCAGAACGGCGACCTCTACCTCGTGGCGGTCTTCTCCAGCGAGGCCGGCAACATGGGCGAGGCCGGCCAGCTCGTGAAGGCCCAGGATGGCACGGGCGAGCAGGAGGACGGCACCGAGGTGGGCGTGCCCGCCACCCTGACCGTGACCGTGCCCGTCGACGACGCCACGCCGCAGAGCGATCCGCAGGTCGACCCCACCACTGTGGGCATCACCTACGATGCCAACGGGGGCACGGGCGAGATGGTGTCCGGGATCGCACGCCCCAACGAGAGCTACACCCTGCCTGGCGTGGGCTTCACCGCCCCCGAGGGCAAGCAGTTCGCGCACTGGAACACCGCCTCCGACGACTCGGGCGTCTCCTATGAGGTCGGCGGCACCATCGAGCCCGCCGGCAACATGACCCTCTACGCCATCTGGGAGGACGTGCCCGTCACGCAGTACCAGGTGACCTTCGACGGCAACGGCGCCCAGGGCGGCTCCGTCGACGCGATCACGGTGGACGCCGGCGGCACCTGCCAGGCCCCCGCGAACGGCTTCACCGCCCCCGAGGGCAAGCAGTTCGCGCACTGGAACACCGCCTCCGACGACTCGGGCGTCTCCTACGAGGTCGGCGGCACCATCGAGCCCACCGGCAACGTGACGCTCTACGCCATCTGGGAGAACGTGCCCGCGACCAAGGTCAGCATCAACTTCGACGCCAACGGCGGCACGGGCGTGATGGAGTCCGTCTCCGCCACCCTGAACGAGGGCTACACCGTACCCAGCTGCACCTTCACCGCGCCTGCCGGCAAGCACTTCAGGTACTGGGCTGCCAACCGCGAGGGCAACATGCCCGTCTATCAGGCGGACGACACCTTTACCGTCACGGGCGAGACCACCCTCTACGCCATCTGGGAGGACGACGCCACGAGCCAGGTGAGCATCTCCTTCAACGCCAACGGCGGCACCGGCTCCATGGACGCCGTGACGGTGGACCTGGGCAACTCCACCACCCTGCCGAAGGCCACGTTCACGCGCAGCGGCTACGTCTTCGCCGGCTGGAACACCAAGGCCGACGGCACGGGCTCCTCGTTCGCCGACGGCGCGAGCATCACGCCCGGCACCAATGTGACCCTCTACGCCAAGTGGAACCAGACCAAGTACATCAACGGCATCCAGAACAATCTGAAGGTCACCACCACCGTGGGCACCAAGCCCACCCTGCCCACCACCGCCGGTGTGCGCTGGTCTGACGGCACCACGAGCAGCGAGTCCGTGGTGTGGACCGAGCCTGACAACTACCAGAGCCTGTACTCTGCCATCGGCAGCTTCCAGGTGACCGGCGTGGTTCAGGGTCACAGCGTGAAGTGCACCGTCAACGTGGTCGCCGCCTCCGACAACAACGCCAACGGTACCAACGGCACGTCCACCAACGGCACCACCTACACCGACGTCACGCAGAACCAGGCAAACAACAACATCGCCAAGACGGGCGACGAGACCGACTACACGCCCATCGCCATCGCTGCCGGCGTCGGCGTCGTGGTCGTCATCCTCGCCGTGGCCCTCATCCTGAAGAGCCGCAAGAAGTAAGCAAGCGTTCTAAACACTGCCAGGCACGACGCCAAGGGGGGCTTGCAGGGACGACCTGCAAGCCCCCCTTTTCTGTGCGGGAATATATTGTGCTGTGCTTTCAAAACCACACTCTGAAGATGCTCAGCGGAGCACCTTAAACCACACGCGGCCCCTTCCGCCCATACGGGCGCCCGACACTCCCCCGCTGCCCTGCAAACCGCGTTGCAAGCGCAAAGGAAAGCCCCGCCGGCCATAAGGTCGACGGGGCTTATGCGGAAATCAGCGCACAGAGCGCAAGGCTTGGGCGTTTCCTTTTACTTCACGCAGGAGGCAACGGCCTGGGCCACGGCGTCGGCGACGCTCTTGTCCAGGGCGCTCGGAATGACGTAGTCGGCGCTCAGCTGCTCGGGCGTCACGAGGTCGGCGATGGCGTAGGCCGCCTTGATCTCCATCTCCTCGGTGATCTGGGGGGCACGGGCCGCCAGGGCGCCCTTGAAGATGCCCGGGAACACGAGCACGTTGTTGATCTGGTTGGGGAAGTCGGAGCGGCCGGTGCCCACGACGGCGGCGCCGCCGGCCTTGGCCACGTCGGGCATGATCTCGGGCACGGGGTTGGCCATAGCGAAGACGATGCCGTCCTTCATGGTGGAGACCATCTCGGCGCTCACCACGTTGGCCGCAGAGACGCCCACGAAGGCGTCGGCGCCCTTGAGCGCGTCGGCCAGGGTGCCCGTGAGGTGGTTGCGGTTCGTGACCTTGGCGATCTCGGCCTTGGCGGCGTTCAGGCGCTCGTCGCCCTCGCACACGATGCCCTTGGAGTCGCACAGGATGATGTTGCCGAAGCCCATGTGCAGCATGAGCTCGGCGATGGCGATACCGGCCGCGCCCGCGCCGTTGATGACGATGGTCATCTCGCCCATCTTCTTGCCCGTCACCTTCATGGCGTTGAGCATGGCGGCGGAGGTCACGATGGCCGTGCCGTGCTGGTCGTCGTGGAAGACGGGGATGTCGCAGACCTCCTTCAGGCGACGCTCGATCTCGAAGCAGCGGGGTGCCGAGATGTCCTCAAGGTTGATGCCGCCGAACGACTTGGAGATGAGCTGGATGGTGCGGACGATCTCGTCGGTGTCCTTGGAGTCGATGCACAGGGGGAACGCGTCCACCCCGCCGAACTCCTTGAACAGCACGCACTTGCCTTCCATGACGGGCATGCCGGCGGCGGGACCGATGTCGCCCAGGCCGAGCACGGCGGTGCCGTCGGTGATGACGGCCACGAGGTTGGAGCGGCGCGTGAGCTCCCAGGACTTCTGGTAGTCCTTGTTGATGGCGCGGCAGGGCTCGGCCACGCCGGGGGTGTACAGAAGCGACAGGTCCTCGGCGCACTCGACGTGCCTGCGGGCCACGACCTCGATCTTGCCCTGCATCTGCTCGTGCAGCTTCAGGCTCTCCTCGCTGACGTTCATTTAAATCATCTCCTCGGGTTTGAAGACTCGGTCGAACTCCTCGGCGCTCATAAAGCCGAGCTCGACGCAGGCCTCTTTCAGACTCATATCCTTGGCAAAGGCGAGCTTGGCCACCTTGGCAGCCGCCTCATAGCCGATGTAGGGGTTCAGGCACGTGACGAGCATGAGCGAGTTGTGCAGGTTCGCGCTCATCTTGTCGCGGCGTGCCTCGATGCCGACCGCGCAGTTAACCTCGAACGACCTGATGGCGTCGCCCAGAAGGCGCGCCGACTGCAGGTAGTCGTAGGCGATGACGGGCATGAACACGTTGAGCTCGAAGTTGCCCTGGCTCGCGGCGAAGCCGATGGTGGCGTCGTTGCCCATGACCTGCACGGCCACCATGGTGACGGCCTCGCACTGCGTGGGGTTCACCTTGCCGGGCATGATGGAGCTGCCGGGCTCGTTGGCCGGGATGGTTATCTCGCCCAGGCCCAGGCGGGGCCCGGAGGCAAGCCAGCGCACGTCGTTGGCGATCTTCATCATGTTGGCCGCCAGGCCGCGCAGCGCGCCGTGCGAGAAGGCCACCGCGTCCTTGCCGGAGAGGGCCGCGAACTTGTTGGGGTCGCTCACGAAGGGCTCGCCGGTAAGCTCGGCGATCTTCGCGGCCGACAAGGCGGCGAAGCCCTCGGGGGCGTTGAGGCCCGTGCCCACGGCGGTGCCGCCCAGGGCGAGCTTGCGCATGGGGGCAAGCGAGACCTCAAGCTGCTCGGCGCTGTTCTCTAGCAGCCCCACCCAGCCGCGCACCTCCTGCGAGAAGGCGATCGGCACAGCGTCCTGCAGGTGGGTGCGCCCGCACTTCACGACGCCCTCGTGGGCCTGAGCGACGCGCTCCAGCGTGGCTGCGAGCGACTTCACCGCAGGCAGCACGTGGTCGCGCACGGCGAGCACGCAGGCGATATGCAGGGCTGTGGGGAAGGTGTCGTTGGAGGACTGCGAGCGGTTCACCGAGTCGTTGGGATGCAGCACGCGCTCCTGGGCGATCTGGTTGCCGCGATTGGCGATGACCTCGTTGACGTTCATGTTCGACTGCGTGCCCGAGCCCGTCTGCCACACCTTGAGCGGGAAAGAGCCCTCGAGCTTGCCGGCGAGAATCTCGTCGCAGGCCTGGCCGATGAGCTCGCCGGCACGTGCGTCGAGCACGCCGAGCTCGACGTTTGCCTGGGCCGCCGCCTTCTTGAGGATGGCGAAGGCGCGCACAATCTCTTCGGGCATGGTCTCGGTGCCTATCTTGAAGTTCTGGTAGCTGCGCTGGGTCTGCGCGCCCCACAGGGCATCTGCGGGCACGAGCATGTCCCCCATGGAGTCATGCTCGCGGCGATACTGCTGCTCTTGCATGCTGTCCTTTCAAACGCGGTTATGACCTGCGCGATTGTACGCCCCTGAAAAGCGCGGGCGGGCCTGGGCGCAAACGCCCCACACACCCCACAGCCGCACGCGTTGTGAGTCGAACGCCGCCGGTGGCCGCGCTACTCCCCCAGCTGCTCCTGAATCTCAAGCCACTCAAGCTCAAGCTCGTCCATCTGCTCCTTGCAGGCGTCCACCTGGGCCTGGAGCTTGCCCAGGCCCTCGTAGTCAGAGGCGGGAAGCGTGAGCATCTGGGCCTGCAGGGCGTCGATGCGCGAGCGCTGCGTGTCCATCTTGCGCTCGACGCTGGAGAGCTGCTTCTTGAGGCGGTAGACGTCGGACTGAGAAAGGCCGTTGGGCAGCGTGGAGGCAGACGCCGACGCGGACGACGCACCCTGGGACGCCTGCGCCGCAGCCTTGGGAGCGCTCGCGGCCGCGCGGTCGCGCGCTTCAAGCTTGGCCAGGAACTCGTCCACGCCGCCGGGCACGTGGGTCAGTTTGCCGTCCATCACCATGTACTGGTTGTCGGTCACGCGCTCCATGAGGTAGCGGTCGTGCGTCACGAGGATGAGCGTGCCGGGCCAGGAGTCGAGCAGGTCCTCCAGGATGGCGAGCATGTCGGTGTCCATGTCGTTGCCCGGCTCGTCGAGCACGAGCACGTTGGGCTCGCTGAGAAGCACGAGCATGAGCTGCAGGCGGCGCTGCTGGCCGCCCGACAGCTCCTCGACGCGCGTGAGCTGCTGGCCCGGCTCGAAGCCGATGTTCTCAAGCAGCTGGGCAGGCGTGTACTCCTTGCCGTTGATGGTGTAGCGGTTCTTGAGGCCCGCGAGCACCTCGCGCACCGTCTCGCCGGTATGGGCGAGCAGCTCGTCGAGGCGCTGCGAGAGCACCGCGCACCTCACCGACTTGCCGATCTTCACCGTGCCCGAGGTGGGCGCGAGCCTGCCGGTGAGGATGGACAGCAGCGTGGTCTTGCCTGCGCCGTTGGCGCCGAGGATGCCGTAGCGGTCGCCCGGGCCGATGAGCCAGGTCACGTCGTCGAGCACCTTCTTGCCCTCGAAGGCCACGCTCACGTTCTTGAGCTCGAAGACCTGCTTGCCCAAGCGGCTCACCGCCAGGCGATGCAGCTCAAGCGTGTTGCGCATGGGGGGCACGTCGTCGATAAGCTCGTGGGCCGCCTTCGCGCGGAACTTGGGCTTGCAGGCGCGTGCCTGGGGGCCGCGGGCAAGCCAGGCGAGCTCCTTGCGCAGCAGGTTCTGACGGCGATCCTCGATGACGCGCGCCTGGCGGTCGCGCTCGAGGCGCTGCTGGATGTAGGCCGAGTAGCCGCCCTCGAAGGGGTCGACCGTGCCGTCGTGCACCTCCCACATCTGCAGGCACACCTCGTCGAGGAACCAGCGATCGTGGGTCACCACGAGAAGCGCCCCCGTACCGGCTGCCCAGCGGGAGTTGAGGTGCGCGGCGAGCCAGCGGATGGTACGCATGTCGAGGTGGTTCGTGGGCTCGTCGAGCGCGAGGATGTCCCAGTCGCCCACGAGCAGGCGCGCCAGGTCCACACGGCGGCGCTGGCCGCCCGACAGCGACCCCACCTTGGCGTCCCAGGGCACGTCGCCGATGAGCGCGGCCACGATGGCACGCGTCTTGGGGTCGCTCGCCCACTCGTGCTCGGGGGCGTCGCCCAACACGCACTCCCCCACGCTCGCCTCGTCGCGCAGCGAGTCCTTCTGGCCGAGCACGCCCACGCGGGTGCCCCGGCGCATGGTGACGCGGCCCGAGTCGGGCTCGAGCAGGCCCGAGACGATGTTGAGCAGCGTGGACTTGCCGTCGCCGTTCTTGCCCACGATGCCCGTGCGGTCGCCCTCGGCCACGCCCAGCGACAGGCCCTCGAGCACCTTGCGGGTGGGGTATTCCAGGCTCACTTCTTCACAGCTGATGAGAACGCCCACGCTACTTGCCTTTCTTTGGGAGGATTCGGGAGACGACGCGGCCGATGAAGGCGCTGCCAGGGACCTTGAGCGCAACGCCCAGGCCGTAGGTGACCACGAGGCTCGCAAGCCCGGCCACGACGATGTAGAGGAAGGTCATGAGGACGCCGGCGTCTGCATAGGGCATGTAGAGCTGCTGCAGCAGCTGCAGCACGAAGACGCCCGCCACAGCGCCCACGAGGCCCACGGCAAACGAGGCCACGAACGACTTCACGAGCGCACCGGCCCCGATGCCGCCCAACGTGCGGCTCAGGTAGACGTAGCACCACAGCGTGCCGAACACGAAGAAGGCGATCTGCGCGATGGCCACGCCGCCCAGGCCAAGGCCCGATACGTCGCCCACGCCCAGGCAGAGTCCCACGGTGAGCACCACCTGCAGCACCGAGACCACGAGGTTGCACACCGCGTACTGGCGCATGGCGCGCAGGGCGCTGAACACCTTCTGCATGAACATGAAGCACGCGTAGAAAGGCAGGCTCAGCGCCATCACCACGAGGTAGGAACTCACAAGGCCCACGCTTTCCCAGTCAAACGAGCCGGCGCGGAAGAGCGACACGAGCGGCACGGAGAACACGATGAGGTAGAGCATGAAGGGCACCATCGAGAAGAAGTTCTGCTGGGTGCCCGAGATGATGGCGCGACGCACGCCGCGCATGTCGCCCTCGGCCACCATGGCCGAAAGCTCGGTGAAGAGCGTGGTGGTGACAGGCACGGCAAGAAACGCGTAGGGAAGCGTGAACCACTGGCGCGCGTAGTAGAGCACGGACGACCCCGCGTCGCTCACCGCCATGGCCGCGGCGTTCTGCACCGACACGGTAAGGAAGGAGCACAGCGTCACCACGATGGTGGGGATGCCCAGGGAGAGCGTCTCGCGAAGCGCCGGGTCGTGCAGGTCGATGCGCCAGGGCTTGAGGTGCAGGCCGTGGCGGGCCATAGGCAGCACCTGCAGCGTCATCTGTACGAAGACGCCCAAAGGCGTGCCCACGGCAAGCACGAGCTTCGCCAGGTCGGGGTCGTCGTAGCGGCAGAAGAAGTAGACGAACATCACGACGATGACCACGAGGTTGTTGAAGATGGGGGCAGCCGAGCTCCACAGGTAGTCGCGATGGGCGTTGAGCAGGCCGCCCGCGATGGCCGAGACGCCGTAGAACAGCAGCTGCACCGCGAAGAACCTAAAGAAGTACTCCACCAGCTCGCGGTCGCCGGAGTCGGAGAAGAACATCTGCGTCCACACGACCTGCGGCGTGAAGATAGTCGCAAGCAGGGCCACCACGCCCAGGAACAGGATGACGATGCCCATGAGGGTGCTCGCGTAGGCGCTCGCACGCTCCTCGCCCTCGCGCTTGCGCAGGCTCACATACACGGGGAGGAAGGCGGTGACGAGCATGCCGCCCATCACGAGCTCGTAGAGCTGGTTGGGCAGGTTGCAGGCCACCTGGTAGGAGGAGCTGAGCAGCGTGGTGCCCATCGCCATACCCATGGCCCAGGTGCGCACGAAGCCCGTGAGGCGCGAGATGGCCACGCAGATGGAGATAAGCAGCTGGGAGCGGCCCACGCTTGCGCTCTCGGCGCCGTTGGCCTGCTCGCCCTGAGAGGCGGCAGGCGCGTCCCGCCCGGCCGCCGGCGCATCCTGCGCAGCGGCCGGGCGGGACGCGCGGCCGCCGCCGAAGTGGGCGGGAGCAGCAGGCGCAGGGTTGCCGGCAGGTCGCGCGGCGCGGCCCGCCGGGGCGAAGTGCCGTCCGGGCTTGTTGGGCGTTTGGGCCATGCGCCTCAGCCCTCCACCAGGTCGACGAACTGGGCGTGGCAGAAGTCGCACAGCTCCACGGGATCGAGCACAAGCTTGGCGCCGATCTTGCCGCCCGAGATGGAGATGCGGTCGAAGAGCTGGGCCGTCTCGTCGATGAAGGTGGGGTACTCCTTCTTCATGCCGAGCGGCGAGGTGCCTCCGCGCACATAGCCCGTGACGGCAGGAAGCTCGTGCCAGTTGAGAAGCGACAGCGACTTCTCCTGGGCCGCGCGGGCCGCCTTCTTGAGGTCGAGCTCGCAGGCCACGGGGATGCAGAACACCGCGTAGGTCTTGCGCGGCGACACGCACACGAGCGTCTTGAAGCTGGAGTCGGGGTCAGAGCCGGTGGCCTCAGCCACACGCACGCCGATGCCCACGCTCGTCTCGTCCTCCACCTCATAGGCGAGGTACTCGTAGGCGATGCCCGCGTTGTCCAGAGCACGCATGGCGTTGGTCTTCGAGCCTGCTTGCTCGCGCTTTCCCTTGGGCATCTAGCGCCTCCCTTCCATGCGCGCGCGGTCGCGCTCAAGCACCGGCTTGAGGAACCGCCCCGTGATGCTCTCGGAGCAGGCGCAAATCTGCTCGGGGGTGCCCGTGGCCACGACGGTGCCGCCACCCACGCCGCCCTCCGGGCCCAGGTCGATGAGGTGGTCGGCCACCTTGATGACGTCGAGGTTGTGCTCGATGACGAGCACCGTGTTGCCTGCGTCCACCAGGCGCTGCAGCACGAGGAGCAGCTGCCGCACGTCCTCAAAGTGCAGGCCCGTGGTGGGCTCGTCGAGGATGTAGAACGTCTTGCCCGTCTGCCTGCGATGCAGCTCCTTGGCAAGCTTCACGCGCTGCGCCTCGCCGCCCGAAAGCGTGGTGGCGGGCTGGCCCAGGCGCACGTAGCCCAGGCCCACGTCGTGCAGTGTCTGGAGCTTGCGCTTGATGGAGGGGATGGCCCCGAAGAACACGAGCGCCTCCTCCACCGTCATCTCGAGCACGTCGGAGATGGACTTGCCGCGATAGAGCACCTGAAGCGTCTCGCGGTTGTAGCGCTTGCCCTGGCACTGCTCGCAGGGCACGTACACGTCGGGCAGGAAGTGCATCTCGATCTTGATCTGGCCGTCGCCCTTGCACGCCTCGCAGCGGCCGCCCGACACGTTGAAGCTGAAGCGCCCCGGCGCGTATCCGCGCGCCTTGGACTCGGGCACGCTGGCGAAGAGGTTGCGCAGGTCGTCCCACAGGCCGATGTAGGTGGCCGGGTTGGAGCGCGGCGTGCGGCCGATGGGCGTCTGGTCGATGTCGATGACCTTGTCGATGAGGTCCAGGCCCTCGATGCTCTTGTAGGGGCCCACGGGGCGCTGGGAGCGATGGACGGCGTTGGTGAGCGCGGGGGCGAGGGTGTCGGTCACAAGCGAGCTCTTACCCGAACCCGACACGCCCGTCACCACGGTGAGGGTGCCGATGGGCACGCTCACAGTGACGTTCTTGAGGTTGTTCGCCTTCGCGCCGCGCAGCACGACGCTGCCGCGCTCGGGGCGGCGGCGCTCCTCGGGCAGCTCGATCATACGCGAGCCGCGCAGGTAGGCGCCCGTTAGCGACTCCTCCACCTGCTCCACCTGCGCGGGCGTGCCGGCCGCCACGACCTGGCCGCCGCGCTCGCCTGCGCCCGGCCCCATGTCCACCACGAAGTCGGCGGCACGGATGGTGTCCTCGTCGTGCTCCACCACCACCACGGTGTTGCCCAGGTCGCGCAGGTGACGCAGCGTGGCGATGAGGCGGTCGTTGTCGCGCTGGTGCAGGCCGATGGAAGGCTCGTCGAGGATGTAGAGCACGCCCATGAGGCCGGCGCCGATCTGCGTGGCCAGGCGGATGCGCTGGGCCTCGCCGCCGGAGAGCGTGGTGGCCGAGCGCTCAAGGGTGAGGTAGCCCAGGCCCACGTCGACGAGGAACTTGAGGCGCTCGACAACCTCCTTCACGATGCGCGCGCCGATGAAGCTCTCGCGCTCGGTGAGCTCAAGGCCCTGGAAGAACGCCAAGGCGTCCTGGGTGGACATGCAGCAGACGTCGTAGATGGACTTGCCGCCCACAGTCACGGCGAGAATCTCGGGCTTGAGGCGGGCGCCGCCGCATGAGGCGCAGGGCTGCTCCAGGATGAAGGGCTCGATGCGCTCGCGGAGCTTCTCGTTGTCCGTCTCGGTGTAGCGGGTCATGAGGATGCTCGCCAGGCCCGGGAAGGTGGCCTGCCAGCCGGTGTCGCGTCCGTCGAGCGTGCGGTAGACCACGTCAATCTTCGTGTCGCCCAAGCCCTCGATGAGCACCTTCTTGTCGCGCGGGGCGAGGTCTTCCCAGGGCGTGTCGGGGCTATAGCCCAGATGGGCCGTGACCGCGTCGATCACCTGCGGCCAGTAGTTGCTCATGTTGAAGATGTTGCCCAGGGCGCCGTGGCCTGCGGGTTTGTCGGGCGCGCTCACAAGGCGGTCGACGTCGATGACGCGGTGCACGCCCAGGCCGTCGCACTCCGGGCACGCCCCGTAGGGGGCGTTGAACGAGAAGTCGCGCGGCTGCAGGTCATCGATGGAGTGGCCGTGCTGGGGGCAGGCCAGGGCGAGCGAGTACTCCAGCAGCTCGCCGGGGCGCTCCCCTTCCGGCATAAGCCACACGGCAACGTTGCCCTCGGCCAGGCGTGTCGCAGTCTCCACGGCCTGGGCGATGCGGCCCAGCGAGCCTTCCTTCACCGCGATGCGGTCCACCACCACCTCGATGGTGTGTTTGAACTTCTTGTCGAGGGTTATGGTTTCCTGGTCGTCGAGGCGGATGACCTCTCCGTCCACGCGCACGCGCGCGAAGCCCTCGCGGCGCAGGTCCTCGAAGAGCTTGGTGTGCTCGCCCTTGCGGCCGCGCACGACGGGCGCGAGCACGAGCGCCTTGCGGCCCACGGCGGCCTCGGCGATCTTGTCGGCCACCTGGTCGGTGGTCTGGCGCTCGATGACGCGCCCGCACTCCGGGCAGTGCGGGATGCCGATGCGCGCAAAGAGCAGTCGCAGGTAGTCGTAGATCTCCGTGACCGTGCCCACCGTGGAGCGCGGGTTTTTGGAGGTGGTCTTCTGGTCGATGGAGACGGCCGGCGACAGGCCCTCGATGCTGTCGACGTCGGGCTTGTCCATCTGCCCCAGGAACATGCGGGCATAGCTGGAGAGCGACTCCACGTAGCGGCGCTGGCCCTCGGCGAAGATGGTGTCGAAGGCAAGCGAGCTCTTACCCGAGCCAGACAGGCCCGTGATGACCACGAGCTTGTCGCGGGGAATCTCAAGCGAGACGTCCTTGAGGTTGTGCTCGCGCGCACCTCGAATGACGATGTTTTCCTGTGTCACGCAACGCTCCTTATGAAGCTTGAAGAAGAGAACCTAGCGCGCGGCCTGCGCGTTTGCGGCGGCCACCACGGCGGCGGCGCAGCGAAGGCCGTCGGCGGCGGCGCTCATGATGCCGCCCGCATAGCCCGCGCCCTCGCCGCAGGGATACAGACCCTGCGCGTCCACGCTCATGAGATCCTCGGAGCGGCGCAGGATGCGCACCGGCGAGCTGGAGCGCGTCTCCACGCCTGTGAGCACGGCGTCCATGCGGTCGAAGCCCTCGAGGCGCTTGGCGAGGATGGGCACCGCCGCGCGCAGGGCGCGGTCGACGAAGTCGGGCAGGCACTTGCCCACGCTCGTCCACTTGACGCCCAGAGGATAGGTGGGCTGCACCTTGCCCGGGCCGTGCGAGGCCACCTTGGCGCGGAAGTCGGTGAGGAGCTGGGCGGGCGCCTTGTAGTCGGCCCCGCCGGCCTCGAAGGCCGCACGCTCGCAGCGGCGCTGCAGCTCGACGCCGGCCAGCACGTCGTCAGCGATGCCGGGGATGTCGGAAGGCAGCACGTTGGCCAAGAAGCCCGAGTTGGCGTTGCGGCCGGCGCGGGCGAACTCGCTCATGCCGTTGGTCACCACGCCGCCCTCCTCGCTGGCGGCGGCCACCACCGTGCCGCCGGGGCACATGCAGAAGCTGTACACGCCGCGGCCGTCCTTGAGGTGGCAGCTCAGCTTGTAGGAGGCGACGGGCAGGGCGTCGGAGTTGGCGATGCCGCCGTACTGCACCTTGTTGATCATGTTCTGCGGGTGTTCAATGCGCACACCCATGGAGAACACCTTGGGCTCCATGCTGAAGCCCTGGGTCTTGAGCTGGGAAAACACGTCGCGGGCGGAGTGGCCGCAGGCGAGGATGGCCTGGCGGCAGCGAATCTCCTCCTGCTTGGCGGGGCGTCCCGGGGCCTCCACCACGCAGCGCAGGCCCGCAAGGGCACCGTCTTCCACCACGGGCTCCACCATGCGCGTGTACCAGCGCACCTCGCCGCCGGCCCGGCGGATGCGCTCGACGAGCTTGTCCACCACGCCGGGCAGCACGTCGCTGCCGATGTGGGGCATGGCCTGCCAGAGGATGTCGGAAGAGGCGCCGGCCTCGACGAAGGCGTTGAGGATCCAGGCGTGCTCGGGGGCGTTGGTGCCCGTGGTGAGCTTGCCGTCGGAGAAGGTGCCCGCGCCGCCCGCGCCGAACTGGATGTTGCTCTGGGTGTTGAGCTTGCCCGTTGCGTTGAACTTGGCGACGTCGCGGCTGCGCTGCTCGGCAGGGGCGCCGCGCTCGATGAGGATGGGCGCCATGCCCGCCAGGGCCAGGCTCAGGGCCGCGAAGAGGCCGGCAGGGCCGGCTCCCACCACCACGGGGCGCGCCACCTCGCGGCCAGCCTCCAGATGGGCAGGCTCATAGGCGGTCTCTTTGGCGATGACCACGTCGTTGGTGGAGAGGGCGGCCACCAGGCGGCTCTCCTGGGCGTCGCCACCCTTGAGGCTCGCGCGCACGCTGGCCACATAGTGCACGTCTCCGCGCTTGCGTGCGTCCACGGCACGGCGCGTGACCTGGCATTGGTCGATATCGCCCGCGCTCACCCCGAGCTTGCGGCTCACGGCAAGGCGCAGGAAGTCTGGGTCGTAGGCGACACCGGTCGCCTTGCCGCCCGAAAGGGTGAGCTTGAGGTTGCGGATCTCGATCATCGGCGGGCTCCTTGCTTGGCTGAGTACAATCCCGCCTATTTTACCGCGATTGCCCTGCCTGCAAGAATGCCGCTGTGCCAAGCCCACGCCAAGTTCAAGCCGCCGCACATGCCGTCCACATCGAGGGCCTCGCCGCACACGAAAAGCCCCTCACGGCCGTGCACCGCAAAGGTCTGCGGGTCTACCTGCCCGTTTGCGATGCCGCCGCGCGTCACCTGGGCCTGGTCGCCCTCCATGACCTGCGCCACCTCGAACTCCCAGCGCTTGAGCCCGGCTGCCAGGCGTCTCGCGTCAGCAGGCCGCGAGCCGTCGCGTCCGCAGTTGCGTTCCATGAGATGGGCGGCCAGCTTGGGATGTACCGCCCCGTCAAGCAGGTGCAGGCGCGCAAAGCGGGGGTCGCCTGAAGCCTCGGCCGCCTCGATGCGCCGCGCAAGCTCGCGCGCCAGCTCATCTGCGCCCAAGTGCGGCACGAGGTCCACCGCGAGCATGTCGTGGGGCTGCGCATAGCGCGAGGCGTCGAACACGACGATGCCCGACAGGCCGTACTTGCGCACGAGCACCTCGCCGGGTGCCCGGAAGACGGTCGCGCCCGCCCGCTCCACGGCCAGCTCGCACACGAGGCGCACCCCGTCGAGGTCCTTTGCGGGCTTGGGGGCGGTGGCGATGGGACAGAGCACGCGGTGAGTCTCCACGAGGTCGAGCCGCTCCATGCGCGCAAGCTCGGCCGAGGACTGCCCGCCTGCGCACCACGCCACCTTGTCGGCGCACAGGGTCTGCCCGTCTTCCAGGGCGACCTCCCACTGCAAGCCCGCACGGCGCAAGCCCACGACGCGCGACTCCGCCCACAGGCGCACGCCCAGCTCCTCCACACGGTTGAGCAGCACGTCGAGCACCGAGGCGGCGCAGCGCGTGCGCGGGTAGTACCTGCCCTCCTCGTCGCAGACGTGCCACAGGCCCAGGCCCTCGAAGAAGCCCAGCACCTCGACCGCCACGTCGCCCGTATAGGAGCTCGCCACGAAGGCGGGGTCGTTGTAACGCTCGGCCGACAGGTCGGCGTTGCAGAAGTTGCACCGGCCGTTGCCCGAGGCCATGATGGTGCGTCCGGGGCGCGTCGCTGCCTCCAACACAGTGACGGACGCCCCGAGCCCGGCCGCGCTCACAGCGCATGCCAGGCCCGAGGCGCCGGCTCCCACGACGATGACGCGGGTAGCGTTCATATCTTGTGTCCCCGCAGCCCTACTCGGCGACGGTCCAGCCGCCTACGAGCGAGGAGGCGACCTTCACGGCAGCGGCCTTGTCGAGCAGCTTCTCGGCGTCGATGCCGGGGTTGGGGATGTCGGCGACCTTGCCCTCGTCGCACATGGCGGCGTACTCGGGGTTCATGGGCAGGCGCGCCAGCACCTCCACGCCGTACTTCTCGGCCACCTCGTCGATGTGGCTGTCACCGAAGATGTAGTGCTTCTTGCCGCAGTCGGGGCACTCGAAGTAGCTCATGTTCTCAACGAGGCCCAGCACCGGCACGTCCATGGACTTGGCCATGTTGACGGCCTTGCCCACGATGGTGGCCACGAGGTCCTGGGGCGAGGCCACGATGACCACGCCGTCCACGGGGATGGACTGGAACACGGTGAGCGCCACGTCGCCCGTGCCCGGGGGCATGTCCACCACGAGCACGTCGAGGTCGCCCCAGACAACCTCGTTCCAGAACTGCTTGACGCAGCCGCCGATGACGGGCCCGCGCCAGATCACCGGGTCGTCGGGGTTGCGAAGCAGCAGGTTGATGGACATGACCTCGATGCCGTCCTTGGTGCGGGCGGGAACGAGCAGGTTGTTCTGGGCGGTGATGCCCACGCGGTTGAACCCGAACATGTGCGGGATGGTGGGGCCGGTGATGTCGGCGTCGAGGATGCCGACCTTGAGGCCCTTGCGCGCCGCGTCGCAGGCGATGAGGCCCGACACGAGCGACTTGCCCACGCCGCCCTTGCCCGACACCACGCCGATGACGTGCTTGACGTTGCTCACGTCGTTCTGCGCGAGCTTGCTCGTGTCGCCCGGACGGGCCACGTTGCCCGCGGACTGTGCGTTGTCTGCCATAAAAGCTCCTCTCCTTTTGGGGCATGCGTGCCGTAGATTAGCGCATCTTGGACGGCTTGCAAGTCTAATCCCCCAAAGTCACTATGATTTCGAGCGACGGCGCCAAGCGGCCCTACTCGGCGCGCTCCCACAGGCCGCTGCGGCCGCCCTCCTTGCGAAGAAGGCGCACGTCGACGATCTCCATGCCGCGGTCCACCGCCTTGCACATGTCGTAAACGGTAAGGCAGGCGACGCTGGCGGCGGTGAGGGCCTCCATCTCGATGCCCGTCACGCCCGTGACGCCGGTGGTGGCCGTCACATGGAAGCCCACGCGGCCGTCGGGACGATCGCCCTGGCAGATGGGCTCGATGTCAACCTTGGCCTTGGTGATGGGCAGCGGGTGGCACATGGGGATGAGGTCGCTCGTACGCTTGGCGGCCATGATGCCGGCCACGCGTGCGCAGGCGAGCACGTCGCCCTTCTTGGCGCGGTCCTCGAGCACCATGGCCTGGGTCTCGGGGTGCATGAGGATGCTGCCCTCGGCTATTGCCTCGCGCTTGGTCACCGCCTTGTCGGAGACGTCCACCATGCGCACGTCGCCCTTCTCGTCGACATGGGTGAGCTCGTCGCGGTAGGCGTCGCGCGGCTTGTCTTCTGCCATCAAAGATCATCCTCCGATCTGCGACATGAACCTCTCGGTCCCGTCGTTTGACGTGTGTTTGTCGGGCTTGTTGCGAAGCGCGGCCTCGAAGGCGGCGCGCACGGCCGCCTCGTCGTGGGCGCGAAGGCCGGGAAGCACGGGGTACTCCAGGTCGCTGAACAGGCACGGGCGCAGGTTGCCGTCGGCCGTGAGGCGCAGGCGGTTGCACTTCTTGCAGAAGTGGCTGCTCATGGCGCTGATGAAGCCGATGGTGCCCTGGAAACCCTCGAACTTCCAGTACTGGGCGGGGCCGTGGCCCTCGGGCGCGTCCTTGGCGCAGGCAATGAGCGGGCCCACCCCCGCGCGCTGCCCGGCGGCGGAGAGCATGTCGCGCAGCTCCTCGGTGGGGATGGTGTCGGAGCGGTCCCAGGCGCTGACGTCCTTGAAGAGGGCGTCGGACTCCTCGGGGATGTTCTTCGCGCGGGTCTGGTCGTCGCCGATGGGCATGTACTCGATGAAGCGCACGTGGATGGGGCGGGTGCGCGCCAGCTCGGCAATGCCGAAGAAGTCCTGGTTCAGGGCGCGCACGGCAACGGTGTTGACCTTCACCGTCTTGAAGCCCTCCTCCAGGGCGCAGTCGATGCCGCGCAGCACGTCGTCAAGCGAGCCGACGCGCGTCACGGCCGCGAACTTGGCGGGGTCGAGGGTGTCGAGCGAGATGTTCACGCGGCTCACCCCGGCAGCCCTGAGGTCGTGGGCGAAGCGGGGCAGCAGGGCGCCGTTGGTGGTGATCGCGATGTCCTCGATGCCCGGGATGGCCATGAGCATCGCGGCGAGGTCGGCGCAGCCCTTGCGCGCGAGGGGCTCGCCGCCGGTCAGGCGCAGGTGCTTGATGCCGTACTGGGCCGCGATGCGCACGAAGCGCTCGATCTCCTCGAACGACATGATATCGCAGTGGCCCTTGTCGGGCACGCCGCTCGCGGGCATGCAGTACACGCAGCGGTAGTTGCACCGGTCGGTGATGGCGATGCGCATGTAATCGATGGTGCGCCCGCAGGCATCGTGCGCCTGGATGGGCGGCGTGGCGGACTCGTTAAGTGTGGTGGGCATGTGACCTCTCCTGACGGCACCCCGTGTGCAAGTTGGGCGCAAGCTATCGCCGGCGCGAACCGACTGCCATAATAGGGGGCACGCGGCAATTTGGGCACGAGCGTGCGAGCTGGCCGCGCGGCACGTGACAACGAGGGACACTTTATACCAACGGATGGCCGACATGAGCGAAAACACGAGTCAAGAAGCCCAAGGGCAGCGTCACTTCGGCGGCGAGCTCAAGCGGTTCGGCCCCGAGGGCGGCGAAGTGGAGTTCAAGGTGGTCTCCCCCTTCGAGCCCTGCGGCGACCAGCCCCAGGCCATCGAGAAGCTCTCCCAGGGCATCCGCGAAGGAAAGCGGTACCAGACCCTTTTGGGCGTCACGGGCTCGGGCAAGACCTTCACCATGGCCAAGACCATCGAGGCGGTAGGCAAGCCCACGCTCATCTTGGAACCCAACAAGACCCTCGCCGCGCAGGTGGCAAGCGAGCTGCGCGAGTTCTTCCCCAACAACGCCGTGGTGTACTTCGTGAGCTACTACGACTACTACCAGCCCGAGGCCTACATCCCCTCCACCGACACCTACATCGAGAAGGACTCCTCCATCAACGAGGACATCGAGAAGCTGCGCCACCAGGCCACGGCCGACCTGCTGAGCCGCCGCGACGTCATCGTGGTGGCCTCCGTGAGCTGCATCTACGGCATCGGCAGCCCCGAGGACTACGCGGGCATGGCCCCCAACGTGCGCAAGGACACGCCGCTCGACCGCGACGACTTCGTGTACTCGCTCATCGACATCCTCTACGACCGCGACGACTACGACCTGCACCGAGGCACCTTCCGCGTGCGCGGCGACGTGGTGGACGTGTTCCCGCCCTACGCCGAGCATCCCGTGCGCATCGGCTTCTTCGGCGACGAGGTGGAGGAGATCTGTGAGATAGACGAGGTCACGGGCGAGATGCTCAACTCCTTCGACGCCATCCCCATCTGGCCGGCCTCACACTACGTGACCGAGCGCCCCAAGCTCAACCGCGCCCTCACCACCATCGACGAGGAGAAGCGCGCCCGCTGCGAGGAGTTCAAGCAGGCCGGCAAGCTCCTTGAGGCGCAGCGCCTGCAGGAGCGCACCGACTACGACCTGGAGGCCCTGCAGACCATGGGCTTCTGTTCGGGCATCGAGAACTACTCGCGCCACCTCGACGGGCGCGCCCCCGGCGAGGCGCCCTACACGCTCATCGACTACTTCCCCAAGGACATGCTCTGCATCGTGGACGAGTCGCACGTGACCCTGCCGCAGGTGCGCGGCATGCACGAGGGCGACCGCTCGCGCAAGATCTCGCTCATCGAGCACGGCTTCCGCCTGCCGAGCGCCCTGGACAACAGGCCGCTTCGCTTCGACGAGTTCGAGGCGCGCATACCCCAGTTCGTGTTCGTGAGCGCCACGCCCGGCGACTTCGAGGAACGCGTCTGCCCCGAGCCCGTCGAGCAGATCATCCGCCCCACGGGCCTGCTCGACCCCAAGATCGACGTGCGCCCCATCATGGGCCAGATAGACGACCTCATCGGCGAGTGCCGCGAGCATGCAGCTCGCCATGAACGCGTGCTTGTGACGACCCTCACGAAGCGCATGGCCGAGAACCTCACCGACCATCTGCTCGACGAGGGCTTCAAGGTGGCCTACATGCACTCCGACACCGCCACCATGGACCGCGTGGAGATCATCCGCAAGCTGCGCACCGGGGCGCTCGACATCCTCGTGGGCATCAACCTGCTGCGCGAGGGCCTCGACATCCCCGAGGTGAGCCTCGTGGCCATCCTCGACGCCGACAAGGAGGGCTTCCTGCGCAACCGCCGCTCGCTCATCCAGACGATGGGCCGCGCGGCGCGCAACGTGAGCGGCAAGGTGATCATGTACGCCGACACCATCACCGACTCCATGCGCGTGGCCATCGACGAGACGCAGCGCCGCCGCGCCCTGCAGGAGCGCTACAACGCCGAGCACGGCATCGAGCCGCACAGCGTGCAGAAGGCCATCACCGACATCACGAGCTTCATCAGTCAGGAGGCCAGCGGCAAGGGCGACGACGACCTGGCCCAGACGGTGGCCCAGGAGCTGTCGAGCCTGCCCAAGGACGAGCTCGCGCGCATCATGCAGGCCATCGAGGACGACATGCGCGCGGCCAGCGAGAAGCTCGACTTCGAGGAGGCGGCGCGTCTGCGCGACCAGCTCGTGCACCTGAAGGCCCAGGTGGAGGGCGACGAGGAGGCAAGCGTCATGGCGCGCCTGAAGTCGAGCGCCCGCAAGAGCGCGGGGCCGGGAGCGACGGGGACATCCAAACGCTTCAACAAACACTCCAAGCATTGATGTCCCACGAGCCCCTGTGGCCGCGTTGCGCGGAGCCTCATGTACTCCAGTACACTACGGCTCCGTGCGCCTTGCCACAGGGGCTCTCGTCTCACTTTGTTGGGGCCGCGTTGCGCGGAGCCTCATGTACTCCAGTACACTACGGCTCCGCGCGCCTTGCCACAGGGGCTCTCGCCGCACTTTGTTGAGGCGGCAGGGAGGTACAGAAAAAGGGGCGGGCGCAGGGCCGGTGGTTTCCGGTCGCTGCGCCCGCCCCTTGTTAGTACGCGGTGGAGCCTCTAGTTCAAATTGGCTGGTGCTACGACCTCACGAGGTAGAGCTTGCTGGCGTCGAAGTGCAGGTTGAGCTCGTCGCCCACCTGGGGAAGCTCGTTCTCCGGCGTCTGGAGCTTGTCCACCTTCCACTGGATGAGCTTGTCACCCTTGGGGGACTTGAGCATGACGGAGCGCTCGAAGCGCGAGTCGCTCACGCGGTGCACCTTCAGGCAGTAGGCGTTCTTGCCGCCCATCTTCTCGGGCGAGGACTTGTGGATGTAGAAGGCGCGGATGCCCAGGTGCGTGATGTCGTCGGGGATGGGCTTGTCGGTGTGGAACTCCATGCCCCAGTCGGTGGCCTCCACCACGCCCTCGGCCACCTTGCGGGCCGCCGAGACGTTCTTGCAGCCGGAGAGCTTCACGGCGGCGAGGGTCTGCGGGTCGGTCACGATCTGCTTGGTGGGGCCGATCTCGGCCACGTGGCCGTCGGAGATCACGCAGATGCGGTCGCAGAAGCGGAACGACTCGTCGATGTCGTGGCTCACGTAGAGCACCGTGGACTTCACGAGGTCGAGCATGTCGAGCAGCGTCTGCTCAAGGGAGCTCTTGAGGTAGGAGTCCAGCGCCGAGAAGGGCTCGTCGAACATGAAGATGCCCGGACGGGCCGCGATCATGCGCGCCAGGGCGACGCGCTGCTGCTGGCCGCCCGAGAGGCGCCCCGGGTAGCGCTGCGCGAAGCTCTCCATGGAGAAGATGGACAGCGCGTTGATGGCCGCCTCGTGCTTGGCCTGCTTGGACATGGACTTGGGCATGCCCGCCTGAACGTTCTGCTCCACCGACAGGTTCGGGAAGAGCTGGTAGTTCTGGAACAGGTAGGCGGTCTTGCGCTCCTGCGGCGTGAGGTTAATCTTCTTCTCGGAGTCGAAGAACACCTGGTCGTTCACGACGATGCGACCCTCGTCGGGGGTCTCCACGCCGGCGATGCAGCGCATGGTGAGGCTCTTGCCGCAGCCCGAGGCGCCCAGCAGGCCCAGGCGCTCCTCCCCTGCCTCGATATGGACGTCGAGGTCGAAGGCGGTGAGCTTCTTCTTGATGTCGACATACAGGCTCATGGCTACTCACCCGCCTTTCCGTGGGAATCGCTGGAGACGCGCTCGAAGAGCGACTCGGCGTCCTCGGCATGGATGCCGGAGAACGACTGGTCGTCAACGCCGGCCTGCTCGTCGCCGGCAAGCTTGCCCTGCTTCTTGAGCATCTTGAGCTCGGCGCGCGTGAGGCCGCCCTTGCGGTAGCGCTGCGAATGAGCCGTGTAGACGTTGATGAACAGGATGACGAGGAACGAGATGAAGATGACCACGATGACCCAGAAGATGGCCACGTCGGTGTTGCCGCCCATCCACTGGAAGTAGATGGCGATGGGCATCGTCTGCGTCACGCCTGCGTAGTTGCCCGCGCAGAAGAGGGTCGCACCGAACTCGCCCATAGCGCGCGCGAAGGCGAGCACCGTGCCGGCCGCGATGGAGGGCCAGGCGTTGGGGATCATGAGCGTGTAGAAGATGCGGCGCTCAGACCAGCCCAGGGTGCGGGCGGCGTCGAGCATGTTGGCGTCGAGCGCCTCGAAGGCACCGCGGGCCGTGCGGTACATGAGCGGGAAGGCGACCACCGTGGCCGCGATGACCGTGGCCGGCCAGGAGAACACGAGCTTGATGCCGTGCGCCATAAGCCACTGGCCCGTGGGCAGGGCGTTGCCGAAGAGCAGCAGCAGCAAGAAGCCGCAGACGGTGGGCGGAAGCACCATCGGGATGGTGAAGATGGTGTCCACGATGCCCTGCCAGCGGCTTTTCACACCCAGGGACTTCCAGGCGGCGAGCAGGCCCAGGATGAAGACCACGACCAGGGCCACCGCGCTCGTCTTGAGCGACACCCACAGCGGGCGGTAGTCGATGGTCGAAAGGAAGCTGCACAGATTCTCCCACCAGGTGGGGATCTTCTCGGTGACGACGGCGTCGGTGGTCACGATGTGGCCGTAGTCGCACAGCACGGCGCCCTCGTTGTTGGCCTTGCCGTCGGTGCGCTGCAGCGTCACGTAGAGACGGGCCTTGTCGCCCTCGCCGATGGAGACGTTGCGCGTGACCTTGACGTTGCCGAACTCCACCTCGTCCTGGCCCACCGAGACGGTGACGGCACCGGAGATGTCCTTCACGAGCGTACCGCCCTTGGAGGCCGCCTCGTCGAGGTCGCCCACCATGGCCAGGAAGGCCTTGACGTAGCCCTCGTCGTCCTTCTGGAACCCGACCTCGTCGGCCACGTCCTGAGGCACCATGAGCAAGATCTCGTTGTCCACCACGAGGACCACGAAGGCCGACTCGTCGTTCACCTGGTACACGTAGCCCAGGCCCGACTTGTCCTCGCGGCCCTTGTTGCGGCGCTCGAAGTCGTTGATGCCCACGCCGTACTCGTCATCGACGGCCGAGCCCTCAGAGAGCTGCTGGCCGGCGGCCACGGTGCCGCCCGAGTCGGCGAGCGCATGGGCAGGTGCCAGCGCGCAGGCGCAGAGCACGAGAAGGGATGTCAAGACGGCGACGAGGCAGGCGGCGGCAGCGCGGCCAAACCGGCCTCCCGGCGTCATCGACATGCCCGATGCAGGTATCGGCATGCTTTCCTCCCAAGAAAGTTGCGCAAAAACAGATGCGCCGACGTCCCAGAAACACCGGGGCGTCGGCGCATGGATGTTACCTAAGCTTCAGAGGCGAGGCAATTAGGCCTGGGCCTGAGCGAGGCAGTCCTCGACGGCGGTGAAGATGGCCTTGGAGGTGACGG
>CAVJGP010000039.1:0-25106 GCA_963648855.1 Alistipes onderdonkii | reverse complement strand
TGGGGCAGCTCGGCGGGGTTGTGCACGATGCTCATGCCCACCGACGAGCCGTCGCCGCAGGGCTTCACGACGCACTTGTCGCCCACGGCGCGCACGATCTCGTCGACACTCATGTCAAACGGGGTCGCAAGGGTCACAGAGGCGGCGCAAGGCAGGCCTGCGAGGCTGTAGGATGCCTTAGAACGCGATTTGTCCATGGCCACGGCACTCGCAGCCACACCGGAGCCCGTGTAGGGGATCCTGAGCGTCTCAAGGGCTCCCTGGATGGTGCCGTCCTCGCCGCCCTTGCCGTGCAGCGCGATGAAGGCCACGTCGTAGTCGCCCGCGATGAGCTTGTGCAGCGCGGCCCTGCCGTCCTGGGTGTCGATGAGATCGGCGTCAATGCCCTTGCCCGAAAGGGCCTTGTGCACCTGTTCGCCGCTCGTGAGGCTCACGGGGCGCTCATCGCTTATGCCGCCGCACAATACCGCGACCTTGATGTCCGAAGGCAAAGACATGTCGTGCTTCCTTCCTTGTGTGCCCTTAGCCCACAATGGCCGCGCACACGATCCAGACGATCAGACAGGCAAGAAGCACGAGCGCCGTCTTGCCCACGGCCGAAGACCACACGTCCATCTTGTCGAACGTGCCCTTGCGAAGCGTCGCCAGTGAGACGCCCGTCACGCACACCAGGCCGCACACGATGATGCAGCCAAGGATGACCAGGCCTGCGAACATCATCGGGTCGGTGCCCCTCACAGGCGTCATGTCGCCCGTGACGCAGGCGACGGCCCAGCCGACGCTTGCGAGGCACGACACGCCGCCGTAGAGGGCAAACGGGAGCCAGGAGTACGCAGGGGCACCCTCGGTGGGCTCCGTCTGGAACTGCGAGACGTAGTCGGTGAGCTGCTTGGCGTCGGGGCGGTCGAAGTAGCCGTTGCTGTAGCGACTGTACCCCTTGTTTGTTCCAGACACTTTGCGGGCAGGCGCGTTGGAGGGAATCTTGGTCATCGAGCCCGACACGCCGGTGATGACCGCGCGGCGAAACGCCGCCGAGTCGCCCGCTTTAGGGCTGACGCGCGGAAGCGCCGCAGAATCCAAGGCTGACACCTTGCGCTGCGCATGGCCCTGCGAGGGAGCCTGGGCAGGCTGGTTGGCACGACTATCTGCGGTGCCCGTGACGCGATGCACCTTGGGGGCGGTCTGAGGCTCTTGCGACGACGCAGGTGCCAAGGAGCCGCCTACCTGCCTGTCAGCCTTCCTCGGCTGGGAGGATGCGGACGAGTGCGCCCCGGCCTGAGGCGTATCCTCGGCCACTATCTCCTTGTTGGACTGCTCAACCACCTGCTGCAGACGAATGGAGCGCTGCGGGTAGGAGTTCGCAAGAAGCGGCACTCCCTCCTTCGGCTTGGCCTTCTTCGACGAAGAGTCGGCAAAGTGGGCGCCGCCGGCCGCGCGTCCAGAACGGCTGGGCTGGGTCTCGTCTTGCGTTTTAAATCTCTTACCCTGCATCGCTCATTCCCCAAGGTGGCAAGTTTGTCGTATTGTTCGTTACCAACTTTACACATGATACTCTACGACGCGGAATTGGCTTTTGTCATAAAGGAGAGGTGTTTAACCACATGGAACGCGCAACCGTTGAGTCCATCGGCGTCAAGGCCCTGTCGAGGGCGGAGCTTGCCGATGTGCTGAAGAACGAGATGGGCACCCCGGCCTTCAGGGCCAAGCAGCTCATCCAGTGGCTGTACGGCAAGGGGGCGGCCACCTACGAGGAGATGACGAACCTGCCCTCCGACCTGCGCAACAAGCTCGCCCAGAGCCTGCCGCTGCTGCCCGTCACCGTCACGAAGAAGCAGGTGTCCAGCGACGGCACCCGCAAGTATCTCATCCGCATGGGCGACGGCACGCTCGTCGAGACGGTGGGCATGCCCGGCAAGAACAAGCTCTGCGTGTGCGTGTCCACCCAGGCCGGCTGCCCCATGCGCTGCGCCTTCTGCGCCACCGGTCGCAACGGCTACACCCGCAACCTCGGCCCCGGCGAGATCGTGGACCAGGTGCGCGTGGTGGCCAACGACTTCGGCACGCGCGTGAGCAGCGTGGTGCTCATGGGCCAGGGCGAGCCCTTCCTCAACTACGACGCCACCCTTGAGGCCATGCGCATCCTCAACGCGAAGGACTGCTTCGACATCGGCGCTCGCCACCTCACGGTGTCTACCTGCGGCGTCCTTCCGCAGATCAGGCGCTTCTCCTCTGAGCCTGAGCAGTTCACTCTGGCAATCTCCCTGCACTCCGCCATCCAGGAGACGCGCGACGAGCTGATGCCCGGCGTGCGCCAGTACGACCTCGAGCGTCTGCGCGAGTCGGTGGGCTCCTACGCTCAGGCCACTGGCAGGCGCCCCACCTACGAGTACGCCATGATCTCTGGCATCAACGACACCGACGCCGAGCTCAAGGCCCTCGTGGCGTTCTGCCGCCGCACCCTGTGCCATGTCAACCTCATCACGCTCAACGAGGTTGCGGGCTCACCCTTCCAGCCCAGCGACAGGGAGCGCGTCGGTCTCTTCGCCAAGACCCTCCAAGCGGCGGGCGTAGAGACCACCATCCGCGAGTCGCGCGGCACCGACATCGATGCCGCCTGCGGCCAGCTCAAGCAGAAGGCGTAGCCACAGCGCAAATCGCACCCGGTACGCACAAAGCCCCGCCTCGACCGACAGTTCAATCGGTCAAGGCGGGGCTTTTCTTGTGCACTATCTTTAGAGCGAGAAGACCATCCATGCAGGTCACGACTTCAGCGCGGTCACGACGAGCTAGTGGCATACCATAAACTTCGCCGCTTTAGGAACGGACAGGCCCACCTTCTTCGGAGTCGAGTCAAGCCGAACCTTGTGCCGATTATTCCGACACCAGCGACTCGGCATAGGCCGCGACTTGGGCGCGCCCGCAACAAGCAGGCGACGACACGATGGCAACATAGCATAGGCATCGCCAGGAAGGAGCGGGGCCGGCTCCTTTTGGTGCTGAGCCTTACACCAACCGCTCCGACCCACGACTCATCACAAGGTCTCGACTCAGGCGCAACCCACAGCCTTAGATTCCCAGAGCCTCCCACTGCTCGTCGGCCCAGGCCTGGTTCTTCTCGTCGGCGCTCATACCAGCCTGGCGCTGCGCCTGCTCAACGCCCTCGCGCACGGTCTTCACGACCTCCTGCGCCGCCTTCTTCACCTTGTCCACCGCGTCGTTCACCTTGTTGAGCGTCTCCTGGTCAGACAGGATCGACGAGGTCACCACGGCAGCGGCAGCGGCGACGCCCACGATACCCAACACCTTGATAAACTTCTTCATTACAGTCATCCCCTAACCTTGAATCATCGTCATGAGTTGCTGCAGGTGCTCTTCGTTGTCGAAGTCAATCTCGATACGGTACTTGCCCTTGGACTCTTTGATGCGTACCGGGGTACCAAGGCCATCGCGAAGGGTCTTTGCGGCTTTCTTGTACGACGTGGGTATCTGTGCGCGTGGCTGCGCAGGCTTAGGCTCCCCGGTAAAGGTGGGTGCAATCGCCTCGACGATGCGCACGGTCATCTTTTCTTCCACCACACGGTGCGCCAAGGCAATACGTGCCTCGTCGCCCTTCGCCATGAGGATGGCCCTTGCGTGGCCGGCAGAGAGCTGACCGGCATACACCATGTCCTGCACCTCGTCGGGCAACTCAAGCAGGCGCAGGGCGTTGGCGATGGAAGAGCGCGACTTCGAGACGCTCTTGGCAAGCTCCTCCTGCGTCATGTTGCTCTTCTCGATGAGGTCGCGATAGGCCTTGGCCTCCTCGATGACGTTGAGGTCGGAGCGCTGGATGTTCTCAATAAGGGCGAGCTGCAGGCTCGTCACGTCGTCGGTCTCATCGCGCACAACCACCGGTACCTCAGTAAGGCCTGCGAGCTTGGATGCCTGATAACGCCTCTCACCGGCGATAATCTCATACCCGATATCATCTTTGCGCACGATGATGGGCTGGATTATGCCAACCTCCTTGATGGAGTCAGCAAGCTCCTGGAGGTCGTCCTGGTCGAACTTGGTACGGGGCTGGCTCGGGTTCCTATGAACCTCGCCGATGGCCACCTCTTTGACGCTTGCGGCAGCATCGCCCGTCAGCTCGTCAATCCCGGATTCCTCGACGCTCTGGCTCACCAGAGCCGCCAAGCCCTTTCCCAGACCTTGCTTCCTAGCCACGCTTGATCACTTCCTTTGCAAGGTCGCGATACGCCTGGGCACCCTTGCTCAGCTTGTCGTACTCGAAGATGGACTCACCGTAGCTCGGTGCCTCACTCAGACGCACGTTGCGAGGAATGACGGTCTTAAACACCGTCTTTTTAAAATACTCCCGCACCTCGTCGGCCACCTGCTTGGAGAGCGAGGTGCGCTTGTCATACATCGTAAGCACAATGCCAAAGATCTCAAGATCGGGGTTGATGGTGGTCTTGATCATCTTGACCGATTCCATGAGCTTCGTCACGCCCTCAAGCGCGTAGAACTCGCACTGAATCGGGACGAGGATGTCCTTCGCCGCCGTCAAGGCATTGATGGTGAGGACACCCAGCGACGGCGGGCAGTCAATAAAGACGTAGTCAAAATCATCCTTCACCTCGTCTATCGCCTTCTTGAGTCTGTTATCACGGTTGTCGGCCTGCACGAGCTCCACCTCGGCACCAGCAAGCTGAATCGTGGCCGGCAACACGAACACGTTATGGCTCGTGCTTGCCTGGATTGCCTGGGTGGCACTCACATCGTTGAGAATGGTGTCATAGACACTCTTCTCAACGTCGTTCTTGTCCACGCCCAGACCGCTCGTCGTGTTGCCCTGAGGGTCGAAGTCTACAACGAGCACCTTGTAGTTCTTCTCACCGAGGGCTGCAGAAAGGTTGACGGCCGTGGTCGACTTACCCACCCCGCCCTTCTGGTTCATGATCGCTATGACGCACGTCTCCTTACCGGGAGACTTCCTCTTGACCTTGCTGTACTCCACGCGCTCTCCGTTCCTGTTCGCTTCAGTGTTTCACGTGAAACATCTAAGCGAGGGGCTTCTTGCTTGCCTCTCCGACGTTTCGGGGAAGCTTGATAGTGGTTTCGACTACTTTCTCATATACGATGATAGTTCGCTCCCCAGAATCACCAGGGAGTTCGACCGTGCGCGTCGATTGCACCGCCAAACCACATATCTGAGCCGCCTTGGAACCAGCCTGAATCTCATCCTTCTCAGGCCTGCCTTTGATTGCGATGAAGGAGCCACCCTTGGCAAGCAAGGGTGTCGCGTACTCGATGAGCACAGGAAGAGAGGCGAGGGCGCGCGCGGTAATGCAGCCGAACTGCCCCCTTCGGGCAGAACCCAACTCCTCCAGACGCTGCGTCGAGGTGGAGAGCCTCTCGGAAAGGCCGAGCTCGGCAATGAACCCCTCGACTGCAGTCATCTTCTTCTTGACTGAATCGCAGAGCACGCCATGGGCCTGACCCATCACAAGAGCAAGGGGGATGCCAGGCAAGCCCGCGCCTGACCCCATGTCAAGGAAGGGAAGCTTCGGCTTCTTGTTGATGGCAGCCTCGAACTCAGGCAGCACCACGAGCGAGTCCACAAGGTGCAGGATCATCGCCTTGTCCCACTCCTTGATGGCAGTGAGGTTCATCGTCTCGTTTTGACGAAGCATCAAGACGAGATAGTCCACGAGCTTGCGTGCAGCCTCAGCGTCGATGGTCAGCCCCAACTGCGCCACGTAGCCCATAAGGATTTGCGCCTGGGCGTCCAAGTCCTCGGGTATGTCGGCGATGTTCTTGCGTCGAGGCATATCGGTTGAAGTCATACGGTCTCCCGTCTCTGTTGATGTTCAGCGGCATCAATTGTACTCGCGCCCCTGCATGAGTTTTGACCAAAACCCATGCACCGTTGGTTTTAGTCAAAAAAAGGGAGACCCCTCGGTCTCCCTTTCAGACACACACTCAGAAGGACAAACTTACTTGGATGCAGGAACGATAACCACGCAACGGTTGGGCTCCTGGCCCTCAGAGTGCGTGACGACACCCTTGTTGTTGCGCAGGGTCAGGTGAACCACCTTGCGCTCATAGGACTTCATCGGATGCAGGCGAACCTCCTGCTTGCGCTGGATGGCGCGGGCTGCACCCGACTTGGCGATAGCCTCAAGCTTGGCGCGACGGCGGCTCTTGTAGCTCTCGATGTCCACCACCACAGGGAACTTGAACCCAAGCTTGTTGTGGACAATCGCGCTGAAGATGTACTGCAGCGACTCAAGCGTCTTGCCATGACGGCCGATAAGCAGCGCAAGGTCGGCATCGCTCACGTCAAAGATAAGCTCGCCGTCGCCTCCGTCATACTCGTCAATCGTGGCACCATCGGCACCGAAGAAGCCCAGAAGCGTCCTCAGCACCTCGATGGAGGTGTCAGCAATCAGGTCGAGGTCGTCGTCGCTCAGGCTCTCATGGGCCTTGTACTTGCGTGCCACCTCGGCAAACTCAGCGGGACCCTCGAACTCATCCTCAGGGGCACCGGCCTCGTCAACGATCTCTTCGATATCCTCGGAAGTCTCTTCCGTAATCTCGTCTTCAAACTCAGCCATAACGGTCGTCACTCTCTCATAGAAGGCTACAGCACGAACAAGGCAGGTGTTTCACGTGAAACAAATTGACTAGCGCTTCTTGCGAGGGCGCGGCTTGCGCTCACGACGGACGACGTCGACCTCGACGGGCTTGGAGGCAGCCTCAATCTTCTCCTGCTCGGCAAGCTGCTCCTTCTTCTTCTTGAAGATGAGCTGCTGCTGGATGACGGCCCAGCCGCTCGACACAACCCAGTACAGCACCACGCCGGCAGGCGACGACCAACCGACGAAGAGCATCATGAGCGTCATGAAGATGCCCATGCTCTTGGTCATGGAGTTGGAGTTCTGCTGCAGGTACATGGGAAGGAAGGTAAGCACGCCGAAGAGCAGCACGAAGATGATGTACGGAATGGCCGCCACGAAGCCCGAAGCCCCGAGGATGGCGCCCGCGTTGCTGCTCAGCGAGGGCAGGATGTTGTAGAAGGCCGCCTCAGCGGGAACGTGGTCGCGCAGGACGGAGAACAGGGCGAAGAAGATGGGCATCTGAATGAGCATGGGCAGGCAGCCCGCCAGGGGGTTGAACTTATGCTCGGCGTAGAACTTCGTCATCTCCTCGTTGAGACGCTGGGGGTCGTCGGCATACTTGGTCTGCATCTCCTGCAGCAGAGGCGTCACGGCCTGCATGTCGGCCATGGACTTCTGCTGCTTGAACGTGAGCGGAAGCAGAAGGAGTCGGATGATGACGGTAAAGATGATGATGGCGAGTCCCCAGTCGCCAACAAAGCCCTCAAGGCCGTTGATGCAGCCAAAGAGGAAGGAGATGATCCAATCCCACATAGGTCCTCCGTATGTGTGCTTCTTGCCGTCGAGTGCCTCGACGAACCATTACCTGACAGGTCGGTTAACGATTAATATGTTTCCCGCTCCCCTTGAAGAAGGAGAAGGTCTGTGGAACAGGGTCATAGCCGCCCTCATGCAAAGGGTTGCAGCGAAGAATCCTTCGTAGAGAGAGCCATGAACCTTTAAGCAAGCCAAAACGCTCGACTGCCTCAAGCGCATAGGTGGAACACGTCGGCACATATCGGCAGCATGCGGGAAACCGAGGTGAGATACAGCTCCTATAAAAGCTGATGAGACACGTTCCCAACCACCGGGGAAAGCGCCTCACATGGCAAGCTATATCTTTGATGTCCCGCATCCCTACCGCAGACCGCCACGTCGAAGAACCTTGTCCAAAGACTTGCAGAGCACCTCATGATCGGCAAGACGCGTCTCGGGGGTGGCCATGAGCAGGATGTCATAGCCATCGCACGGCAAGCCCGCCTCATGCGCAGCCGCGCGCATCACACGCTTGCTGCGGTTGCGGACGACGGCGTTGCCGAGCTTTTTCCCCGCTATAAAAGCAACGCGACCACTAGGGCCGCGTTGCTCGTCTTGCTTTTTATAGATGATACGAATCTCTTTGGACGAGACTCTTTTCCCTTGGCTGAACAGCTCGCTGATTTGCTCGCTGGACTTGATGATGTTCATGCAGCCAGGATCATCCGAAGTATGCTACTTCGTGTGACGCTCGTCGGAGACAGTCAGCTTAGCGCGGCCCTTGGCACGACGGCGAGCGAGAACCTTGCGACCATTCTTGGTCTTCATACGGGCACGGAAGCCGTGCACCTTGGCACGATGCCTCTTGTTGGGCTGGTAAGTGCGCTTCATCGAATCCTCCTGGTATATATAAAGCACAATGGCGGGTAAAGCAGTTTTCCAATCCTATCCACCAGCAATAACGCTGTCAACAAACCACATAAATACCGTGCCAAAACTGCACGTGAAACCGTAAAACCTCTCCACATTTCACGACCTAGGTTCACATGTTGCACGGCGACTCAAAACCAAGGCCGAAACTTTTCAACTTTTCATAGTTCTTTTCAACTGTTGCGAAATTACGGAGTGAACTTTTCAACCGTTGTGAAAACTTGAGTTGAAAAGTTCAGTATTCAAACAGCTGAGACGTGATTTGTCGTGTGAAAACTTCTTCAGGTGAAAACTTGGGTTGTTTTCAACGTGCTGTGAAATGTTGAAAAGAAGGCGTACCATATGACTCCCGACGTCACCATGGAGGTCGCTGTGTCCGATAGCTTCTACCCGTTCGTGGAGAACACCAAAGCCGAAGACGGCGACGACATCGCCGCGCCTGCGTACACGGCCCGCATCGCCGTGTACGACTCCATGGTCGTGCCGCCGCGCGTGGTCACCGTACCTCCTGCCGACGTGCGCACCTACCTCGACGAGATAACGAAGAACGTCTGGGAGCTCGCGACCCAGCAGGGAGGCGAGTGGCCGTTCCACATCATCCGTGAGCTTGTAGAGAACTATATCCACGCCTCGTTCATCGAGCCAACCATCTCGATCATGGACAAGGGCCAGACCATCTCGTTCAGCGACCAGGGCCCCGGCATCCCCAACAAGGAGGCCGCGCTTCGCCCCACGTTCTCGAGCGCGACGAAGGCAATGAAGCGCTACATACGCGGAACGGGCTCGGGCCTGCCCATGGTGGAGGCCACGGTTCGCCTGCAGCACGGCACCATCTCGATAGAGGACAACCTGGGCCAAGGCGCCGTCATCACGGTGTCGATGGCCCACAAAGACGAGTCTGCCCAGCAGGAAAGCACGGCGGCTCAAACCCCGGCCCAGGCACCCGCGCAGCCCCAGCCCCAGCCCCAACCCATGCAGGCAGCCGGGTGGAACCAGCAACCCATGGCGCCTCAGGGCCCGGGCGGCTGGCCGATGCAGGCCCAACCGGGGATGCAGGTGGGCCAGATGGGCCAGCAAGGCCAGATGCAGGCCCCGGGAACCTACATGCAAGGACAGGCCATGGCCCCCGACATGGGACTTTACGGCTCATACCAGACCGGATATGGGTACTACCCCCAAACACAGCCCATGGCACAAGACGATATGAGTGCGCAGACAGCATACCCGCCCGTGCAGGGCGGCTCCTGGCCGATGCAGCCCCAACAGGCTGGAAGCACCGGTTGGCAGGGTCAGTACATGGGGCAGGGCTCCCCGATGAGCCCCTGGCCCGGACAGCAGCAGGCGATGCAGCCCTTCGGGCAGGCAGACGGGCAGGCCCCCGCGCAAGGATATGCGGCGTATGCGCCCCAATCCCTGCCTGCGGCGCAGCCCTTCGGGCAGAACCCGGCGGGATACGCGAACGGCGCATGGGGCCAGCCCCTCGCCCCGCAGGCCCAGCAGGCGGCGCAAAACCCGCCGCAGCCAGTGCAGCTCAACGACGAGGTGGCGCAGGTGCTTCGGCTCTTCCTTACCCACGAGCGCATCGGAGCGACGGAAGCCTCCGAGTCGCTGGGGTTCTCGAAGTCGACGGGCACCCGGCGCATACAGGAAGCCTGCGAGGCGGGCTTCATCGTGAAAGTCGGCCAGAAGTACGTGCTCACGGCCGCAGGCCAGATGATTTTGCAAGAGTTGGCAGAAGGGAGGTAACGAAGGATGTCACAGGAGATGCTGCAAGAGGACGCACGCCTGCTCTGGGCCGATCTGCTCGACGAGGCTCAGTCCCGAGGGCTCGACGACCTGCTCGTATGGCTCGGCCGCGCCCAGCCCGCGACGTTTGACGGCGCCACGATGTGCCTGGTCACACGCCAGAAATGGGCCGCGCGCAACCTCATGGGCAAGTACCGCGAGACCCTGGAGGGCCTCATGCAGGAGATAACCATGGAGCCCGTGGCCCTCGACGTCCAGGTGGAGGACGCAGGGGAGACGCCCGCCCCGGCAAGCGCGCAGGCCGGCGCCCCGGCCCAGGCGGGCGTGCAGGCCTGCCCTGCAGCCGTGGCCGCAGTGGCGCCCGCAGCCGCATCGGTGCCGGTTCCCACAGCGATGCCCGCAATGCAGCAATCAACCATCCCCGAGAATCCCGCAAGCGCCCCCACCCCCGCCGTGCAGGCGCCCACCTCCATGCCCGCAGCTGTCAACCCGGCGACTGCGGCGCAGGCAATCCCGGCATACGACGCGCCGGCCCAGATGAGCGTCCAGCCGAGCGCGACGGCTCCATCCGCAGCCTTCGCCGCCGTACCCGCGCCCGTGACTGCAACCCCCAGCACGATGTCTGCGGTGCAGGTCGCGCCTGAAGTCGACGGCCTCACGCCCTCGGTTCAGCCCGTCCCCGCCGCCCCCTTTGCGCAGGCAGCGCCTGAGGCAGGCGTCCCCGTGACGGTCGCGCCCGCAGCCGTCGCCGAGCCGGCGCCGCAGGCCAGCCTCTCCCCCGCCCCGGCTGTCGTGGAGCAGCCCGAGCCCCAAGGCGCCGGCCTGAGCGCGGCGGCGCTCGCAGGAAGGGCGGCGGCGCACGGCCACGCCCCCATCCGCTCGCGCCTCTTTCAAACAGCCGGGCAAGACCAGGGCCTATCTGCGCAAACGTCGGCTCCTCAACAGCTTTCCAACACGTTTTCAACCGCAAGCGCCCCCAACGCGGCGACCCCTGCGGCGCCTGCCGCCCCCACCTCCCCCGTCACGCCCATCCCCGTGCTCGAGGACGGCGTGGAGCAAAAGGACGAGGTGAAGGCCCAGAGCGGCACGGACTTCACCTTCGACACCTACATCGTGGGCGAGTCCAACCGCATCGCCTACAACCTGGCCAGGGCCGTGGCCGAGCAGCCCGACGGCAGCATGTTCAACCCCCTCTTCATCTGGGGCCCTTCGGGCAACGGCAAGACGCACCTGCTGCTCTCCATCAGGGACTACATCGCCTGCCACCAGCCCCAGACCCAGGCGCTCTACATCCCCGCGAACGCCTTCGTCACGCAGTTCATCGACGAGATCCGAAACCGCAAGCTCAGGGGCAACGAGGTGCTGCGGGCCTACCGCGACGTGGACGTGCTTCTTGTGGACGACGTGCAGTTCTTCGAGGACAAGCAGGACTCCGTCACGGCGTTCTTCGACATCTTCAACGAGATGATGCTCTCAGGCGGCAAGCAGATCGTGCTCGCGGCCGACCGGGCGCCGGACTACCTCAGGCTCGACCCGCGCATGCGCACGAGGTTCGGCCAGGGCATGGTGGCCGACATCAAGGCCCCCACCTGGGAGATGAAGGTCTCCATCCTCAAGAGCTTCTACGAGCGCCTGCGCCAGCGCAACGGCATGTCCGGGGTCACGCTCTCCGACCGCGCCTTGGAGCTCATGGCCGACCACTGCCCCGACAACCCCAGGCAGATGGCCGGGCTCATCAACAACGTGATGTTCAACGCCGAGGTGGACCCCTCAATCCTCACGGAGGACGGCCTGCGCGGCGCCATCGACTCTATGTTCAAGCAGGTAGCGGTCATCAACCTCGACCGCATCATGGACGTGGTGGCCAAGGAGAGCGGCGTGACCAAGGAGCAGATGGCCTCGGACAGCCGCGTCAAGCAGGTGAAAGAGGCGCGCCAGCTCGTGATGTGGCTGGCCAGCCAGCTCACCGACGAGCCCTACACCTCCATCGGAGGGGCGCTGAGCCGCGACCATTCCACCGTGTCGCACGGCATCAAGAAGGTCAACGAGCGCCGCGAGACCGACCGAGGCTACATGCACATGCTCGAGGACCTGAAGAACAAGGTTATGCAGTGAGGCTCAAAACTCGTTGAAAGTCGGTTGGAGAAGGGTTCATTACATGCGAGGCTTGCAAGAGACGCGGTTTTCACGGTTGGAATCGGTTGATGCGCACCATGGCTCGAACTTATAACTTTTTGGCCATGTACCAGCGTGAAGTCGGACAATTCAACATTTCAAAGTAGCCTACTAATACTGCTATCTATATAAGAAAGAAAAGAGAGGAAGAACAAGCCATGAGATTCGTTATCGACAGGGACACACTCAAGAGCGCACTCGACCGTTCCATCAAGGGCATGGACATGAACTCCACGCTTCCTATCCTCTCAGGTGTCCTCATCACCGCAGAGGAGCAGTCTCTTGTCCTTGAGACCTCCAACATGGAAGTCAGCATCAAGCAGACTGTCATAGCCAACGTTGAGGAGCCCGGCAGGCTCGTCGTTCCCTGCAAGCTTCTTGCCGAGGTCGTGGGACACCTGCCCGATATGGCCATCTCCTTCGAGATGGCGGGCACCGTGCTCAACGTGCGTTGCGGCAGCTCATCGTACTCCATCAACACGCTTGCCGCCCAGGACTTCCCGCAGTTCCCCAGCTATCAGATCGACTCCATGGTGGAGGTCCCCACCGCCAGCCTCAACGACATGGTGAACCGCGTGGCCGTGGCCGCCTCCACCGACAAGAGCCGCACGGTGCTCAACGGCGTGCTTGTGAACATCACGCCCGAGATCGTGCGCTTCGTCACCACCGACTCCGTGCGTCTGGCCGTGGCTGAGACCAAGATCGCCAGCGGCGTGGAGGACTTCGAGGTCATCGCCCCGGCAAAGACCCTGCGCAGCGTGCTTTCCATGGCAAGCGACTCGCGCACGATGACCATCGGCACGAACCAAACGCAGATCGTCTTCCTCTTCGGCGACGTGGTCTACGTCACGCGCCGCATCGAGGGCAGCTACCCCAAGTACCGCAAGCTCATCCCCGCCTCGTACGTGACGGGCGTCAAGGTGCGCGTCAACGAGCTCTTCGAGGCCATGCAGCGCATCAAGGCCATGACCGTCTCGAACTCCGAGATCCGCTTCGAGATCGACGCCGCCGAGAGCGTGCTCGTCATCACCTCCAACCTGCCCGACCAGGGCAGCGCCCGCGAGGAGATCGCCGTGGAGGTGGAGGGCGAGAGCCAGACGATCGCTTTCAACTCGCGATTCATCTACGACTGCGTGCAGAAGGCCGGCGAGGACGACATGATGTACTTCCAGATGGAGAACCCCTCCAAGCCCGGCATCTTCAAGATCTACAGCGACCGCATGGACTTCCTCTACCTCGTCATGCCCGTGCGCATGGGGTACTAGGGGCCTGTTCGCTCATGGCGCTCGTCGTGACCCGCGTGGGGATGCGCAACTTCAGAAACATGGAGAGCCGCGTGCTGGAGCCGGCGCGCGGCCTCACCGTGCTCGTGGGTCCCAACGCGGTGGGAAAGACCAACTGCATCGAGGCCATGCAGCTGCTCACGACGGGCACCTCCTTCAAGCACGCCTCGCCGGGCGAGCTTGTGCGCAAGGGTTGCGACCAGGGGGCCCTCAGCCTGCGCGTGGAGGGCGAGAAGCGCCAGATAGACGTCGCGTGCGACATCCACCCCACGCGCAAGCTCTACCGCGTGAACGGCAAGCGCACCTCGGCCCAGGGCCGCGTCTGCGACCTGACGAGCGTGCTGTTCTTTCCCGACGAGCTGGCCCTCGTGAAGGGCGGCGCGGCAGGCCGGCGCGACCTTCTCGACGGTTTCGGGTCGGCTCTCAAGGAGAGCTACGCCCAGGTGGCCCACGACTACCGCCGGGCCGTCTACCAGCGAAACCTGCTCTTCAAGGAGGCCGCGCGCACGGGGGCCGAGGCCGACGGGGCGCTCGTCGAGGCATGGAGCGCCTCGGCGGCGAAGGCGGGGGCGGTGCTCTACGTGTACCGCCGGGCCCTGCTGGCGCGCCTGGCGCCCCACGTCGAGCGCATGTACGCCGAGCTTGCCGGCGGCGAGGAGGCGCATGTGGGCTACGAGAGCGCCTGGGCGGCGGGCCTTGAGCCCGGAGACGCCCGCCAGACCATCGAAGACGCACTCTTCTCCCAGCTCATGGCCAACATGGACGAGCAGCGCCGCCGCTGCGCCACGCTCGTGGGCCCGCACCTCGACGACCTCGACCTGAAGATTGCCGGCATCTCGGCGCGCGCCTACGCCTCACAGGGCCAGCAGCGCTCGCTTGTCTTGGCCCTCAAGCTCGCCCAGGTGGAGGTGGTGAGCGAGACGACGGGACAGTACCCGCTCTTCTTGCTCGACGACGTGATGAGCGAGCTCGACGCCCAGCGCCGCGCGCGCCTGCTGGGCCTTGTGGGCCGGGGCGTCCAGACGCTCGTGAGCACCACGAACCTCGATTACTTCTCCCCTGCTGAGCTGGCCGAAGCCAAGGTGGTGAGCCTGCCGTGAGCATTTTCGACGACGCGCTGACGGGAATCACCTCGCGCGGAAAGACGACCTCCCGGGTGGGCCGGGCCATGGGAATCGTGCGCAGCCTGCGCGACGCGCGCCTGCGCCGCCATGTGGTGGGGTGCTACCCGGTGGAGAAGAAGCGCGGCCTTGAGATGGTCCTCTACACCGACTCGCCGATGTGGGCGCAGGAGTTCCAGCTCGGGGCCGTGGCCACGCTCGTGGAGTGGAACCGCCTGGCGCAGCAGGGCAACCCCGACCTCGTTGCGGCGTCGCTTCGCTTTCAGGTGTCGGCGCGCGTGCATGCGGCCCCACAGGTGGACGACGTGCCCCGCGACACCTACGAGCCCGCCGAGCTTGTGGGGCTCAACGCGGCCGAGCTTGCGTGGGTCGAGTCGCAGGTTGCCGCGATCAGCGACCCGAAGCTCAAGGAGAGGGCGCGTCAGGCCATGACAGCAAGCCTCAGGTGGAAAAAGACCGACAAATCAAGAAAAGGCGGAAATTAAGCATCTGAAGGCCTTACAGATATGGTTTCTAGGCTTTCGCTCAGTCGGTTATCTTCGGTTCCAAGACAAAAGGTATAATCCTCTCTGTCTGCCTACTGGCCCCCTTTCGGGGCTGTGTTTGTGAGGAAGAGAGGAAATCCGTGGCGGAAAACACGCATTCCTACGGAGCCGAAGACATCCAGATCCTCGAGGGTCTGCAGGCGGTGCGCAAGCGCCCCGGCATGTACATCGGCTCCACCGGCTCCATGGGCCTGCACCATCTGGTGTGGGAGATCGTGGACAACTCCGTCGACGAGGCGATGGCGGGCTTCTGCACGCGCATCGACGTGACCGTGCATCTCGACAACTCGGTGACGGTCGTCGACAACGGCCGCGGCATCCCCGTGGCGAAGCACCCCAAGCGCAAGATGAGCACGCTCGAGGTCGTCATGACCATCCTGCACGCCGGCGGCAAGTTCGGCGGCGGCGGCTACAAGGTGTCGGGCGGCCTGCACGGCGTGGGCGTCTCGGTCGTCAACGCCCTCTCCAAGAAGCTCGTGGTTGAGGTCAAGCGCGACGGCGAGATCCATACCATGGAGTTCTCGCGCGGCAACACCACCAAGAAGATCGAGGTCATCGGTAAGACGAAGACCACCGGCACCAAGGTGACCTTCTGGCCCGACCCTGAGATTTTCCAGGAGACCACGGTCTACGACCACGACACCATCTCCGCGCGCCTGCAGGAGACGGCCTTCCTGAACCGCGGCCTCAAGATCGTCTTCACCGACGAGCGCGAGCTCACGCCGCGTGTGGAGGAGTACTGCTACCAGGGCGGCATCAACGACTTCGTGAAGTTCTTGAACGAGGGCCAGGAGATCCTGCCCGGCCTGTCCAAGCCCATCTACGTGCAGGGCAAGTCGGCCGACGACGCCCCCGAGGACAAGCGCGGCGAGGTCGAGGTCTCCATCCAGTGGAACACCGGCTACGGCGCCAAGGTGATGACCTTCGCGAACAACATCTACACCATCGACGGTGGCACCCACCTCGAGGGCTTCCGCACCGCGCTTACGCGCACCATCAACGACTACGCGCGCAAGCAGGGCATCCTGAAGGACAAGGATCAGAACCTCACGGGCGACGACACCCGCGAGGGCCTGACCGCCGTCATCTCCGTCAAGCTCTCCGACCCGCAGTTCGAGGGCCAGACCAAGGCCAAGCTCGGCAGCACCTTCATGCGCAACCTCACCCAGCAGGCGGTGTCCGCCGGCCTGCAGGAGTACTTCGAGGAGCACCCCAACCAGGCGCGCGCCATCTGCAACAAGGCCATCTCGGCCAGCAAGGCACGCACCGCCGCGCGCAAGGCCCGCGAGGCCACGCGCCGCAAGGGCCTGCTCGAGAGCGCCAGCCTGCCCGGCAAGCTGGCCGACTGCTCGGTGCGCGAGCCCGAGATGACCGAGCTCTTCATCGTCGAGGGCGACTCGGCAGGCGGCTCGGCCAAGGACGGCCGTCGCCGAGACATCCAGGCAATCCTTCCCCTGCGCGGCAAGATCCTCAACGTTGAGCGCGTCGGCGACCACCGCGCCTTCTCCAGCGAGACCATCCAGGCGCTCATCACCGCCATCGGCACGGGCGTCACCGACTCCTCGGGCGAGGGCGGCGACTTCGACCTGTCCAAGGCCCGCTACCACAAGATCATCATCATGAGCGATGCAGACGTCGACGGCGCCCACATCCGCATCCTGCTCATGACGTTCTTCTACAAGTACATGCGCCCGCTCGTCGAGGCCGGCTACCTGTACTCGGCGTGCCCTCCCATCTTCGGCGTGAAGGTGGGCAAGAAGATTCACTACGTCTACCCCACCGGCAAGGACCCCGAGGACCAGCTGCTGGCGCAGGCCATCGAGAAGTACGTGCCCGTCGACGCCACCGGCGCCAAGAAGAAGTACTCCGTGCAGCGTTACAAGGGTCTGGGCGAGATGGACCCCCAACAGCTCGCCGACACCACGATGGACCCCAAGACGCGCATCCTTCGCCGTGTGACCATCGAAGACGCCGCCAAGGCCGAGCGCGCCGTGCGCGAGCTCATGGGCAACCAGGTGGAGTATCGAAGGACCTATATCGAGCGCCACGCCAAGGATGCCCGCTATTTGGATATCTAGCGAGTCGTCGAGTTTAACGCGGTATCGAGTGAAACCACGTAGAGAAAGGCCATGACGTGGCTGACGAACCTAACAATGAGAACGAGGGCGTGGGCCTGCCGGACGACCTGAAGCGTCTGCTTGCCCGCGCTGAGGATGACGGAACCAACGAGAACGTCTACGACCCCGACGCCGCCGACGAGGCCGGCGAGGACGAGGTCGAGGAAGACGACGAGGAAGAGGAGCTGGAGGAGGGCCTGGAGGACATTGCCCCCGCCCAGCTGCAGCTCACCGAGTTCGGCGGCGAGATGGAGCAGTCGTTCATCGAGTACTCGATGAGCGTCATCACCGCCCGTGCGCTTCCGGATGTGCGCGACGGCCTCAAGCCGGTGCATCGCCGCATCCTCTACGCCATGAACGAGGCGGGCATCTTCCCCAACAAGCCCCATAAGAAGTCCGCCTGGACGGTCGGCGAAGTTATCGGCAAGTATCACCCCCACGGTGACTCCGCCGTGTACGACGCCATGGTGCGCCAGGCACAGTGGTTCTCCATGCGCGTGCCGCTCGTAGACGGCCACGGCAACTTCGGCAACATCGACGGCGACTCCGCGGCAGCCATGCGTTACACCGAGTCGCGCCTGGCCAAGCCCGCCATGGAGCTGCTGCGCGACCTCAACAAGGACACCGTCGACTGGCAGCCCAACTACGATGAGTCGCTGCGCGAGCCCACGGTCCTGCCCGCGCGCTTCCCCAACCTGCTCGTCAACGGCTCGGCCGGCATCGCCGTGGGCATGGCGACCAACGTCGCCCCCCACAACCTGGGCGAGGCCATCGACGCCACCTGCATGCTTATCGACAACCCCGATGCCACGGTCGACGAGCTCATGACGGTGCTCCCCGGCCCCGACTTCCCCACCGGCGCCATCATCATGGGCTCCGACGGCATCCGCGAGGCCTATGAGACGGGCCGCGGCTCGCTCACCGTGCGCGCGAAGGCCCACGTCGAGACGAGCAAGACGGGCCGCAATAAGCTTGTGTTCACCGAGTTCCCCTACACGGTGAACAAGGGCATGCTCCAGGAGAAGATCGCCCAGCTCGTCAACGAGAAGCGCATCGAGGGCGTCGCGGACATGCGTGACGAGTCCAACCGCAAGGGCCTGCGCCTCGTCATCGAGCTCAAGAACTCCGCCGTGCCCGAGGTCGTGCTCAACAACCTCTACAAGCACACCTCGCTGCAGACCACCTTCGGCTGCAACCACCTGGCCCTGGTCAACGGCGTGCCCAAGCAGCTGTCGCTGCGCGAGATGCTCCAGCACTACATCGACCACCAGGTTGACGTCGTCACGAGGCGCACGCAGTACGACCTGGCCAAGGCCCGTGCCCGCGCGCACATCCTCGAGGGCCTGCTCATGGCGCTCGACAACATCGACGAGGTCATCAACATCATCCGCTCCTCGCGCACCGACACCGAGGCCTCCGAGCGCATGATCGCTCGCTTTGGGTTCACCCCCGAGCAGACCTCGGCAATCCTCGAGATGCGCCTGAAGCGCCTCACCGGCCTCGAGCGCGACAAGATCCAAGACGAGCTCGACGGCCTGCGCCGCGCCATCGCCTACTACGAGGACCTGCTTGCCAACCCCGCGAAGATCCTCGGGGTCATCAAGGAGGAGATGCTCGAGATCAAGGAGAAGTACGCCGACCCACGTCGCACCGAGATCAGCCACGAGGGCACCAAGGAGCTCAACGTGGAGGACCTCATCGCCGACGAGGACATGGTGGTCACCATCACCTCCTCGGGCTACATCAAGCGCCTCCCCGTGGCCACCTACCGCTCGCAGAACCGCGGCGGCAAGGGCATGCAGGGCGTCAACCTCAAGGAGAACGACTTCGTCGACCGCATCTTCGTGGCCTCCACCCACGAGTACGTGCTGTTCTTCTCCAACAAGGGCAAGGTGTACCGCCTGAAGGTCCACGAGCTGCCGCTTGCCAGCCGCACGGCGCGCGGCACGGCCATCGTGAACCTGCTGCCGCTTGAGGAGGGCGAGACCATCGCCGCCGTGGTGAACACGCGCGACTTCCCCGAGGACGACTACTGGTTCTTCGCCACGCGCGAGGGCATGGTCAAGAAGACCTCGATGGCCGAGTTCGCCAAGTCGCGCCGCGACGGCATCATCGCCATCCTGCTGCGCCCCACCGACGAGCTCATCTCCGTGCGCCGCGTGCATACCGGCGACAAGATCGTCCTGGTGTCCGACGCGGGCAAGGCCATCAAGTGGGACGAGTCGCAGGTGCGCCCCACCGGCCGCAACACGATGGGCGTCAAGGGCATCGCGCTCACCGACGGCGCGAAGCTTCTGTCGCTTGAGGTGACCAACGGCAACGGCGACCTGTTCGTCATCACCGAGAAGGGCTACGGCAAGCGCACGCCCATCAGCGAGTATCCCGAGCAGAACCGCGGCGGCCAGGGCGTCTACACCATCCAGATGACGGTGAAGAAGGGCCTGCTTGCCGGCGTGAAGGTGATCGGCCCGCAGCATGAGGTGATGATCGTGTCCGCCGAGGGCGTCATCATCCGCGTCCGCGCCAACGACATCTCCAAGCTCGGCCGCTCCACGCAGGGCGTCCGCATCATGGACGTGGCCGACGGCGACAAGGTCATGGCCGTGGCCCGCATGAAGCCGAGCAAGCCTGCCGCAAAGCAGCTTTCCGGCCAGAGCACGCTCGACCTCAACGCCGTGACCGACGGCGGCCTCGACGAGGTCGACCTGGGCGACGGCGAGGAAGGAAGCGTCGACGAGGCCCTGGAGGCCGGCGAATAACGCGTTAGACTCGCGCGAGCCACCGGGGTTTCACGTGGAACATTGAAGGCCCGCCCGCCGCATCTTCCCTGTGAAGAGCGGCGGGCGGGCCTTTTCGTTTGACGTGCGTGGCTGTGGCGTGCGCGAAGTTGCGTGCGTGTTGTAGCGCGCGATATGGTGCGCGTCGTGGCGTGCGCAAAATGGCACGCGTATACGGGGTAGGGGGATCGTATACGGGCGTGTTGCCGTGCGTGTTGTGATGAACGCGTTGTCATGCGCGTTGTGGCACGCGTTATGGGTGCGCGTGCATGCGCCGCGGGGCGCGGTGGGGCACCGCACGGGGGTTATAGCTCCCCCGCTATGTCTTCTAACAGGTGAAATCCTCGGGACTGAGGCCCTCGACGAAGGTGTGGAACTCCTCCTGCATGGCCTTCTGCGTCTCCTTGGGCACGTTGACCCAGGCGGGGAAGCTCGCGGCCTGCATTACGCGCTCGTCCACGTAGATGGGCGCACGGGCACGCACGGCGAGCGCGATGGCGTCTGAAGGACGGGCGTCTATCGTCACGGTGTCGCAGACGCGTTTGATGGAGATGCTTGCGTAGAAGACGGTGCCGAGCACCTTGTCGATGCTGACATGCTCGACCTTGCCGCCCATCTGGGCGATCGTCGTGTGCAGCAGCGAATGGGTCATGGGTCGGGCGGACTGCTCGGGGTTGAGGGCGCGCCCGATGCAGGCGGCCTCGACGGGCCCCACGCAGATGGGCAGGATGTTGTCGTGAAACTCGCTGCCCGCGCCTGGGCGCAGAATGATAAGGCTCGTGCCGGGAATCGACCCCATGGCCACGGTCTCAAGGTTTACACGAATCATCGTCATCCTCCCCCACTGGTGTCGCGGCTCATTGTAACCGTTAGATGTGTGGTTGGCTTACATGACCCAATTGTGGAGAAGCCTCCACATTTCAAAATCGTGCTTGCAAAGGGCGAAAAGGGCGAGTATATTAATCCCTGCGTTTTGAGGGGCCCGTAGCTCAGTTGGTCAGAGCGTCCGGCTGATAACCGGGAGGTCACAAGTTCGAACCTTGTCGGGCCCACCATTTATTTGGTAATAAACGCCTCAGCGTGAGCCGAGTCGCCGCTGGGGCGTTTATTTTGTTTAGCGGGGATGTAGCTCAGCTGGGAGAGCGCGGGCTTTGCAAGCCTGAGGCCGAGGGTTCGAACCCCTTCATCTCCACCATTGAAACGAGCGGGTCGGACGGGGAAACCTGGCCGGCCCTTTTTCTTGTATCTGGCGCGGAGGAGGCTCGCACATGAATCGCTTTGAAGCCCTGCACGCCCTCGGTCTTGAGGAGGGTGTCAGCGACGACGACGTCAAGATGGCCCTCTACGGCATCGAGAAGGCAAGCGAGCGCTACGACTTCTCCGACATCGAGCCTTTGCAGCGCCGCGTGGAGCACGCCCTTCAGACGGCTCGCGAGGCAAAGAAGTTCATGCTCAACGCGCACAACAGGGCCAGCGCCAAGCAAGTCCTTTCCTTCAAGGAGAAGCCCCAGGAGAAGCTGCGCGTCACGGCCCTGGAGAGCAAGCGGGCAATCCTGAGCGGCACGGAGTTCATCCGCCGCCAGGTGTGCATCTACCTCGGCACGCAGCAAGACGCCCGCCGCAACTCCATCCTGGCGCTGCTTCTGTGTGTCGTCGTGGGCTTCGTCCTGCTGCGCTACGTGCGCGTGCTCGTGGCGCGCATGACCATGTTCGGCATCCTCGCCGTCGTGGCCGTTGTCGGCTCCACCGTCCTCACCCGCTCCATCCTCATGATTCGCAAGGTCAAGGCCCATCTGGTTGAGATTGACGACGACACCGCTTCTTATCGTCACGATCTGGGCCTGGACGATGAGGAAGATGAGCAAGAGGGCGCGGAAGAGGCCCAGCCCCTCCTCACCGATTCCAGCGAGGCCGAGGACGACGACGCCCCCGACTTCTCCGAGACGAACCTCGACCTGAATGTCCAGCCTGGACACCACGATGAAAAGGAGGAAGCGCGATGATGGATGCACAGGACGCCGTCGAGCCGATTTCCGCAGAGCTTGACTCCCTCACGGTGGCGCTCATCGAGTACGGCCTCGACGAGCTTGCCAGCACGGGGGAGCTCAGCGTGAGCCTCGCCTTGGGTGACGAGGACGGAAACGCGACGCTTCTCAGCTTCGACGACGACGACTTCGACGAGAGCATCGACGAGGCCCATGCCACCGTCCAGCGCAGCGCCGGCCAGCAGGTCGAGGGCCTGAAAGGCGCCTGCGTGCGCTATGCCATCGCCTACGACGGGGCCATCGACGAGGACGGCACGGGCTACGAACCCGCCCTCATCGTGGAGTACGGCGAGCAGGGCATGTCGCGCGGGTACTCGGCCTACCTCACCTACGAGCATCCCGGAGAGCCGCAAGACTTTGTGTGCTCCCAGGTGGCACCCGCCGGTGTGGTGGAGCTTCTCGTCTAACCTCGCTATTCTTAACGTACACAGGGACACACGTCTGAAAGGTATAGAACACATGCGCCAGGAGCACTTGAGGAACGTTGCAATCATCGCCCACGTCGACCACGGCAAGACCACGCTGTGCGACAAGCTCCTGCGCGCGACGGACGCCTTCCGCGCAAACCAGGAGGTTCAGGAGCGCATCCTCGACTCCAACGACCAGGAGCGCGAGCGCGGCATCACCATCCTCGCCAAGAACATCTCCATCGAGTACAAGAACGTCAAGATCAACGTCATCGACACCCCCGGCCACGCCGACTTCGGCGGCGAGGTGGAGCGCGTGCTGCACATGGCCGACGGCGCCCTGCTGCTCGTGGACGCCTTCGAGGGCCCCATGCCCCAGACGCGCTTCGTGCTCGCCAACGCCATTGCGGCGGGCCTCTCCATCATGATCGTCATCAACAAGATCGACCGTCCCGGCGCTCGCCCAGAGGCCGCCGTCAACGACGTGCTCGACCTCATGTGCGACCTGGGCGCCACCGACGAGCAGCTCGCCTTCTCCATGGAGCACGTCGTGTTCTGCTCGGCCATGAACGGCTACGCGCGCCTCGACCCCGAAGACGGCAACATGGACATGTACCCGCTGCTCGACATGATCGTCGACGGCCTGCCTGCCCCCGACGTTGACGTCGACGCTCCCCTGGCCATGCAGGTCGTCAACGTCGACCACGACAACTTCCTCGGCCGTATCGGCGTGGGCCGCATCTACTCCGGCACCGTGCACAAGGGCGACAAGATCGCGGTCGTCAAGAACGACGGCGCCCTGTCCACCTGCCAGGTGAAGCAGCTCTTCACCTTCGACTACCTCGGTCGCAAGGAGTGCACCGAGGCCCAGGCCGGCGACATCGCCGCCGTGGTGGGCGTAGACGGCACCGACATCGGCGACGTCTACACCTCCCCCGACAACCCCCAGCACCTCGAGCCCCTGCACGTGGACCCGCCCACCCTCTCCATCATCTTCGAGGCCTCGACCTCGCCTCTGGTGGGCCGCGAGGACCAGAACAACATCGTGGGCGCCCGTCAGCTCAAGGAGCGCCTCATGGCCGAGAAAGAGGCCAACATCACGATGTCCATCAACGAGCTGGAGGACCACTCCGGCGTGGAGGTCGCGGGCCGCGGCATCCTGCACCTCTCTGTTCTCATGGAGAGCATGCGTCGCGAGGGCTATGAGTTCCAGGTAGGCCGTCCGCGCGTCATCTTCCACAAGGATGAGAACGGCAAGACCCTGGAGCCCTACGAGGAGGCCGTGGTCGAGACGCCCGCCGAGTACTCGGGCAAGATTATCGAGCAGTTCGGCTTCGTGGGCGGCATCATGACCAACATGGAGACCTACGACGACCGCGCCAACGTCAAGTTCAAGATCCCGACGCGCGGCCTCATGGGTCTCAAGACCCGCGTGCTCAACGTGAGCCACGGCGAGGCCATGATGTACCACACGTTCCTGGAGTACGGCCCCTACGCCGGCGACGTCAACGCCCGCAAGAACGGCCTTATGGTGTCCATGTCCACCGACGTGGCCGTGGCCTACGCCCTGGGCACGCTGCAGGAGCGCGGCCAGCTCTTCGTCGAGCCCGGCGACGAGTGCTACGAGGGCATGATCGTGGGCGAGCAGCCCCGCGAGGGCGAGATGGTCGTGAACGTCGCCCGCACCAAGTCGCTCGGCAACCAGCGCTCCTCCACGGCCGACATCGCCGTGCAGCTCACCCCCAAGCGCACCTTCACGCTTGAGGAGGCCCTGGAGTACATCGCCGACGACGAGCTGGTGGAGATCACCCCGCGCCACATCCGCATGCGCAAGCGCCTGCTCACCGAGACCGAGCGTCGTAAGGCCAAGGTCCGCGCCATGAACGCCGCAAATAACATGTAAGTGTGTCGCGGAACCTGATGCGCTGCGTTCTGCGGGGCCTAGAGTACTCCAGTACACGTCGGCCCCGCACGCCTTGCGCATCAGAACCCGCTTTTGGAAGAGGTCATAAGCCTCAGGTGCTCTTGTCTGGGGTGCCTGAGGCTTTTTTGTATGTTGCCAATGGAAAGGGACACCCATGATCGAACGCTATACCCGCCCGGAGATGGGCGCCATCTGGGAGCTTGAGAACAAGTACGCCATCTGGCAGAAGATCGAGGTCGCGGCCTGCGAGGCCCAGGCCGAGCTGGGTAAAATCGGCATCACCAAGGAGGAGGCTGCTTGGATCGGCGAGCACGCCGCCTTCAACAAGGAGGAGGTCGACCAGATCGAGGCCGTCACCAACCACGACGTCATCGCCTTCCTCACCAACATGGGTTCCTACATCGACGCCGAGATTCCCGAGGGGCAGGCTAAGCCCTCTCGCTGGGTGCACTACGGCATGACGAGCTCCGACCTTGGCGACACCGCCCTGTCCTACCAGGTCACGCAGGCGCTCGACATCATCCTGGCCGACGTCAAGCAGCTCGGCGAGTCGTGCCGCCGCCGCGCCTTCGAGCTCAAGGACGCCCTGTGCGTGGGCCGCACCCACGGCATCCACGCCGAGCCCATGACCTTCGGCAT
>CAVJGP010000038.1:0-25221 GCA_963648855.1 Alistipes onderdonkii | reverse complement strand
GTTCTCGCCGGCAAGGCGTCGGGAGGCGCAGCGTACTGGACGTACACCAAAGGTGGTGCGCACCGCGCGTAAGCCTCCCGACACGGAGCGCCCTCTGCGACGAGCCCCGTGGAACGCAGCCGGCGAGGTTCTGCCCTCTAAAAGCAGGTTCTGGCCTGCAAGGCGTCGGGAGGCGCAGCGTACTGGACGTACGTAAGCCTCCCGAGAACGCAGCAGGCCAGGTTCTGCGACCTACTTCATGGGGTAGGGCCACTGGCCCTTCTCGTAGCGGTAGAAGGTATCCTTGTTGATCCAGTCGATGAGGTCGTCGGGCATGTCGGGAATCTGCTCGGAGGGCTTGTTCACGAGCTTGCGGGCCTCGACGGGGCACACCAGGCCGCACTGGCCGCAGCGGAAGCAGTAGCCGGTGATCTCAGCCTTGCCGTCCACGATTTCCACGGCGCTCGCCATGCAGCGCTCGGCGCAGGCGCCGCAGCCCACGCACAGGTCCTTGTCCACCTCGAGGTTGTAGTGCGACTGGTTGGCGTAGTTCACGCTGTCGGTGCCCAGGGCGATGTAGCCGGGCATGTTGGTGCAGCCCTTGTCGCACGAGCAGATGACCTCGGTGTACTTGGTGTAGCAGCTCTGGGGGATGCAGCCCTCGTCCACAATCTGGCGATGCAGCAGCTCACGGGCCTCGTCCTGGGTGAGCTGGCGGCCGAAGCCCTGCTCGATGTAGAACTCGGCCTCCTCGCCGAAGGTGAAGCACTTCTCGAGGTGATGGCCGTCGGCGCAGACGAACTCCTTCACGGCGTCAAGGTCGCAGGGGTTGGGCAGGTCGTCGATGCTGTCGCCCATCATGTTGGCGATGTAGCGGCACTGGCAGGCCGTGACGGCGATAATCTCGTGGCGGTCGATGAGCGCCTCAATGTCGTCGTAAGGCAGGATCTTGGAGCCCTCGCCCATGACCTCGATGCCCACGGGCATGGGGTAGTAGCAGGGGAAGGGCGTGAGCTCGTACTGCTGCAGCGACGCGCCGAAATCGGTCATGAAGCCCGAGTCCTTGTCGCCGTCCTTGTACAGGTTGATGGAACTCTCAGTGATGCCGTGGTACATGCGCTGGTGGTGATAGTAGTCCAGGCCGCCGCGATGCGCATGGAAGAACGCGCCCGTCCAGGCGAGCTTCATGCACTTCTCGTTGGCCTCGGACTCGGTGCAGTCGTTGGCGATGGCGGCGTCGAGCGCGGTGAAGTCGCGGCCGAGCGGGCAGTTCACGTAGAACTGGGCAAGCTCCTCGTCGGAGTAGGTAAGCCACTTGAACAGCTCGAAGCTCTCGGGACCGGTGTAGTTCTTGGCGCCGATGCCCGCACCCAGGCCGTCGACGAGCATGCGGCACTTCACCCAGATGGCGGGGATGACGGTGCCGTCCTCGCAGGTATAGTCCTCGCAGGCGTCGATCTGCTCGCGGCGCAGCTCGTTGATGGTGTCGAGCGAGGTGTGGAAGCGATACATGTCGGCGTCGTCGGTCGTGACATTCACCACGATGGGGGCGACCTCCTCGGGCGCTGCGACGGCTTGCTTGGCGGCCATTGCGCCTGCGGCGCTCATCGCGCCCATTGCCCCGGCCATGCCAAAGAACGCCCTGCGGCTCATATCCTGCATGATGGTTCCTCTCCCTTATCCCTTGTACAAGACGCCGGGTCCCAAACCGACGGGTCGGCGCATGGGCCAACCACTGGCGAGTGTAACAAGGTGCTGGTTGTCCTGCGAATTCACGATTCGTCCATATCGCTCAGTTTGCAACGTTTCAGCCGAATCGCTCAAAACAGGAAGAGGGCTAACTTTGCTCGGGCGCATGCGCGCTGCCATCGCTTCCCGGATGCGCCGCCGGGCTGAGCGGCACAGGCTTGGAAAGTAGGACGCGCTCGGTGCTGCGCGGGGCGAATGGTTTGCCCAGGCGATTGGGGCGCACATTCTTTGCTGGTAAGCCGGTCGAGTTGCGTGCGAGATGGCGTCCCGCTCGCGCTTGCCCGCACGCTATACTTGCCCCTCGGGGAAAGGGGAGAAGGCATGACCGATCACAGGTCGGAGCGTACGAGAGGGTATCTCAGGCAGGCGATGCTCGAGCTTTTGAGCGCACGGCCCATAGAGCAGATCACCGTGAAGGAGCTTGCCGAACAGGCACGGGTGAGCAAGAACTCGTTCTACAACCATTACGAGAGCCTCGAGGCTTTGGTCCAGGACTGCTATTTCCACGAGCTGGTGTATTTCGGCGTGCGGCATAAGCGCCGCGGGGATTACGCGAGCCGACAGGAGGCTGTGAGCGAGCTTCTTGCCGAACGCGCCCACAGCCTGGAGCTCTTTCGCGCCTATCCCAACCTTGCCCGTGCCATCCTGGTCAACGCCGGTGTCAGTCCGTATTACTCCCAGGCCGAGCTGCTCGAGGAAGAGCTCACGGTGGATCACCTGGAGTATGAGTACGGCCTGGAAGGCAAGCCGCTTTTCGGCTTCCTCACCTATGCTGACTGCGCCCACTTCATCTCGGCGGGCTGGTTTGCCGTGGTGCGCAGGTGGTTCTTCGCCGGCATGGTGGAGGACATCGAGGTAGTGGTGAAGCGCGGTGCCTACCTGTCCCTGCATGCGGCGGCGGGCATGGCAGGCCGGCCGATCGAGGCCGAGTATGCGCAGGCCATCGTGGAGTGGCACATGGGGACGGGCGACGGCGCGGACCGCACGTAGGCGAGACCGCCATCTGGCCAGAGAGCCTTCGGGTATCGAGTGGCTCGGGGGAAACGTCGGTGCCCTGTCGCAGGGCGAGACCCTTGGCGTACACCGACTGCGTGCTTGGGCTTGTGTGAGCCGCTCGCAAGGAACGTCGAGTGGCCGCGCATCATCATTCGCCATATGCAAGGCGGGCGCCCTCGCAACTCCGAGAATGCCCGCTTTTAAGCAACGCTAACGATTTGCCGAGGACGAGCGCATCTCCACGATGGGCAACGACATGATTGACGACTACTACATCAAATCGCTCGAACGTGCCAAGCGCGGCTTCATCGTCGACTTCGACACTGCCAAGGCGTAGGGAAGCCGCTTCGGCCAGGGGCACATGCTTGGCCCCGGCCCTCCAGTGCGGGAAGGCCGGGGCCAATCTCGAACTATGGGTGCGCGATGTGCACCAAACTTCCGCTAGTCGGTATTCTAATGGAAGCCTGGTGCTTGATTGTCGTCCGCGATTTCTATCAGTGCTGGTAGATGGCTTGCCGCATTTTGGGACAACCAGCGAGACGACATTAGAATACCGACTAGCGTACTTTTTCGAACGCAGGCGGGCGGTTTGGACCAGTTTGGGGGTCAAACGCGCCCGCCGTGACGGGTCCGAAGCCTTATGCCATGCCCAGCCAGGACTGAATGACCGGGATCCAGCCGCCTATGAGGATGACGACGATGAGGATGGGCAGCACGTAGGTGAGGTAGCCGCGCGTCCAGCGGGGGAACTTCAGGCCCTCGCCCGCGTTGGCCTCGGCCAGGAAGTTGTCGAAGCCCCAGCCGCGCTTGCGCGTGCAGAAGAGCAGCAGCATGAGGCCGCCGAAGGGCAGCAGGTTGTTGGAGATGATGAAGTCCTCCACGCTCTGGATGTCGCCGATGCCCGGCACCGTCACGCCCGACAGCACGTTGAAGCCCAGAAGGCACGGCAGGCTCAGCACGAAGAGCAGGATGCCGTTGACAAGGCACGCCTTCTTGCGCGGCGTGCCCCACTGGTCCATCGTGAAGCTCATGATGTTCTCGAACACTGCGATCACCGTGCTGAGCGCGGCGAAGCTCATGAAGAGGAAGAAGAGCGTGCACCAGAGCTGCCCCAGGGGCATCTGCTCAAAGACGCTGGGCAGCGTGATAAAGACCAGGCCCGGGCCGCTGCCGGGCTCCACGCCGAAGGCGAAGCACGCCGGGAAGATGATGAGGCCGGCCATGAGGGCCACGAGGGTGTCCACGCCCGCGATGCGCACGCTCTCACCGGGAAGCGAGCGCTCCTTGCCCAGGTAGCTGCCGAAGATCAGCATCGAGCCCGCGCCGATGGAGAGCGTGAAGAACGCCTGGCCCATGGCGGCGTACACCGCGTCGAGGGTGGTGTTGAGGCCCTGGCCGAAGAGCTTGTCGAAGTCGGGCAGCAGGTAGAAGGCCAGGCCGTCCATGGCGCCGGGCAGCGTGACGGCGCGCACGCAGAGCACGATCATCACCACGAACAGGGCGCTCATCATCACCTTCGTGATGCGCTCCACGCCCTTCTGCAGGCCCACGCGGCACACGAGCACGCCGATGAGCACCACGATCGCCATGTACACGAGCATCTGCACCGGGTCGGCGAGCAGGGCGTTGAAGATGGCGTTGCTCTCCTCGGCGCTCGCGCCGGCCAGCTCGCCGGTGGCGCTCTTCACCATGAAGGCCACCATCCAGCCGGCCACCGTGGTGTAGAACATCATGAGCAGGTAGTTGCCCACAAGGCCCACCCACTTGATGTGGTGCCACTTGGTGCCGGCGGGCTCAAGGGTGTCGTAGCTGCGCGCGATGCTCTTCTGGCTGGCGCGGCCCGCCGCGAACTCCATCACGAGGATCGGCAGGCCGAAGATGGCAAGGAACACCAGGTAGAGCAGGACGAAGGCGCCGCCGCCGTACTCGCCCGTGATATAGGGGAAGCGCCAGACGTTGCCCAGGCCGATGGCGCAGCCTGCGCTCACGAGGATGAAGCCCAGGCGCGAGGCGAACTGCTCGCGCTCGTGGGCGGTCTTGCCGTCTTGCATGGTGAGTCTCCCTTGCATGCCGGAGGTGGTGCCGCCGCAGTGCCGTTTCGTGCGCGGGGCGGCCGTGCGTTTTCACATAACGGCATAGCATATCAGTCTTCAAGAAAGGTGCTTGCGAGAATGCCGCGGGGAGGGCTTCGCGTGGCTGGATGGGTCGCCAAGGGGCCGGCGCGGGCCTCGCCGCATGGAAAGATGTGGCGGATGCAACGCGTAACATTCAGGTAACGATGGTGATGTTATTGTGCGTTCTGCTGCCTTTTTGATTGGAGATGCAAATGACAGATGAGAAGCAGCAGGGCGGTCCGGACGGCCAGCCCTCGACCTCCACGGCCCAAGCCCCCGCTGAGGACCCGACGAAGCTCGGCGTGTTCTCGTTCGAGGGCAAGATGCCGTTGCGCCACGCCATCCCGCTGGGCCTGCAGCACGTGCTTGCCATGTTCGTGGGCAACCTCACGCCGCTGCTCATCGTGACGAGCGCCTGCGGCATCGCGGGCGGCGAGTTCGCGGCGGTCCAGTTGAGCCTGCTGCAGAACGCCATGCTCGTGGCAGGCATCGTGACCCTCGTGCAGCTCTTCGCCATCGGCCCCGTGGGCGGCAAGGTGCCGATCATCATGGGCACCTCGTCGGGCTTCATCGGCGTCTTCAACTCGGTGGTGGCCTCGATGGGCGGCGGCCTCGTGTCCTACGCCGCCATCATGGGCGCCTCCATCATCGGCGGCCTGTTCGAGACCGTCCTGGGCTTCTTCCTCAAACCCCTGCGCAGGTTCTTCCCCTCCATCGTCACGGGCACCGTCGTGCTCTCCATCGGCCTCAGCCTCATCAGCGTGGGCGTCAACGCCTTCGGCGGCGGCAGCAGCGCGGCGGACTTCGGTTCGTTCGAGAACTTCTGCCTGGCCTTCATCGTGCTGGTGGTCATCCTGTGGGTGAAGCACTTCACCACCGGCTTCGTGAGCGCGTCCTCCATCCTCATCGGCATCATCGTGGGCTACGTGGTGGCCTCCATCATGGGCCTGGTGCTGCCCACGACCGTCATCAACGCCGACGGCGTGGAGGTCACCAAGGCCTGGGTCATCAACTGGGACAGCGTGGCCAGCGCAGCGTGGTTCGCCATCCCCGACTTCATGCCCATCGAGCCCGTCTTCGACATGCGTGCCATCGCCCCGGTCATGATCATGTTCATCGTCACGGCCGTCGAGACGGTGGGCGACATCTCCGGCGTCACCCAGGGCGGCATGGACCGCGAGGCCACCGACAAGGAGCTCTCCGGCGGCGTCATGTGCGACGGCCTGGGCTCCTCCTTCGCCGCGCTCTTCGGCGTGCTGCCCAACACCTCGTTCAGCCAGAACGTGGGCCTCGTCTCCATCACCAAGATGGTGAACAGGAAGGCCCTGGCCTGCGGCGCCATCTTCCTCATCCTGTGCGGCCTGTGCCCCAAGCTGGGCGCCGTGGTCTCCATCATGCCGCAGTCGGTGCTGGGCGGCGCGGCCGTCATCATGTTCGCCTCCATCGTGGTGAGCGGCATCCAGCTCATCACGCGCGAGCCGCTGACCCCGCGCAACCTCTCCATCCTGTCGGTGGCCCTGGGCCTGGGCTACGGCATCGGCGCCAACTCCGCCGTCCTGGCCGGCGCCCCCGAGGCCATCAACCTCATTTTCGGCGGCTCGGGCATCACCGCCGCGGCCCTCATGGCCATCATCCTCAACGCCGTGCTGCCCAAGGAGCAGACCACGCCCTTCCAGAAGGACGCGAGCATCTAAGGGAGCGTACGGCGCAAGACGTGCCTGCAAGCGAGAAGGGCCCGGGACGGCGCTGAATTCAGCTGCCGGCCCGGGCCCTTTTGCGTGCGGCGGGGGAGGCGTGCAGGGAGAAGCGCGGCGTGCGGGCTGGCCGCAACCGCGCGGGTCAGGCAGATGGCGTGCGGGAAGGCCGCGGCCGTTCGCGCGAGAGCGGCCACGAGAAGCGTCCGCTATCCCTCCTGTGCCACATGCTCCTTCAAAACGCGCAGGTCGTCCACGGTGTCGACGTCGAAAAGCTCCCAGCGGCTCGCCGCCTCGACGTACCTCACCAGCTCGGGATGCGCTTTCACCACGAAGCCGCCGCCCTTGCCGGCGGGAGGCTCGCACAGCTCGCGACGCGCCCAGGCGGGAAAGAGCACGGGCGCCCCCGGCGTGCCCTCGAAGCTCGCGCGCCAGATGTAGCCCGGCTCCATGCGCGATGCCGACAACAGGGCCGCGATGGTACGCGGGCTGATGAGCGGCTGGTCTGCCTGCATGAACATGACGGCCCCGCATCCCTGCAAGGCGTGCATCCCCAAGCGCACGGTGTCGTCGCGGCCCGGCTCATCATGCAGGACGGCCTCGACCCCAAGCGCCTCGCCGAGGAGCGCCACCTCGGGATGGCGCGTGACCACGACGCGCCGCGCGAACAGCCCCTCGCTTGCCTCTATCACATGCTGCACGAGCGGCTTGCCCGCCAGCTCCGCCATGAGCTTGTTCGACCCGAAGCGCGTCGCCCGCCCCGACGCCATGATGACGCAGCCGACCCCCGGCGCGGCATCGGTGGCGCCCATCAACGCCCGGCAGGCTGCTCGGCTCGGCTCAGCCTTCTCGCCCTCGCCGCTCGTAGTCCCGCCCCGGCCCGGCCGCCCCGCCCCATCGAGCTCGCCACGGCCCTTGTCGGTCTCCAGCGCCTTCTCCGCCGACTGTCCCACCCCTACGGGCACCCCGCCACCGGTGGCGACCACGCGACCCGCTACCCAGGCTTGCCCCGCTCCATCGAGCACCCTGTCGTCCTCGCGACCCGCTTCTCTCATCTGCGTCTGGGTGTCCATGGCATGCTCGCTTTGCTGATTCGACGGTCGGGCGGGAAGGGCTGGCGTTGAGGCTCAACGTCCTGGTAGACCTCAGTATAATGGCCGCGTCTGTGCAATCTTCGACCTTTGGGGCGTCTGCCATTATTACCTTCCAGAAATACGTGCGCCCGCAGAGCCTGGACGAGGCCTGGGAGCTCAACCAGAAGCGGCGCAACCGCCTCATCGGCGGCATGATGTGGCTCAAGATGAGCCGCCGCACCCACAGCACCGCCATCGACCTGTGCGACCTGGGGCTCGACGGCATCGAGGAGACCGAGGAGCAGTTCCGCCTGGGCGCGATGGTCACTCTGCGCCAGCTGGAGCAGCACCCGGGCCTCGCCGCCTACTCCTGCGGCGCGGTGGAGTCCGCCTTCAAGGACATCGTGGGCGTGCAGTTCCGCAACTGCGCCACCCTGGGCGGCAGCCTCTGGCGGCGCATGGGCTTCTCGGACATCCTCACGCTCTTCATGGCCATGGACAGCCACGTCGAGCTCCACAAGGCTGGTCTCGTGCCGCTGGAGGAATTCGCCGCCATGCAGCCCGACAACGACATTATCTGCGCGCTTGTCGTGAAGAAGCGCCCCGGCGCCTTCGCCTACCAGGCCGTTCGCAAGCAGCGCACCGACCTGCCCTCGCTTAACTGCGCGGCTTCCCAGGTAGCGGGGGAGTATCGCGTGGTGGTGGGCGCACGCCCGGGCCGCGCGATGGTCCTGCGCGACGAGCAGGGGATTCTCGCCGGAGGCATCACGGCCGAGAGCGCCGAGCAGTTTGCTGCTTACACAGCCCAAAACGTGACCGTCAGGTCGAACATGTGGGGCAGCGCGGAGTACCGCCGGGCGCTTGTGCCCGTGCTCGTGCGCCGCACGCTCATGTCGCTGGGGGAGGCGCTGTAATGGACGTCAAAATCACCTTGAACGGCAAGGAGACGAGCGCCGACATCGCGCCCGACATGCTCCTCATCGACTTCGTGCGCGCCCACGGCTGCTTCAGCGTGAAGCGCGGCTGCGAGACGTCTGCCTGCGGTTTGTGCACGGTGCTGCTCGACGACAAGCCCGTCCTGTCGTGCGGTGTGCTCGCGGCCCGCGCCGACGGCCACAGCGTGCTCACCCTGGAGGGCCTGCAGGCGGAGGCATCCGAGTTCGTGGGCTTCATCGCCGACCAGGGCGCCGACCAGTGCGGCTTCTGCAACCCGGGCCTCGTGATGAACACGATCGCCCTTCTGCGCGAGAACCCCGACCCCACCGACGAGGAGATACTGGCCTACCTGAGCGGCAACCTGTGCCGCTGCACGGGCTACCAGGGCCAGCTGCGCGGCATCCGCGCCTACCTCGACACCCGTGGCTCCCAGGGAGGCGAGCTCAATGGATAGGCCCGAGTACCAGTCGGTGGGCAAGGCCGTGCGCAAGAAGGACTCCCTGCAGCTGCTTCTCGGCAAGCCCGTCTACACGCAGGACATCGCGCGCGACGCGCTTGTGGTGAAGCTGCTGCGCAGCCCCCACGCCAACGCCATCGTGCAGGAGATAAACACCTCGCGCGCGCTCAAGGTGCCCGGCGTGGTGGGCGTCTATACCTGGCAGGACGTGCCCACGCAGCGCTTCACCAACGCCGGCCAGACCTACCCCGAGACAAGCCCCTACGACCGCCTCATCATCGACCGCCACGTGCGCTATGTGGGCGACGTGGTGGCCATCGTGGCCGCCGAGGACGAGCAGGCCGCCAAGAAGGCCCTGCGGCTCATCAAGGTGACCTACGAGGTGCTGGAGCCGGTGCTCGACTTCCGCCAGGCCCTGGACAACCCCTCGGTGGTGCACCCCGAGGACGACTGGCGCAGCCTGGGCAACTTCGGCGGCGACCCCAAGCGCAACCTCCTATCCTGCGGCGACGACGGCTCGGGCGACATCGAGGCGGTGCTGGCCGACTGTGACATCGTGCTGGAGCGCACCTACCACACCAAGGCCTACAACCAGGCCATGATGGAGACGTTCCGCGCCTTCAGCGAGCTCGACCGCTACGGACGCCTCCATGTGATCGCCTCCACGCAGATCGTCTTCCATGTGCGGCGCATCCTGTCGCACGCCCTGGGCATCCCCAAGGGCCGCATCCGCGTGGAGAAGCCGCGCATCGGCGGCGGCTTCGGTGCCAAGCAGACCGCCGTGTGCGAGATGTACCCGGCCTTCGTCACGCTCAAGACGGGCCGTCCCGCCATGTGCGTCTTCACGCGCGAGGAGGCGCAGACCTGCGGGTCGCCGCGCCACGAGATGCAGGTGAAGATCCGCCTGGGGGCCAACAACGACGGGCGCATCCGGGCGATCGAGGTGGACACGCTCTCCAACACGGGCGCCTACGGCGAGCACGGCTGGGCAACCGTGGGCCTCTCCGGCCACAAGTCCATCCCGCTCTACACGGGCTCGCTTGAGGCCTACCGCTTCAAGAACCACGTGGTATACACCAACGTGCAACCCTCAGGCGCGTACCGCGGCTTCGGCGCCACGCAGGGCCAGTTTGCCGTGGAGACCACGGTGAACGAGCTCGCCGAGACGCTCGGCCTCGACCCGGCTGCGGTGCGCCTGCAGTGCATGGTGCGCGAGGGGATGACCATGCCCTCGTACAACAACGAGGTGGCCAACTCCTGTGCGCTGCCGCGCTGCATGGAGCGCTGCCGCGAGATGTTCGACTGGGACGCCAAGTACCCCGTGCGCGACATGGGCAACGGCAAGGTGCGCGCCGCAGGCATGGCCATGTCGATGCAGGGCTCGGGCGTGGCGGGCATCGACACGGGCTCGGCCACCGTGAGGCTCAACGACGACGGCACCTACATGCTCGCCATCGGCGCGGGCGACATGGGCACGGGCTGCGACACCATCCTGGCCCAGATGGTGGCCGAGCACATGGAGTGCCCGGTGGACGACGTGTACGTGTTCGGCGCCGACACCGACGCCTCCCCGTACGACTCGGGCTCCTACGCCTCCTCCACCACCTACGTCACGGGCATGGCCGTGGAGAAGGCCTGCGACGAGCTCAAGGAGAAGCTCTGCGCCATCGCGGCCGAGATTCTGGGCTGCGACGCGTCTGAGCTGCGCTTCGAGGGTGGCCGTGTCGTGCGCCCCGGCACCGACCAGGCAGCCGAGCTGCCTGCCATCGCCGCCAAGAGCCAGTCGCGCGGCGACTTGCCCGCCGAGGCCACGGCCACGCACTCCTCGCCCGTGTCGCCGCCGCCCTACATGGTGGGCATGGTCGAGATCGAGCTCGACCGCGAGACCGGCGTGGTGCAGGTGCTCGACTACACGGCCGTGGTCGATTGCGGCATCCCCATCAACCCGGCGCTTGCCCGCGTGCAGGTGGAGGGCGGCCTCGCGCAGGGCATCGGCCACACGCTCATGGAGGATGTCACGCGCACGCCCAAGGGCAAGATTCGCGAGTCGAGCTTCTTGACCTACCGTCTACCCACGCGCCTGGACGTGGGCAAGATGGACGTGGCCTTCGAGTACTCCTACGAGCCGACGGGGCCCTTCGGCGCCAAGTCGCTGGGCGAGATCGTCATCAACACGCCCGCCCCGGCTCTCGTGCACGCCATCTACCGCGCCACGGGCGTCTGGCACCGCGAGCTGCCCGTGCTGCCCGAGCACATCCTTCTCGCGAAGCGGGAGGGCTAGCCATTCTGTGCGAGGCATTGCAGGCGGGGCGGGGAGTCTGCGCCATCATCGGGGCCGGCGGCAAGTCGACGCTTCTGCGCACGCTCGCCGAGGAGCTCTCGGCGGGCGCGGGGGCGCGCGTCATCGTGGCCACGAGCACGAAGATGTACGTGCCCGACTGGTGCCCCGTCGTGCTCGACGCCGGGCTGGGCGAGGTGGAGGCGGCGCTTGCGAGCAGCCCTTTGGTGTGCGTGGGAACAATTCACGCGCCCACAGGCAAGCTTGACGCGCCCCGCGTGGCGTTTGAGGAGCTTGCGCGCCTGGCCGACTACGTGATCGTGGAGGCCGACGGGGCGAAGGGCCTGCCCCTGAAGGCACACGCCTCCCACGAGCCGGTGATCCCCGCATGCGCGAGCCGGGTGGTTTGCGTGGCCGGCATCGACGGCGTGGGGAGGCCCATCTCGCAAGTATGTCACCGCCCGGAGATATTTGCCCAGCTCACAGGCCTGACGCCCGACGACGCGGTGACGCCCGAGGCCCTGGCACGCGCACTTGAGGCCGAGGGCCTGCACGACGTGCTGCTCATCAACAAGGTGGCCTCGCCGCAGGATTGGCAGGCCGCCGAAGCGGTCGCTGCGCTTGTGAGTACGCCCGTGGTGGCAGGGAGCCTGCAGAGGGGCGAGCTGCAATGCTTGTGCTGATTCGCGGCGCAGGCGACCTTGCGAGTGCCGTGGCCCTGCGCCTGTGGCGCAGCGGGATGGCCGTGGCAATGACGGAGGTGGCCCAGCCCCTCACCGTGCGCCGCACTGTGGCGTTCAGCGAGGCTGTGCATGCGGGCGTGGCCGAGGTGGAGGGCGTGCAAGCCGTCCGCGCCCGTGACCTTGCCCACATGCGCGAGCTCCTGAGCTGCGGAGACGTCATTCCCGTGCTCGTGGACCCAGTATGCGCGAGCGTCGAACTAGGCCCCGACGTGCTCGTGGACGCCATCCTCGCCAAGCGCAACCTGGGCACCTCGATGCAGATGGCGCCCATCGTGGTGGCCCTGGGGCCGGGCTTTACCGCCGGCGTGGACTGCCATGCGGTGGTGGAGACGATGCGCGGGCACACCCTGGGGCGCGTGTACTACGAGGGCGCGGCGCTGCCCAATACGGCGATTCCGGGCCTCATCGGCGGCTTTGCGGGCGAGCGCGTGCTGCGCGCGCCGTGCGAGGGCATCTTCCGTGGCGTGGCAAAGATCGGCGACCACGTGGAGCAAGGCCAGGTAGTGGCCTATGTGGGGGAGGAGCCCGTCGTCGCCATGCTCACGGGCATGCTGCGCGGCCTTCTGGCCGACGGCGTGCATGCCAAGGCCCACCTGAAATGCGGCGACGTCGACCCCCGCGACGACAAGGGGTATTGCCGGCTCGTGTCCGACAAGGGCCTCGCAATCGCCGGCGGCGTGCTCGAGGCCGTCTTGCACCTCTCGGGGGCGCTCGGCGGGACTGCGCGGGGGTAATAACGCGCGAGATGGGGGAGCGCATGCCGCGCGGGCGGGGGTAATGACGCGCGAGATGGGGGAGCGCATGCCGCGCGGGCGTGGATGTGACCGCGCTTGCGATGCGACCTTGCCTCGCCCGTGCGAGCAGCTTGCGGCGGCGCAGGCCAGCGGCCCGCGGCGGCGCACACCAGCGGCTCGCACGCAGCGCACGTCAGCAGCTTGCGGCGGCGCAGGCCAGCGGCTCGCGGCGGCGTGCGCCGGCCGGCGGCTCGCATGCAACTCCGCTCGTCACTTCGCCTGATGGAAGGCGCGCTTCTCCTCATACATCTTCTCGTCCATATGGCGCAGGAACGTCTCGGCGTCCTCATCCAGCCCGTACTTCGCGTAGCCCATGGCCGCGTGCATGGTAAACGGCTCGGCCTGCAAGCGGTTGATCGCGTCGAGGGCGGCGCGAATCTCGTCCATGGCGCGGATCACCTGCGGCTCGTCGAAACCCGGCAGCAGCACGATGAACTCGTCGCCAGCGTACCGGATGGCCTTCGCGCCGTCGGGAATCGAGCGGAACAGCGCGTCGCCAAGCGCGCTGATGGCCCGGTCGCCTGCGCTGTGGCCGAAGTTGTCGTTGATCTTCTTGAAGTCGTTGATGTCGAGCATGATGCCGTAGAAGGAGCCGCCGGCCTGCGGGCCGTTCTCGAGCGTGCGGTCGAGAAACCTGCGGTTGAACAGGCCCGACAGCTCGTCTTTGTAGATGTTCTCCGCATAGGTCTGCATCTGCACGAACACCATGGCCACAGCCACGGATATCCACGACATCGTGATCCCGTAGAAGAGGAACTGTATGAGCACGCCGGCAAGGCAGGGCCCGATGAAATAGTGGATGGGGAAGAAGTGCAGGTTGTTGCCGTTTTTGCGCGAGCGTAGCACCAGAAGCACGCTGTAGCCGAAGTACAGCAAAAGTGAGACATAGCCGATCGCCGCGCCCGCGCCCCTCTGGTAGACGTTGGTCTCGGAAATCGTGAACATGAGGCCGCATCCGGAAAGGTTGATGAGAATGGCCGCTACCTCGACAAACCAGGGGATGCAAAGGACTTTCATGCGCCGCACCATGTGCTTGTAGTTCCCGTAAATGCGCAGGTCACAGTAGAGGCTCCAGAGAAAGCCGATGGTGACCGTGCCCAGGAAGCACAGGCTGTTGGACAGGTAGGCGAGGACTCGTGCACCGAAGAAGTTCGTCCCGTCGATGAGGAAGGCGACGGTCTCGAACAGGGCTCCCGCCAGGTTCGTCGCGCACATCCAGTCGTAGATCTTGTCTTCCCTGTTGACGCTCTCACGGTTTTTCCTGCGGCAGTGGAGCAGGTAGCACATCATGAGCATGGCCAGGCCGTTTGCGACCAGGACTTCTTTCAGGTCAATCAAATCCGCTGGCTCCCGTACCTGCTGTTTTCGCACCAGACTCGTGTTTGCGCGAACATGATAACGCCCCAGGACGGCCCCGGGGCACCCCCGCAATGCCGCGCACGGCATGACCATCTTTCGGTGTCGGGCGCCCGGGATGAGCGACGCCGGCCCGAGCAAGAGGCCCTATTGTTGCTGGTAGATTGCTTGAACTGTGGAGACGTTGACCCATGCGGCGGCGGCGGGTATTGTCAGTCGGGTTTTGGCAAGGGTCTCGCTTTGTGTACGAGCGGGGCGACCGAAGCCGTCCGGCACCCCTGCAGGGCGCTTGATGGCTCAGCTTGAGGGGATGGGACGAGGGCAACGATGCGCGAGATTGCAGAGCACATACTGCTTGAGCAGGGCAAAGGCAACGACACCGTGCTCGTCACCATCGTCGACAGCAAGGGGTCCACGCCGCGCCACATCGGCTCGCAGATGCTCGTGTCGCGCGAGGGCCTCGTGTGCGGCACCGTGGGCGGCGGCAAGGTTGAGGCGCATGCGATAGCTCGCGCGCGCGAGCTCGCGGGCCAGGCCTCGTGCCGCTGCGAGACGGTGGGCCTCAAACCGAAAGGGGAGAAGAGCCTGGGCATGGTGTGCGGGGGCGAGGCGAGCCTGCTGTACACGAGCGTGGGCGCGGCCGACGCAGGCTGGAACGCGGTGGTGACAGGCCTTCTGAGCTGCCTGGATGAACGCAGGCCGGGATATCTGGCGCTGGCATGCCACGAAGGCGAGGAGCCCTTCGAGGCGCAGGTCGCCCTCGTGGGGGCGGACGGCGAGATGCTTGCGGGTGCGGGCGAGGGGGAGATTGCCGAGGCTTGCAGGGCTTGCCGCGCGCAGGGTGCCGCCGGTGTGCGGGGGGATGCGAGGGGCGAGGGCGCCGCCGAGGCACGGGGGATTGCCGAGGCGCAGGGTGCCGCCGAGACGCTGGGGGATACGGAAGGCAAGAGCACCTCGTCGGCGCAGGCCGAGCAGGTGGCCCAGACGATGCAGACGACCTTGACGAACCAGACGAACCGGACGGCCAAGACGACCCCGTTGTCCCAGACGGCCCAAGTGGCCCTGACGTCCCAAATGGCGCGACTGACCCAGGTGGCCGCGCGCCCCGCCGGAAGGTCGTCGGCCAAGCAGCAGCCGGCCTGCCGCATGGACGGCTTCTTCGTGATGCCCATCGACCTGCCCATCCGCGCCGTCGTCTTCGGCGGGGGCCATGTGGGGCGCGCCGTGATCGCCGCCTTGTCTGCCGTCGGCTTTGACTGCACGCTCTTCGAGTGCCGACCCGAGTTCGCCCAACCCTCGATGCACCCCGACGCCCGGCAGATCATAGTGGGCGACTACCAGGACATTCACGCCTCGCTTACCTTGGATGAGGGCGACTACGTCCTCATCATGACGCACGGCCACGCGGGCGACTTCGCTGTGCTGGAGCAGGTGCTCCGCCAGCCGCCGGCCTACGTGGGTCTCATGGCCTCGCGGCGCAAGATCGGCGTCGCACGCGACCTCATGGAGAAGGCCGGCGTGTCCCCGGAGGCCATCGCCGCCGTGCACATGCCCATCGGCATAGGCATCGAGGCCGAGACGCCGGCGGAGATTGCCGTGAGCGTCGCCGCCGAGTGCATCCTCCACCGTGCCCGTGCGCGCATGAGCCGGTAGGGGCGACGCAGACGACGTGCGAAGAGTCACAACCCACCGCGCTGTGGCGCGAAAAACGTCGAAGCTTCGACGGCCGAAGTGGCCCGGGGCGTTCGACTGGCACGACTTACCTCGCCGCATCGAACCGCAGGTCAGGTGGCGGGGCTACGATTGCAGCACGAAAGAACGGCACGCCTCAAACTTGTAATAGGGTGCCGTGTTGCAACACGCTAGGTACCTGGGCGGAAAAGAATTACGTATTGAGGCTATAGCTTTACATAACGCCTATTATGGTTTATGACCAAGCCTTTAGAGGGGAGCGACGTTCGGTGATGAATTCCCGCGCAAGGACGCCTTCGCATGATGCCGCGCCGCCCGTTGCCTGCAATTTGAAGGCGGACATATATGTTTGCTTGACGTTACGTCACAACGGGGCATGAAGTCTGGGAAAATACGAGCAACAACGCCGCGCCGCCAGGGCCAACCCGGGCGGCGCTTTCATAGATAGGACGCGCGCATGGCTGACTCGATGACACCAGGAAACAGACTCTACATCTACCGGCTGCTCAGCGAGCAGCTGGGCTTCGGCAAACAGGTCACCATAGAGCGCGGCGAGGAGATTCTTGCGGCCGACGACGTGCAGCCCCTCGACGTGGGCTTCGACACGTTCCGCGCCATGATGGAGTCCAAGCACTTCCAGGGGGCTGTCCGCGTGGAGGTGTTCAAGAAGGGACGCGTGCTGCTCACGATGCTGCGCAGCCCCGAGCTCGACGAGGCGCTCGCACAGGCGGCAAAGGCCGAGCAAGAGCGCGCCGAGGTCAAGGCGCAGCCTGCCAAACCCGCAGGCAAGCAGGCAAAATCCGCGCAGCAGAAAGGCGGCAAGGCGCAGTGGGCGGGCGTGAAGGCCACCACCAAGCCTTCCAAGCCCGGCGAGGCCCGTCGCAAGAAGGAGGCGAAGGAGGCCAAGCTCGCAGCCGAGCTCAAGGCTCAGGAAGAGGCAAAGCGTAAGGCTGAGCTTGAGGCTCAAGAAGCGGCCGCGCGGGCCGAGGCTGAGCGCATCGCACGCGAGGAAGCCGAACGGATAGCGCGCGAAGAGGCCGAGCGCAAGGCCCGCGAGGCTGAGGAGCGTGCCGCACGGGAGGCCGAGGAGCGCAGGGCAGCCGAGCTGGCGCGCGAACAGGCTCGCCAACAGGCGGCGCAGGCCCAGAAGGCCCGCGTCACCACCCCCATCTCGCAGCTGAAGGCCGGAAAGGGCCTGCGCGTCACCTACGACCCGTACGCGGGGATCGAGTCGGGCGTCAGCGACTCCCTCGTCCTCGACCTCGCCGACTCCCCCGCCGAACGCCGCAAGCAGGCCGCGCCCGCGGCGAAGCCAGCGCATCGCCCCGCCGCAAGCGCGTCGCGAGCCGCAAACGCACCCACCGCAAGGCCCGCGCATCCCGCTGCCGCGATTGCACCACGAGCCGCCGCCGCGCCGCAGAGCGCAAGCGCGCCGCGAGCCGCATCCGCATCCCACGCCGCGAAGGCGCCGCAGGCAGCCCGGCGGAGCGCGAGCGCGCCGGTTACGAAGGCGCCGGTCGTGCAGACCGCCGCTCCCATTACGAGCGCCGCGCCCGCGACCGCCCAGGTAGCACCTGCGGCGGCAGTGCAGCCTGACCCGACGGCGCAGGCTGTGCCGACGGTCGCCAGCGCTCCCGCGCCCACCCAGACCATTGAGGTCTCCCCTGTTGCTCCCGTCGCACATCCCGCCGCAGCCGTTTCCCCGGCCGCCGAGCCCGCAGTCCCCGTGCAGCCTGTCATCCAGCCCACAGCGGCGCCTGTACCCGTTGCCACCCCGCAGCTGAGCGAGGTGCCTGCGCCGCAGCCCGCGAGCCCCTCTCCGGCTGCCGCCCCCCTGCCTACCGCCGACGCTGCCATGCCCGCCGAGATTGACTTTTCGGGCAGCATGCCGAACCCCTACGTCGACCGTGAGCGCCAGATTCCCTCGGTTGAAGTGCTCTCCAGCTACCCCAAGAGCATCTCTCGCGACGTTTTCTGCCCCACGGCCATTCTCAGCACGCTCTCGCGCATCCTGCCCGTAGGCATCGACCTCATGGGCATGCTCGACGAGGACTGGGCCTGTGCATTGTCGACGGGCATGGTGTCGGGTTCGCGCAACCGCGCGTGCTTCCCCCTGCGCTACCTGCGCGAAGACGGCCAGCACCCCCTGGAGCTGACGCTCAAGCGCACGGGCAAGCCCGGCGCGAACATGCGCTGGTCGCTCGCGCTCATCGACGGCGACGACGGCACGGGCGACGCCCATGAGACCGCCTCGCTTGAGGGCCTCCCCCTCGCCGACGACGGCGCGTGGTCTGACCTGGGAGACATATCCCCGAAGCGCTACGGCCAGTCTCCCGCCAACCCCATCCGCGAGCTCGCCCGCTTCGCGCACATCGGCTCGTGGGACGCGGTCCTGGGCGACCTCGCACGCCTGGCCGCACCCGAGCGCTGGAGCTATCCGGGCACGGCCGTCAAGCCGAGCAGTGCGGGCGCCACGCGTTACGGCATCCTGCGCGAGTACCTCGCGACCACCTTTCACCGCGTGCAGGCCCAGGGGCGGCTCTGCGTCTCGGCGGGCGGCGACTTCGCGGCCTTCAACACCGGCCTCACTACCCCCACCTCGGAGGACATCGTCGCGTGCCTCGAGTACGCGGGCGGCTCCGACACCCAGGCACCGTGGAACCTGGCCGGGTTCGCCTGCGCGGGCATGGGCGAGCTGGGCAGGCGTATCACCGCCGAGCTGCCCGATATTCCCGCTCCCGCCAGCTACCTCAGCTCTTTAGAAGACGTGATGCCTCAGGAGAGCTCGCGCATCTGCCTGGACTTCCGCACCCTGCTCGACGACTGCCTGGGACGCCTGCCACGCGGCTTTCTGCGCGACGCCCTGGCCGACATGGAGGGTCCCAGCGACATGCTCGCCCGCATGGGCGACGCGTCTCTGCCCTACTCCGCGCGGCGCGAGGCCCAGGTGAGCCTGGCGCGCTTCATCTCGGGCACGCCCGTGGTGTACCACAGGCTCACGCGCATGCTCGAGGACGCCGCCTGGCAGACCTTCGAGGCGGCGCGGCGCTCGTACCGGATGGGCGCGCCGGTCTTCGACCCCGTGAGCGACTCCATGGCGCTGCTGCTCCCCCTGTCGCTGCTCGACGTCAGGAAGGCCGACGTCGCGCTCGTCATTCGCCGTCAGCCCTCGGGCTTCTGGCAGGGCACCTCGCTCATCTCGCTTGCGCGCGCCTACGCCTGCGCTCGCGTGGTGAGCCCCGAGCAGCCCCGCTGGCTCTGCCCCGAGGTGGCACTCGCCCAGTAGTAGCGCTCGTTCGCCATGGCAACCGTCCGCAGCCCGCAAGTCCTGGGCTGCGGACGGTTGCGGTTTCTATGCGCCGCCCGCACCTCTCTTTGAGCATGCGTAATCCGCATGTAAAATCAGCCCCCGGTGTTTAAACGCAGGTTCTGGCACACATCGGGAAGAGGGGTTCGCGCATGGAAAAGGGCTTCGACAACGCCGCCTTTGTGAGGCTGCAGTCCGAGCGCATCAAAGAGCGCATCAGCATGTTCTCGGGCAAGCTCTACCTGGAGTTCGGCGGCAAGTTGTTCGACGACTACCATGCGAGCCGTGTGCTGCCCGGCTTTGAGCCCGACGTGAAGATCCGCACCCTGCAGGCCATCTCGCAGGACTGCGAGGTCATCATCGCGGTAGCCGCCGCCGACGTCGTCTCCAACAAGGTGCGCGCCGACCTGGGTTGCACCTATGCCGAGGACGTCGTGCGCCTGGCCGGCGAGTTCGACAAGATCGGCATCCCCGTCGCTGGCGTGGCCATCACGCGCTATCAAGGTGAACCTGAGGTTGATGCCTTCCGTACCAAGCTCGCCGATTTGGGCATCAAGAGCTACCTTCACTATCCCATTGAGGGTTACCCTAGTGATGTAAACCTCGCCGTGAGCGACGAGGGCTTCGGCAAGAACGAGTTCATCGAGACCACGAAGCCCCTCGTCGTGGTGACCGCGCCCGGCCCCGGCTCGGGCAAGCTCGCCACCTGCCTGTCGCAGATTTACGGCGAGTCGCAGCGCGGCGTGCACGCCGGCTACGCCAAGTGGGAGACGTTCCCCGTGTGGAACCTGCCCCTCAAGCATCCCGTGAACCTGGCCTACGAGGCTGCCACGGCCGACCTGGCCGACGTCAACGTCATCGACCCCTTCCACGAGCAGGCCTATGGCGTGACCACCGTCAACTACAACCGCGACGTCGAGGCATTCCCCGTGCTCAAGGCCCTCATGGAGAAGCTCTACGGCACGAGCCCCTACCAATCGCCCACCGACATGGGCGTCAACATGGCGGGCTTCGCCATCACCGACGACGCTCTCGTGCGCCAGGCCGCCCGCGAGGAGATATTCCGCCGCGACGTCTGTGCCCGCGAGCTGGGGCAGGCCACGGGCGACATGTCCCAGGCGCGCATCACCTCCCGCATCGTCGACGAGATAGAGGCCCAGTTCCAGACCGCGTAAGGTTCCCCGCCACCGTCTCTCCCTAGCAATCCCGTCCACCGCAGAAAGGCGCCGCACCATGAAGAAGCTGTTCAACGAGTTCAAGGAGTTCATCAACAAGGGCAACGTGATGGACCTCGCCGTCGCCGTCATCATCGGCGGCGCGTTCACGTCCATCGTGACCTCGCTCACCGAGAACATCATCAACCCACTCATCTCCATGATAGGCGGCAGCCCCGAGGTCAAGGGCATGGCCGTCACCTTCAACGGCGCCACGGTGGACTTCGGCGCATTCATCAGCGCCATCATCAACTTCCTCATCGTAGCCGTGGTTGTGTTCGCCCTGGTCAAGGCCATCAACCAAGCCCAGAAGGCCGGCGAGAAGCTCGTGGGCAGCAAGGGCAAGGACGCCGAGCCCAAGAAGGTCGCTCCCAAGTGCCCCTACTGCCTTGACGAGGTGAAGGTCGGTGCCGTCAAGTGCTGCCATTGCGGTTCCGACCTGCCCGAGCCCGCCAAGGAGACCATCGAGAAGTAGCAGGTACCGGGCCTTCAGCGCCCCCGCCTCTCCTCTCATCAGCGCGCGCCGCGCCACCCGCACCCATACAATAAGAAGGCCGCCCCGAAAGGAGCGGCCTTTTCCGTCTATCCCCAGCGTGGGCGCCGTGTCTCTCAATGCGCCCCGGTGTTCCCAGCGTCGACCTACGACAGAAGGACGATGCCCGGGTCACTGCGCCCCGGCATCCCCCACCGCCGACTTACGGCAGAAGCACGATATCCGGGTCGCCGAGGTCGGGAGCGTTGACGGTCACGCTCGCGACGTCCGCAGGGTCGATCAGACGGTTGAAGATGACAGACTGACTGCTGAAGTCCTCGGCGAGGCTTCCACCCGCGGTGTTCGTCGTCTCGCCGTCCCTGACCACGTACTCGCTTGCATCGCTAAACGTGACGCGTATGGCCTGCGTCACCCACTCGGGAGCGGTCACCTGCAGTTCCTCGCCCGTCGCGGCGTCTGCCATCGTGAGTTGCTGCCCCGCGTCGTCGGGCGTGTTCAAGACCAACCCGAGCGCCGATATGCTCGCCGTCACGCCGCCGTCCTGCGTGGCAAGAGCACGCACGGGCAGCAGCTTCGTGGGGGTGAACGAGATCTTGTCGCACGCTCCCGTTTCCGCCGCGCCGTCCCTCGGCAGCAGGTACCAGGCCACACCGTCCTCGACGGACATGCCGCTTCGAGCGCCCATGTCAAAGTAGAGCGAGCCCACGACGCGCGTCTCGGTCGAGGCGTCGCGGTTCACCAGCGCCACCGTGTCAGCTCGATGCTCCCCCGATGGGTCCGCCGCCTCGATCATGGCGATGTCGGATGTCGCTTCAAAGCTCAGGTAACCATACGCGCCGGCAAGCCCGTCATCGCTCACGGGGACGCCGTCGGGGTTCTCCAGCTCAAAGCCGGCCACGGCCAGACCGTTCTCGTCCACGACGCACGAGCCTATCGTGAGCGTGTAGCCCGCAAAGCTGACCGACTTGTCAATCTCCTCCACATAGTCGCCTACCAGGCGCTGTGCCTCGTCCAGGTCGACGTCGGCCCATTGGCGGGCGGGCATTATCTGCGTGTACCCCAGCTTGCTTTCCACCTCGTATGCCGCCAGGTCCTGCTGACCTTTGTCCCCGAACGCGGTTTGGAAGAAGCCGGTGCTCGCGGCGGCGTAGGCCACGGTGCCCACGGCCGCCACGGAGAGGGCGGCGCAGGCAAGGACGGCGCGGCGGGTCATGCGGTGGGTGCGCAGGCGCTTTTCGGCGGGTGCGGCAGCGTTGTCTCGTGTCATGTTCATCACCTTGTCGAAGGAAGCCTCAGGGGCTGCGAGCAGGTCGAACGCACGGTTGAGCTTCTCGACGTCGGCCTTTTCCAGAATGTCGTTCTCTGCCATGTTGCCGCCCCTCTTCAGTGCGCTCATTTCCCACCCTCCCCTTGCGTCAGAATCTCCTTGAGCTTTGCGCGGCCGCGTGCGAGCCTCGTGCGCGCCGTTGCCTCGGCCACACCGAGCAGCTCGGCCACCTCGTGGGTGTCGTATCCCTCGTAGTAGTAGAGATAGAGCGGCATCGCATAGCGGGCGGGCAGCGCCATGACCTCGCGCAGAAGGTCGGCCTCGTCCGACCCGGCCTCGTGCGCAGGCGCGACCAACGTCTCAAGGTAGTCGTCGATGTTCTCGGGCCGGCGGCGCAGCGTGCGATAGAGCGTGGTGCATTCGTTGACCGTCGCCCGGATAAGCCAGCGTTTGAGGTGCGCCTCGTCGGCGAACTCCGTGTCGCAGCGCCACAGCTTGAGAAGCACGGTCTGCGCCACGTCGTCGGCGTCGGCGTGGTTGCGCAGATACCCATAGGCCACGCGGAACACGGTGTCCATGTGCCGGCGCACCACGCCCGAAAACCAAACCCTGTCCTGCACCCGCTCACCTCCCCGCTTGTCGTCTGCCCGTCCTTACGAAAGGCGCCTTTCACTCTCTATAACGATTTTCGGGCCGAAAATGTTTCAGCCGGCACGAAAAAGGCCGCCCGAGTTTGAATCGGACGGCCCTTCTTCTTGCATGTCTGCGTGCTTGCGCGCCTGCGTGTGCCTAGCACGCGCCTTACAGCAGCTCGGCGATATCGTGCAAGAGACGCTCGGTCTTCTCCCAGCCCAGGCAGGGGTCGGTGATGGACTGGCCGTACACGCCGCCGCCCACCTTCTGGCCACCGTCTACCAGGTAGCTCTCGATCATGAAGCCGCGGAACATGCCGGCGATGTCGGCGTTCTGGCGGCAGCTGTGCAGCACGTCCTTGGCGATGCGGGGCTGCTGGTCCCAATGCTTGTTGGAGTTGGAGTGGTTGCAGTCCACGATGATGGCGGGGTTCTTCACGTCGCGCTGGGCGTAGGCCTCCACCACCTCGGCCAGATAGTCGTAGGAGTAGTTGGGGCGGTTGTGGCCGCTCGCGCCCACGTAGCCGCGCAGGATGGCATGGGCGTAGGGGTTGCCGGTAGACTGCACGTCCCAGTTGCGGTAGATGAAGGAGTGCGGCGCCTGGGCGGCCACGATGGCGTTGAGCATGACCGAGTTGTCGCCCGACGGCGGGTTCTTCATGCCCACGGGCACCTCGAGGCCCGAGGCCACCAGACGGTGCTCCTGGTCCTCCACCGAGCGTGCGCCCACGGCCACGTAGGACAGCAGGTCCGAAAGGAAGCGGTGGTACTCGGGGTAGAGCATCTCGTCGGCGCCGAACATGCCCGTCTGTTCGATGACGGCCAGGTTCATGTGGCGGATGGCGCGGATGCCGGCCAGCAGGTTGGGCTCGCCGTTGGGGTTGGGCTGGTGCAGCATGCCCATGTAGCCCAGGCCCAGCGTGCGGGGCTTGTTGGTGTAGAGGCGCGGGATGAGGATGAGCTTGTCGGCCACGTCTTCCTGCACCTTGGCCAGGCGCGTGCAGTACTCGAGCACGGCGTCCTCGCGGTCAGCCGAGCAGGGGCCGATGATGACGAGCTTGCGGTCGTCGGCGCCCTCCATCACGGCGGCGATGGCGGCGTCGTAGGCGGCCTTGCGCTCCACGGCCTTGGCCGACAGCGCCATCTCGGCCTTGATGTCCTGCGGGTTGGGCAGGCGACGCTTGAACTCCATTCCCATAGGTGCGATCCTCGCTCTCTCAAAGCGGCGCTCGGCGGCGCCGGGGCAGTGTAAGGCCCCGAACACTAGCACAAGCAGACGCTTTTTACCTGCTCAAATCGTTCTTTGGGAAAGATTTTGCCCCGGCGCGGCACAGGTTGATGCTACCCTGCCAAGCACGAGACACGACCCTTGAGGAGACCGCCGCATGGCCGACGAGCAGAGCAGCACCCAGACCCCCGACACCGACGACGCCTTCGCCCCCGGCTCGCTGGGGCGGCGCGCGCCCATCTGGCACGAGGGCGACCCCGAGATGCCCGGCGACGAGATTTTCGAGCTCTACATGCAGTGGTGCCTCGACAGGGGCATCGAGCTGTGGCCCCACCAGGAGGAGGCCATCATGGACCTCGTCCTGGGCGACCACGTCATCCTGGGCACGCCCACCGGCTCGGGCAAGTCAATGGTGGCGCTCGGCATGCACTTCCTGGCCCTGTGCCAGGGGTGGAAGTCGTACTACACGGCCCCCATCAAGGCCCTCGTGAGCGAGAAGTTCTTCTACCTGTGCGACGTCTTCGGCAAGGAGAACGTCGGCATGATCACGGGCGACACCTCCATCAACCCCGGCGCCATGATCGTGTGCTGCACGGCGGAGATTCTGGCCAACGCGGCGCTACGCGAGGGCGAGGCGGCCGACATCGGCTACGTGGCCATGGACGAGTTCCACTACTTCGGCGACACCGACCGCGGCTGGGCCTGGCAGGTGCCGCTGCTCACCCTGCCGAGCACGAAGTTCCTGCTCATGAGCGCCACGCTGGGCGACACGAGCGCCATCGCCGCCAAGCTCGAGCAGATGAGCGGCACGCCCGTCGACGTGATCGCCGACGCGCCCCGCCCGGTGCCCCTCTCCTACGAGTTCGTGGAGACCTCGCTCGAAGGCACGGTGGAGATCGCGCTGCGCGAGGGCAAGGCCCCCATCTACGTGGTGCACTTCTCCCAGGACGCCGCCCTTGAGAGCGCCCAGTCGCTGGCGAGCTTCGGCGTGGCCACCAAGGAGCAGCGCGAGCGCATCAAGGAGGCCGTGAAGGGCACGCGCTTCACCACGGCGTTCGGCAAGATCCTCCAGCGCCTGCTGGGCTGCGGCGTGGGCGTGCACCATGCCGGCATGCTCCCCCGCTACCGCCTGCTCGTGGAGAAGCTCGCCCAGCAGGGGCTGCTCCCCGTGATCTGCGGCACCGACACCCTGGGCGTGGGCATCAACGTGCCCATCCAC
>CAVJGP010000037.1:0-25322 GCA_963648855.1 Alistipes onderdonkii | reverse complement strand
AGGCCACCAAGCCCGAGGCCGAGCCTGCAAAGAAGGCCAAGGCGGCCCCCGAGCCCCTGACCCCCGAGCAGGAGCGCCTCGCCGCCGCCGAGAAGGTCGCCCGCGACTTCGCCAACTCCAAGCGCTAAGCACGCGCAACCGCTTCGTGCGCTTCGAAGCCCCCGTTGACTGGTGTCAGCGGGGGCTTTTTGGTGGAGCGGAATTGCAAATAGGACAGGGGAGGCTTTGCAAATGAGGGTCAAAATGTTATTCTACAAATGTCGTACGACAACTGTAGAATAAGAAGGCGAGAAGGGAGGCTATAATCAAGCGCGGATTGTCCTGGAAGGCCCTCGTTGGAGGTTCGCATGGCGTTGTCGCTCTCGAAAACCGAAATGCATGTCATGTCAGTTATCTGGCGCAGCGGCGATCGGGCGAGCGCTAAAAGCATCTCCGACGCGCTCGCAGAAGAATTTGGCTATAGCGCGGCCACTGCCTACACGCTTATCTCGCGGTGCGTGAAGAAGGGCGCCATTGAGCGTGAGGAGCCGGGCTATGTGTGCCATGCGCTCGTCTCACAACGCGACATGCAGATCAGTGAGACGAACGACCTGGTACAGAGGGTGTTTGATGGGTCTGTCGACAAGCTGTTCTCGTTTCTTGTTGGTGACAAGAAAGCGTCGCAGGACGACATCGATCGTCTGAGGGCGCTCATAGATTCGAAAGATTAGTCGGTCTCAAAGGAAGGGGGCCGGGTTGTACGTCACGCTTCTAAGCCCCCTGCAGCTTTGCATACAGGGTAGCGTGCTTGTTCTTGCGCTTATGGCGCTTCGAAAGCCACTGTGCAAGACGGTGCCAAAGTGGGCGGTGTGCGTCCTGTGGCTCATCGTGTTCGCGCGCTTTGTTGTGCCATGGGGGCTGGCCGTTCCAGTTGAGCTTGCGGACGATCAGGGAATCTTGTCGAGCGCCGCGCGGCTGGCGCGGGGAATCGGGATCACGGCAGGCAATGGGGATGGCGGCGCGCCAGCGTACGATTCAGCCATCCGTGCTTTATCTAGCCAGGTGGCGTCAGCGAACGACGGCCTGGCACCGGCCGCGGCTGCTTCATCCTCGCGCCTTTCCTCGATGGGTGCTTTCTTGGGTTGCGGCGACGTTCTAGCTGCTATTTGGCTTGCTGGGAGTGTCGTCGCCCTGCTTGGCGCGGGCGTGCTGTACCTGCATGGCATGCGTGGCTACAAAGACGCGCGACAGGTCGAAGACGACCGGGTGAGGCGTTGGCTAGAGACGCGAAGCACCAGGCGACGAATTCGCCTTGTGTGCAGCATGCATGTAGACAGCCCCATGACGTACGGAATCGTGCGCCCAGCGATAGTGATGCCGTTGGGCTTCAACTGGGGCGACTGGGCCGCAGCCCATCTTGCTTTGGAGCACGAGTATGCCCACATCGTGCGCCTTGATGCCCTGAGCAAAGCGTTTTGCCTGGTAGTTGCCTGTCTGTACTGGTTCAACCCATTTGTCTGGGCTGCCATGGCGCTCTTTTCGCGCGACGTGGAACTTGCCTGCGACGAGGCCGTCGTGCGCAGGTGCACGCCAAGGCTCAGGAAGGCATACGCGCACTTGATTCTCGATATTGCCCAAAGCCATGCCGCCCCGGGCCGCAGTTTTGCGGCGAGTCTGGGCGCTGGTTCGCTGGAAGAAAGGATAGTGTCGATTATGGCAACGGAAACGAAGATGCATATGCGCAGCCTTGCCTGCGTTGCTTCGGGGATTGCGGTCATAGCTGCATTGACCCTGGTCGTGCCGGACTTTGTAGCGGCGCAGGGTGCAAACAAGGAGGTGGGTTTCTCGAAGGACAGCCAGGTGGCGGAGGGTCCATCCATCCCGGATACGCGCTCGAGTGCTGCGGCGGACTCGAGCCTTGATGGACAGCCCTGCATCCTGCGGGGATTCGAGGAAGCATCGAGCCGGGGCACCGATGTCACGGCCGTATTGGGAGACTCTGCGCTGACGGTTACGTCTCCCGCCTGGTCGGTCGTCGTGCCTCGCGAGCTGGTGGACGACTCGGCCTTCGACCAGACGGGCGAACGGCTGTTTTACGCAAAGGCAGACCAAGGCGACTGCGTAGAGAATGCCCTGCGTTTGCCCCTGAGCGACGGCACGGTGGTGGAGGTGTACTGCGCCGATTCCGACGACGTGGTGTGGAGCGATTACCTGGGCGAGAAGGTCAAGGCGGGCCCGCTCGGCACAAACGCTGGCTCAACGGTGATGCTGGCCGTCTACACCTTGACTGACCTTAAGTCCGTCGATAAGCAGCCGGCAGACGCCGAGCAGCTAGAGGGTCTCTGGCGGCGGGCCGCGGCTTGGGTTAGCGCAGTCTCGTAGGCGCACCCCGCGCGAGGGGCACGTGCGCAAGACGAAACGAATCTGCAGGTACAGTGCGGCGAATCGGGTTTTCGCGGGTGAGTGGGCGGGGCGTGCGCGCGTGTTTTATCATGTGCGGCGTATGCGCTATCGCAACTGGCCGGTCTATCCGAAGGTGGGGTCACATGGTTTCGCGCGTTTACGTGGAGAAGAAGCCCGGGTTCGACGTGGAGGCTCAGCAGCTTAAGGCTGAGCTGGCGGGCATCCTGGGCATCGAGGGGCTTGAGTCGGTGCGCCTCATCAACCGCTACGACGTCGAGGGCATCTCGCAGGAGCTCTTCGAGGCCTGCGTGCCCACCGTCTTCAGCGAGCCGCAGTCCGATGTGGCCTCTGCAAGCTTCGAGGCCGCCGAGGGTGACGCGGTGTTCGCGGTGGAGTTCCTGCCCGGCCAGTTCGACCAGCGTGCCGCCTCCGCCGCCGAGTGCGTGCAGCTTATCAGCCAGGGCGAGCGCCCCGAGGTCCGCTCCGCCAAGGTCTACGTCCTGTCGGGCGCGCTGACCCCCGAGGCCGTGGAGGCCGTGAAGCACTACGTGGTGAACCCGGTCGAGGCGCGCCTTGCCTCCCTTGAGCTGCCCGCCACCCTGCACGTGGAGTTTCCCAAGCCCGCCATGGTGGAGACGGTCGAGGGCTTCTGCGACCTCGACGAGGCCGGCCTGGCCTCCTTCATCGCGCAGCGCGGCCTTGCCATGGACCTGGCCGACATCAAGTTCTGCCAGGAGTATTTCCGCTCGGAGGGCCGCAACCCCACCATCACCGAGATCCGCATGATCGACACCTACTGGTCGGACCACTGCCGCCACACCACCTTCGGCACGGTCCTCACCGACGTCGAGATCGCCGACCCCCAGGTGAAGGCCGCCTACGAGCGCTACCTCGACATGCGCCACGAGCTCGGCCGCGACGCCAAGCCCCAGTGCCTCATGGACATGGGCACCATCGGCGCGCGCTACCTCAAGAGCAAGGGCATCCTCACCGGCCTGGACGAGTCGGAGGAGATCAACGCCTGCACCGTCAAGGTGAAGGTTGACGTCGACGGCCAGGACGAGGACTGGCTCTACCTCTTCAAGAACGAGACGCACAACCATCCCACCGAGATCGAGCCCTTCGGCGGCGCGGCCACCTGCGTGGGCGGCGCCATCCGCGACCCCCTGTCGGGCCGCAGCTATGTGTACCAGGCCATGCGCGTGACCGGCGCGGCCGACCCCACGGTGCCCGTGAGCCAGACCATCCCCGGCAAGCTGCCCCAGCGCAAGCTCGTGACCACCGCCGCCGCCGGCTACTCCAGCTACGGCAACCAGATCGGCCTGGCAACCGGCCAGGTCAACGAGCTCTATCACCCCGGCTACGCCGCCAAGCGCATGGAGATCGGCGCCGTGGTGGGCGCCACCCCGGCCGACCACGTGCGCCGCGAGACCCCGGCCCCCGGCGACGTGATCGTGCTTTTGGGCGGGCGCACCGGCCGTGACGGCATCGGCGGCGCCACCGGCTCCTCCAAGGCCCACAACCACGAGAGCATCGAGACCTGCGGCGCCGAGGTGCAGAAGGGCAACGCCCCCGAGGAGCGCAAGATCCAGCGCCTCTTCCGCCGCGGCGACGCCTGCCGCCTCATCAAGCGCTGCAACGACTTCGGCGCCGGCGGCGTCTCCGTGGCCGTGGGCGAGCTTGCCGACGGCCTGGCCATCGACCTCGACCGCGTGCCCAAGAAGTACGAGGGCCTCGACGGTACCGAGCTCGCCATCGCCGAGAGCCAGGAGCGCATGGCCGTGGCCCTGGCTCCCGAGGACGTGGACACCTTCATCGGCTACGCCACCGAGGAGAACCTCGAGGCCACGCCCATCGCGCGCGTGACCGAGGAGCCCCGCGTGCGCATGACGTGGGAGGGCCAGACTATCGTCGACGTGAGCCGTGAGTTCCTGGCCTCCAACGGCGCCCCCAAGCACCAGGCCGTGAGCGTCGAGGCGGGCGGCGCCTATGCGCCCACCTGGAGCGGCGCTACCCTGGCCGAGCGCCTGACCTGCGTGCTCACCGACCTCAACGTGGCCTGCAACAAGGGCCTCTCCGAGCGCTTCGACTCCACCATCGGCGCGGCCACGGTGCTCATGCCCTTCGGCGGCAAGACCCAGCTCACGCCCTCCATGGCGATGGCCGCCAAGCTGCCCGTCTTCGGCGAGACCACCACGATGAGCGGCATGGCCTGGGGCTTCAACCCCTATCTCTCCGCCGCCAACCAGTACCAGGGCGCTTACCTGGCCGTGGTGGAGAGCCTCTCCAAGCTCGTGGCCGCCGGCTTCGAGCACAAGAAGGCCTACCTCACCTTCCAGGAGTACTTCGAGAAGCTGCGCGACGAGCCCGCGCGCTGGGGCAAGCCCGTGGCGAGCGTCCTGGGCGCCCTCGACGCCCAGATCGACCTGGGCGTGGGGTCCATCGGCGGCAAGGACTCCATGAGCGGCTCCTTCGAGGACCTCGACGTGCCGCCCACGCTCGTCTCCTTCGCCACGGCCGTGGGCAAGGTGGGCCGCGCCACGTCCCCCGAGCTCAAGGGCGCGGGCCACGACCTGGTGCTCATCCAGCCTGCCTGCGAGCTGGGCAGCATCGTGCCGGGCAAGAAGGGCCTGCTCGAGGCGTTCGACCTGGTGGAGGAGCTCATCGGCAAGGGCGAGGCGCTTGCCGTGTCCACGCCCGGCTACGGCGGCCTGGCCGAGGCCCTCTTCAAGATGTGCGTTGGCAACCAGGTGGGCGTCGAGCTCGACCGCGCCTTCGACGTCGACGAGCTTTTCGTGCCCGCCTACGGCAGCTTCATCGTGGAGCTCGCCGAGGGCGCGCACGTCCAGGAGCGCATCTCCAGCATCGCCGTCACGCACCTGGGCGCCACCACGCAGGCCTACGAGCTGGCCTATCCCGGCGAGGTTGCCTCCACGGGCGAGCGCGTCGGCGCCGAGCGCATCAGCCTGGCCGAGCTCCAGGAGGCCTGGGAGCACGGCATCGAGGACGTCTTCCCCTATCGCGCCGCAGGCGAGGCCGTGGAGCCGGTGAGCTTCAAGGCGCAGGCCCCGCATGTGTTCCTGGGCGGCCGCACGCCGCGCCCGCGCGTCGTCATCCCGGTCTTCCCCGGCAACAACTGCGAGTACGACACCGCCCGCGCCTTCGAGCGCGCCGGCGCCCAGACCGAGACGCTCGTGATCAACAACCTCACGCCCGCCAAGGTGGCCGAGAGCACCGAGCGCCTGGCCCAGGCCATCCGCTCCAGCCAGATCTGCATGATCCCCGGCGGCTTCTCCGGCGGCGACGAGCCCGACGGAAGCGCCAAGTTCATCACGGCCTTCTTCCGCGCCCCGCAGGTGACCGAGGCGGTGCGCGACCTGCTCCAGGGCCGCGATGGCCTCATGCTGGGCATCTGCAACGGCTTTCAGGCCCTCGTGAAGCTGGGCCTCGTGCCCTTCGGCGACATCCGCCCCATGGACGCGGCCTGCCCCACGCTCACCTTCAACAACATCGGCCGTCACCAGAGCCGCCTGGTGCGCACGCGCGTTGCCTCCAACCTGTCGCCCTGGCTCAGCAAGTGCGAGGTGGGCGACGTGCACACGGTGGCCATCAGCCACGGCGAGGGCCGCTTCGTCGCCAACGACGAGGTGCTCGCCGCCATGCTCGCCGCGGGCCAGGTTGCCACGCAGTACGTGGACGAGGCTGGCGTGCCCGGCATGGGCCTTTCGGTGAACCCCAACGGTTCCGTGCTGGCCATCGAGGGCATCACGAGCCCCGACGGCCGCGTATTCGGCAAGATGGGCCACTCCGAGCGTTCCGGCGCGGGCCTGTACGCCAACGTGCCCGGCGACAAGTACCAGCCCATCTTCGAGGGCGGCGTGGCGTACTTCGCCTAAGCCTGGGCGCTTCGAAGGCCTTGCGGCTACAGATTGTGCATGAGGGGTCCGCCTGCCCGGCGGGCCCCTTTTTCTTGCCGAAAGGCGGTTTCCCTAATCCACAGCTGGGGTAGACTTCCCACAACGTTTCCGCCGCCGCGCGGCGCTGCGCGCAACTCCTACGAAAGGACCGACCATGGATTTCTTTGGTATGACGCTCGAGGCCTGGCAGTTCTGGCTCATCATCGCCGTTCTCATCGTTGTGGTGCTTCTCGTGATCGCCATCCCCATCTACAAGGGCTACAAGGCCGAGATGGAGCGCCAGGCGAAGCTCGAGGCCAAGAAGAAGGCCGCCGCCAAGAAGAAGACGACCAAGAAGTCGACCCGCTAGCCCTGACCAGCCCCCGTTCCAAAGAAGACCCGCCTTCCCTGGACTGAACTGCCCAGGGAAGGCGGGTCTTTTGCTGTCGCGCGTAGGGTGCAGTGGGTTTCCGGCTAACTAATGCGTCCATTGGCGACGGAATAGGTGATGTCGGCGATAGCCGCCGCGCTCGCGCGATGGGTCACGATGACGACGGTCTTGCCGGCGCGGTTCGCCTGCAGGGCACGCAGCACGCTTGCCTCGGAGAGGGCGTCGAGGTTGCTCGTGGGCTCGTCGAGCAGCAGCAGCGGCGCGTCTTGCAGGAAGATGCGTGCCAGGCCCAGGCGCTGGCGCTCGCCGCCCGAGAGGGAGTCGCCCAGCTCGGCCAAAGGCGTATCCAGGCCCTGGGGCAGGCGCTCCACCAGCTCGCGCAGGGCGGCCTTCTCCAGCGCGGCCATGAGCTCCTCGTCGGTGGCGTCGGCCTTGGCGATGCGCAGGTTCTCGCGGATGGAGTCGGCGAACAGGAAGGTGTCCTGCTCCATGAAGCCCTGCGTGTCGCGCAGGCTCGCGGTGTTCACGCGGCGCAGGTCGTGCCCGGACATCTCCACCACGCCGTGCTGGGGGTCCCAGAAGCGCATGAGCAGCTTGAGCAGCGTCGACTTGCCCGAGCCGCTCGACCCCGCGATGCGCACGAACTGGCCGGGCTCGATCGCAAGGTCGATGTCGGTGAGGATGGGGGCCTGGGTGTAGGAGAAGTTCACGCGGCGCAGCGCCGCGCCCTCGAAGCCGTCCAGGTCGATGCCGTCTGCGACCTCGGGGGTCTGCGGGGCCTCTTCAAGCAGGTCGAGCACGCGCGAGCCTGCCGCGAGGGTCTGCTGCAGGGTGGAGCCCAGGGCGGCCACGGCCAGGAGCGGGCCGAATGAGGCCATGAAGGCCGACACCGCCATGACGGCGCGGCCGAATTCCAGGCTACCCTGCATCACGAGGGCCGCGGCCATCACGATCATCGCCACGTCGAGGGCAAGCACCACCGCGCCCGAGAGCGCCATGGCGTTGGCGCCGCGCCCCTTGAGCTTGCGCTCGGTGGCGGCCAGCTCCTCCATGCGCCAGGAGAGCTCGCTCGAGCGACTGCGCCCTGCGCCGAACTGCAGCGTCTCGGAGAGGCCGCGCAGCGAGTCGAGCACGTAGGTGTTCATCTTCGCCACGCCCTCGCGCACGGCAAGGCCCGAGTCAGCGGTGTAGCGCGACGATGCCCACGGCACGAGCACGCCCACGCACAGGAAGGCGCAGGTCGCGAACGGCACGAGCTGCGGTGCTTGCCCGCCGATGAAGGCGAGCATGACGAGGCTCACGATGAGGGCGATGGCGGCGGGGGAGAGCGTGTGGGCGTAGAACACCTCGAGCAGCTCGACGTCGGAGGTCACGAGGGTCACGAGGTCGCCCTTGTCCTTGCACTCGAGCTTGGCGGGGGCAAGGCGGCGCATCGCGGCGAACACCTTGTCGCGCACGAGGGCGAGCACCTTGAAGGCCATGTAGTGGTTGCAGAGCTGCTCGGCGTAGCGCAGGGGCCCACGCGCCACGCCGCAGCACACGGCGGCGACGCTGGCCACGCCCGCCGCAACCCAGCAGGCCTGCCCCTCGAGGCTCAGCAGCCCCGAGGCCGCCAGCACCGTGATGCCGATGGCGGCCAGGAAGCCCAGGACGCCCAGGACGATGGCTGCGGCGAGCACGGGCAGCAGCGGGCGGGTGAGCCTCACGAGCTGCAGCATCGTGCGCACCTTGCCGCGCTGGACGCGAGGTTGGTGGCCGGCGGGACGTGCGGCGCCCACTGCCGCACCGGCATCCTCGTCGGCATGGGCCCGCGCCGCCCGGGTCGCAGCCGCGCCCTCGTCGGCGCAGGCCTGCGCCGCCCCGGCACCCGCGCCGCTTGCTTCCTCGCCTGCGCCCGTCTCCACCTGCTCGTTTGCCTGCTTGCCGAAGGTCTCCAGCGCCTCCTGCTGTGCCCACAGCGCCGCATACGCGCCGGGCGTGCCGGCCAGCTCGGCGTGGGTGCCGCGCTGTACCACGCGCCCGTCCTCGAAGACGTAGATCTCGTCGCAGCCGGTGAGGGCGGCAAGGCGGTGCGACACCATGATCACGGTGTGCGTGCGCGCCAGCTCCACGATGGCCTCGATGATGGCGGCCTCGCTGTCGGCGTCGATGTTTGAGGTGGCCTCGTCGAAGATGTAGACGGGCGTGTCGTGCAGCAGGGCGCGGGCCATGGCGAGGCGCTGGCGCTGGCCACCCGACAGGTTGGCGCCCTCCGCGCTCACCGGGGCGTCGAGGCCGCCGCTGGCGCGCACGAAGCCGTCGATGCGGCAGCGGCGCAGCACGTCCCACAGCTCCTCGTCGCTGGCCTTGGGGCGGGCGAGCAGCAGGTTCGTGCGGACGCTACTGGCGAACAAGAAGCTGCGGAAGCCCACGTAGGTCACCGTCTGGCGCAGGCTCTCGGCGCTCGCCTCGCGCGCGTCCACGCCGCCGAAGGTGACGCGCCCGGTGTAGGAGCGGTTTGCGCCGCAGATGACGCCCGCCAGGGTGGACTTGCCCGAGCCGCTCGCGCCCGTCACGCCCACAAAGCTGCCCTTAGGCGCGCGGAAGTCGACGTCGGCGAGCACCGTGCGCTGCCCGTCGTAGGAGTAGCCCACAGACTTGCACACCACGTCGGCCTGCTCGGCCTTGATGGTGCGCGTGCCGGCCTTGTCCTGCGGCGCGTCGAGGATCTTGTACATGCGCTCGGCCGCGGCCATGCCGCCCGTGGCGGTGTGGAAGAACGACCCCAGGGTGCGCAGGGGGATGAAGAAGTCAGCCGCGAGGAACACGAAGGCGAAGGCCCCGCCGAAGCTCACCTGGCCGCCCGCGTAGCAGTTGAGCATGACGACGATGCCCGCCGCCGCCCCCGCGAAGGCGAAGACGTCCATGATGACCACGGAGTTCAGCTGCATGGTGAGCAGGCGCATCGTGGCCTTGCGGAAGCCCTCGGCCGTCTCGTTCATCACCTGGTGGCGACGCCCGTCGGCCTTGAACACCTTGAGCGTGGTGAGGCCCTGGATGGACTCCAAGAACATCGCGCCCAGGTCGGTGTAGGAGCTCCAGTAGTTGCCCATGACGCGCTTGGCGATGGCCATGACGGCCATGATGGAGATGGGGATGAGCGGCACGCAGCACAGAAGCACGATGGCCGCCGGCGTGCACAGGGGCGCCAGGCAGCCGAAGAGCGTGACGCTGGCGAGCAAGGCGTAGAAGAGTTGCGGCAGGTAGTTGCCGAAGTACGCCTCAAGCTGCTCGACGCCCTCCACGCACAGCTGCGTGGCCTCGCTCGTGGAGACGCGCTCCTTGTAGCTGGGGCCCAGGGCCACGAGCTTGTCGTAGACGAGCTGGCGCACCGTGCGCTTGGCGAGCGCCGCGCTGGCAAGCCCCATCTTCTGCGCCCCTGCCTGGCATATAAGGCGCACGACGATGGCGAACGCCGCCGTCACCGCCGTCCCGCCCGCGTCGGAGAAGCTCGCCTGCCCCGCGAGCAGCGCCTGGAGCAGCTGCCCCACCACGATGAAGAGCAGCACGTTGGCCAGAAGCGCCACCCACTGCAGCGCGACGTCGGCCAGGATGTAGCGCAAGGCGCCGGGAACCATGGAAAGCAGGCGTTTATCGAACATGACCCATCCTTTGCAGCCGAAGGTAAACCGATTCTAATTCGGCAAGGATACCAAAGGAGGAGGCATGCGTGCGGCCCCCGTGGGTTTGTTTGAGCCAACAAACCACGAGAGCCGCTGTTGACGGGCTACTTTTCGCGTGCCTCGAGGCGGGCGATGAGCTCTTTGAGGACCTCGACGCAGTCGCCTACCACGCTGTAGGTGGCGGCGGCGTGGATAGGGGCCTCGGGGTCTGAGTTGATGGCAACGACGCACTCCGCGCCGCCGATGCCGGCCAGGTGCTGGATGGCGCCCGACACGCCCACGCTCACGAGCAGGCGCGGCGAGACGGACACGCCCGTCTGACCCACCTGGTGGGGGTACTCGAGCCAGCCCTGCTCCACGAGCGGCCGCGAGCAGCCCACGTCGGCGCCGAGAAGCTCGGCGAGCCGCTGCGCCAGGGCGAGGTTCTTCTTCGCGCCGATGCCGCGGCCCACCACCACGAGCAGCTCGGAGTCGGCCACGGAGTCGTCCTGCGCCGCCGCGAGCCGCTCGATCAGGCGCACGTGGGGGTGCACCTCGCGCGGGCCTTCGACGCGCTCGACGCTGCCCGCGCGCCCCTCATCGGGCACGGGGGCAGCCAGCACGCCGGGGCGCACGGTGGCCATCTGCGGGCGGTGCTGGGGGCAGGCGATGGTGGCCATGAGGTTGCCGCCGAAGGTGGGGCGCGTCTGCTGGAGCAGCCCCGTCTGCGCGTCGATGGCAAGGCCCGTGCAGTCGGCGGTGAGGCCGGTGCGCACGCGGGCGGCCACGTAGGGCGCCAGCTCGCGCCCGAAGACGGTGGCCCCGAACAGGACGATCTCGGGCTTGCGCCGCTCGATGAGGTCGCACAGCCACGCGGTGTAGGCCTCGCAGGCCCCGTCGGCCAGGCTCGCGTCGGCGCAGGCGATCACATGGTCGGCCCCTGCGGCCACGAGGGCGGCGCTGGCCTGCCCAAGCCCCTCGGCGCGCGCGTCGTCGCAGGCCAGCAGGGCCGTGACCTCGCAGCCCCGCGCGTCGGCCAGCTTGCGCGCCTGCCCCAGCAGCTCGCAGGCCACCGGCAGGGACGCGCCGTCCTGCGTCTGGGCGAAGACCCACACGCCCCGGTACTCGTCCAAGGGGCCGGCCTTGCGCTCCTCACGCACGAGTTCGATGGCGTCGAAGCGGCAGCTGTCCACGCACAGGCCGCACAGCACGCACGCGTCGTTCACGCGCGCGACGCGCTCCACCATCTCAAGCGCGCCGTTGGAGCACGCGCGCACGCAGCGTCCGCAGCCTCGGCACTTCTGCGCGTCGATAACGAGTCCCGTCACAGTCCCATCTCCTCAAAAACAGCCGCGAGGGCCTCGGCCTGCTGGGCGGCGCTGCCTTCCAGGGGGATGCAGCCGCCGCTCCTCTCGGGCGTGAACGAGCGAACCACCTGCGTGGGCGAGCCGGCAAGTCCTATGCGGCTGCGGTCGGCGCCCGCCGCGTCGGCCCCCTTCACCTCGACGAGCCCCTCGATGCCGGCGCGGACGCCCTTGATGGAGGGCATGCGCGGGGTGCACACGTCCTTGTTCACGGTTATGACGCAGGGCAGGTCAACCTCAACCACGGCGGGGCCCGCGTCGGTCTGGCGGCACAGGGTGAGCTTCTGCTCGTCGCTGCCCAGCACCTCGGTGACGTCGGTGACGCACGGCACGTCCAGCACGCTTGCCAGCTCGGGGCCTATCTGGGCCGTGTCGCCGTCCACCGCCATCTTGCCGCAGATCACCACGTCGCAGAACCACCCCTGCTTGGCCAGGCCGTCCAGGGCGCACGACAGCGAGTAGGAGGTTGCCAGCGTGTCGGCGCCGGCGAAGGCACGGTCGCTCAGAAGCACCGCGCGGTCGGCCCCGCGCGCGATGCAGTCGCGCAGCAACCGCTCGGTGTCGGGGATGCCCATGGACAGGGCGCACACCTCGCCGCCGAGGCGCTCCTTCAGGCGCACGGCCACCTCGAGGGCGGTCTGGTCGAAGGGGTTCACCACGCTTTGCTTGCCGTCGCGCACGAGCGTGTTGGTGACCGGGTCCATCTTGACCTCGGTGGTCGAGGGCACGGCCTTGATGCAAACGACGCTGTTCATCGGGCTAGCCCTGCCTTTCTTCGTTGCGCTGGATCTGGGCGTCGAGCACGTCCTCGCCGAAGAGGTTGCCGCGCCCGAAGACGCCGCGCGTGTCCAGCTGCACCTTGGCGTGCGCCATCTGGGCCACGGCCTGGGCGCCGTACATTGCCTGGAGGAAGTCGCGCTTGAGCTTGCCCACGCCGTGCTCGGCGCTCACGGCGCCGCCCATCTGCGTCACGGTCTGGGCCCAGCGCCCGAAGAGCTCCTTGCCACGGGCGTAGTCGGCCTCGTCGCGGGGCAGCACGTTTACATGCAGGTGGTTGTTGCCGATGTGGCCCCACACGGCGCTCTGAAGTCCGGCCTCCTCGAGCGTTGCGCGGTACATCGCCACCACCTCGGCGAGCCGTGCGTCGGGCACGCTCATGTCGCTGCCGAGCTTGGTGATGGCGTGGCCCGCCTTGCGGCGCTCGTCGATGAGCATGTTCACGCTCTCGGGCACCGCGTGGCGGAAGAAGCGCTGGGTCTCGCGGTCGATGTCGGTGCGCGCCACCCAGGTCATGCCCTCGTCGGCGCCGCACTCCTGCATGATGCGGCCCACCTCCCAGAGGGCCTGGAGCGCCTCGTCCTCGCCCTGGCAGGCAAGCTCCACGTAGATGCAGCAGTTCGCCTTGTCGGGCGTGACAGGAAGGCCGGCAAAGGCGCGGGAGTGCAGGCGCTGCTGGCGCAAGATCTCCAGCGCCGCCGCGTCGAAGAACTCGCAGGCGTCCACGCACCCCAGCCGGGCGCGCACGGCGCACGTGAAGTCGATGGCCTGCGCCTCGCTCATGAAGAAGCAGCTCACGCCCCAGGTGACGGTCGGGCAGGGCAGAAGCTCCAGCTCCACCTCGCAGATGACGCCCAGCGTGCCGTCCGAGCCCACGAACAGGTCGACGGCGTCCATGCCGGGCGCGGCGAAGTAGCCCGAGGCGTTTTTCACCGGGGGCATCTCGTAGCCGGGCACATCTATATGGATAGGCGTGCCCTCGTCGCTTACTAGGTCCAGGCTCAGGCCGTCGGCGAAGACCTGCCCCCGGCGCAGCGTGAGCGTCTCGGCGTTGGGCAGCACCACGACCAGGCCGCTCACGTGGGGGCGCACGGCGCCATAGCGGTACGACCTCGCGCCGCTCGCGTTGCAGGCCACCATGCCGCCGATGGTGGCGGACACCTCGGTGGGGTCGGTGGGGAAGAACCACGCGCCTGCTTCCTGGAACGCGCGCGCCGCCTGCAGCGACTCCTCGTCGAAGCCTGCGAGCGGTACTGCCTTGTCGGCAAGGTCGCTGCGCAGCTGCGAGAGCACAAGGCCCGGCTGCACGCGCACGAAGAAGCGCGTGCGCCCCTGCGGGTCCTGTTCCATGCGCATCCCCAGGTAGCGGTTCATCTTGGACAGGTTCATCACGTGGCCGCCCGTGGGCACGGCGCCTGCCGCAAGGCCGGTGCGCCCGCCTTGCACGCAGATGGGCGTGCGCGTGCCCTCTTGCCCGTCGCGCTGGGCAAGCTCGCGGATGACCTGTTGCACTTCCTGCGTGTCATGGGGAAACGAGATGGTCTGCGCGCATCCCGTGCTTCGCGACTCGTCGCGCAGGTACTCCTCGTACTCCGCCGTCAGTTCCTTTATCAGCGCCATGGCTCCCTCTCAGGTCGATGGGCGAATTGAGCAATTATGCGCGTTGCCTGTGCAGCCCGGACGTGAAAGGTGTGTTTTTAGGCAAACGCGTGGGATAAGGCCTGCGGGCAGAGCGTATCTATGCCACGAGCGCCGCGTTGCAGCCGCGCGGGCCATCTTGCTATTTTTCGGCTGTAGCTCATTGAAATGGCAGGTGAAGTGTGCAATGCTATGACCTGCTTTTTATGCAACCTGCAACTTCTCGCTTTTCTAAAGGGAGTTTTCTATGACCAAGAGCAACGTGCCCAACCTCACCACCGCCCAGCGCGCCGAGGCTCTCGCGAAGGCCGCCCAGGCCCGTCACGACCGCGCCAAGCTGCGCGACGACATCAAGGCCGGCAAGGTCTCCATCGCCGAGGTGCTCGAGATGGACACCGACGTGGCCAAGCGCATGAAGGTCTCCGCTCTCATCGAGTCCGTCCCGGGCTTCGGCGTGGCCAAGACCGTCAAGCTCATGGAGGAGCTCGGCATCTCCGAGTCCCGCCGCGTTCAGGGCCTGGGCGTGCGTCAGCGCGAGCAGCTCATCGAGCGCATCGGCGACCGCTAATCGCCGCGGGCGGTGCCCGCGACAGGCATCAACGTCTTGAGGGCCGTCCGCCTCGCGGGCGGCTCTTTTTGCATACAGGAGAGGAGAGGGACAGTTCATGCAACAGCTTACCGAGATCCGCTGGCACGCTCGCGCGGGGCAGGGCGCCGTCACGGCGGCCCAGCTCGTGGCCGAGATTGCCATGGGCAACGGCCGCTACATGCAGGCCATGCCCGAGTTCGGCCCGGAGCGCACGGGCGCCCCGCTCAAGGCCTACACGCGCCTGAGCGACGAGCCCATCGAGATCCACAACAACGTGGTCAACCCCGACATCGTGGTGGTCATGGACACCACGCTGCTGGGCCAGGTGGACGTGCTCGAGGGCATCAAGCCCGCAGGCACCGTCATCTTCAACACGCGCAAGGCGCCCGCCGAGATGCGCGAGGCGCTGGGCGTGCCCGCCGACATCACCGTGGCCTGCGTGGACGCCACGCAGATCGCGCTCGACACCATCGGGCGCAACATCCCCAACACCCCGCTCGTGGCCGCCATGGCGCGGGTGTGCGGCGTCATGACCCTGGACAACGTGCTCGCCCACATCGAGCGGGAGTTCTCCAAGAAGTTCAACGCCAAGGTCGTCGCGGGCAACCTCGACAGCGTCCGCCGCGCCTATGAGGAGGTCGTCTTTTAAATGAGCTGGGACATTTCCTCTTACGACTCGTGGAAGTACGACGAGATCCCGCTGGGCTGCGTGGCCCCCGAGCCCGGCACGTCGCGCCTGGTGCAGACGGGCGGCTGGCGCACGATGCGCCCCGTGTGGGACGAGGCCGCCTGCAAGGGCTGCCTCATCTGCTGGGTGTACTGCCCCGACGCCTCCATCGAGGTCAAGGACGGCAAGATGACGGGCATCGACTACGAGCACTGCAAGGGCTGCGGCGTGTGCGCCCGCGAGTGCAAGTTCTCGGCCATCTCCATGGTCAACGAGCAGGACGCGAGGCAAGCGGAGGTGCAGGCATAATGGCGACTCAAACCGTTCTGGCGGCTTCGGGCGACATCATGGTGGCCAACGCCATGCGCCAGGCAGAGCCCGACGTCATGGCGGCGTACCCCATCACGCCCCAAACCATCATCGTCGAGGAGTTCGACAAGTTCGTGGCCGACGGCCGCGTGCACACCGAGTACGTCAACGTTGAGAGCGAACACTCGGCCATGAGCGCCACCATCGGCGCCTCGGCGGCCGGCGCACGCGCGGTCACGGCCACCTCGTCGCAGGGCCTGGCCCTCATGTACGAGGAGCTGCCCATCGCCGCCGGCATGCGCCTGCCCATCGTGATGGCCAACGTCAACCGCACCATCTCCGCGCCCATCAACATCCATGCCGACCACTCCGACATCATGGGCGTGCGCGACTCCGGCTGGATCGTGATGTTTGCCGAGAACGCCCAGCAGGCCTACGACAACACGGTGTGCGCCTTCCGCATCGCCGAGAACCCGCAGGTCATGCTGCCTGTCCTCACCACGCTCGACGGCTTCACCACGAGCCACGCCTACGAGCGCTGCGAGATGATGGACGACGAGACGGTGGCCGGCTTCGTGGGCGCCTACGAGGCCCCCTACGGCCTGCTCACCTCGCCGCAGCCCATCGCGCACGGCAACTACGCCAACGGCACCATCGTCATGGAGTCCAAGCTTGCGTGCCGCCGCGCCCAGGACGCCGCCCGCCCCGTGATCGACGAGGTGTTCGCCGCCTGGTCTGAGATCTGCGGCCGTGAGATGGCTTGCGTGCACACCTTCGGCATGGAGGACGCCGAGCGCGCCGTCGTCATCATCGGCTCGGCCGCCGGCACCGTGCGCCACGTGGCCCGCCAGCTGCGCGAGGAGGGCCAGCGCGTGGGCGTCGTGAACATCCGCGTGTTCAGGCCCTTCCCGGCCCAGGAGCTGGTGGAGGCCCTCAAGGGCTGCTCGGCCGTGGCCGTGCTCGACCGCTCCGAGTCGTTCGGCGGCGTGGGCGGCCCCGTCGCCGCCGAGGTGAAGGCTGCCATGTACGACGCGGGCCTCACCGTGCCCGTGCGCGCCTACATGTACGGCCTAGGCGGCGCCGACCTCACCTGCCAGATCGTGCGCGACATCTACGAGGAGCTCAAAGACCCTGCGAGCCTGCCCGCCCTCACCTACAAGGGCAACCGTTAACGAAAGGAGGCACCAACGATGGCCAACCTGAAGCAACTCAGCGAACTTCCCTGCCGACTGGCCCCGGGTCACCGCCTGTGCGGCGGCTGCGGCGCCTCCATCGCCGTGCGCCAGGTCCTCATGGGCGCGGGCGACACCCCCGTGGTCGTTTCCAGCGCCACGGGCTGCCTGGAGGTTTCCACCACGGTCTACCCGTACAACTCCTGGGACGTCCCCTTCATCCACAACGCCTTCGAGAACTCCGCCGCCACCCTGTCGGGCGTGGAGGCCGCCTTCAAGGCCCTCAAGCGCGCCGGCAAGATCGACCCCGACAAGAAGGTCAAGTTCGTGGCCTTCGGCGGCGACGGCGGCACCTACGACATCGGCCTGCAGTCGCTGTCCGGCGCCATGGAGCGCGGCCACGACATGGTGTACGTGTGCTACGACAACGGCGCGTACATGAACACGGGCATCCAGCGCTCCGGCGCCACGCCCTACGGTGCCTGGACCACCACCTCCGAGGTGGGCGCGTGCGGCCTGGGCAAGGCGCAGCGCCGCAAGGACCTCACCTCCATCCTGGCCGCGCACCACATCCCCTACATCGCGCAGGCCTCCGTCAGCCACTGGCAGGACCTCGTGCGCAAGGCCGAGAAGGCCATCAACACCGAGGGCCCGGCGTTCATCAACGTGCTCGCCCCCTGCCCGCGCGGCTGGCGCATCCCCTTCGACATGACGGTGGAGATCGCGCGCCTGGGCGTCGAGACCAACTTCTGGCCGCTCTTCGAGGTGGAGAACGGCGTCTGGACCCTCACCGAGCAGCGTCGCGTGAAGCCCGTCGAGGAATTCCTGAAGCCCCAGGGCCGCTTCAAGCACATGTTCAAGGAGGGCAACGCCTGGATGGTGCAGGAGTGCCAGGCCCAGGTGGACGCCAACCTCGAGTACCTGCGCGCCATGGCGAGGGGCACCGCGCCCCAGGCTGAGGAGCGCTAGCCAGCCGTCTGGGGCGGCAAGGGAGGTGGTTCGGGCATGGCCGAGGGTTCGCAGAAGCGCGACCGGCGCGTGCTGCGCAAGGTTGAGACGTGCGTGCTCGCGCTGGTCTTGGCGCTGTTCTGCATAGAGGGCACGCTGCTCTGGGCGTCCTACCAGCGCATCGCGCCCGTGGCCGAGCAGGTCCAACAGGACTCCGACGCCATCGACGCCGCCGTTGAGGCGGGCGACATGGACACGGTGCTCACCAGCCTGGCGAGCATCAACACGGGCATCGACTCGCTGCAAAGCGAGCTGGGCCGCGCCGAGTGGAACGTGGCGGCCCTGTTCCCCGTGCTGGGCCAGGACGTGTCGGGCGCGCGCTCCCTGCTTGCCGTGGGCAAGGACGTCATGCGGGGCACCGTCATGCCGGTGCACAACGCCGTGTCGCAGACCAGCGCGCTCATGCGCTCCACCTTCGACCTCACGCTCTTGCAGGCGCTGTCGTCCATCATGGGCGGCAGCGCAGCAAGCGCCTCGGGGGTGGAGCAGCTCGTGGCGATGCTGAACTCGGTGGACGGCGCCCTGAGCGCCCTGGAGGTGTCGCACGTCGACATCGACGCCGACGTGCAGGCCCTCGACTCGCTTGAGGGGACGCTGCACTTCACCAAGCTCATCGACGCGCGCGATAGGCTCGCCGAGACCCTGTCGTATCTGGCCGACCTGCTCGACCAGGCCCAGCCCGTGCTTGACGGTTACGCCGACGCCAAGCAGACTGCCGGCGAGGTGGCCGATGCCGCCCAGCAGGGCATCGAGCAGGTGGGTGCCGCTGTGAGCGAGGCGTTTTCCGGGACGGGTGCGACGGGTTCGGAGGCGCAGGGGGATGCGGAGGCCTCGGGCGCACAAGGCTCGGAGGCGCAGGAGGGCTCGCAGGGCTCGAGCGCGCAGGGGGACGATCAGTCGAGTACGGGGGCTGCAGACTCCCAGATCTCCCAGGGCACCTCAGCGGGCGAGTCTTCCGACGGCGGCTTCTTCGACCGGGTGCGCTCTGGGGCCGAGAAGGTGGGCTCAGACATCGCCCAGTTCAACCAGGGCGTCAAGGACTCCGTCGACGAGGCAGCCTCGGCCGTGCACGAGACGTTCTCGTCTATCGGGGAGGGTCTGTCCGGCCTGTTCGGTCACTAGGAGTCAAGCTCGGCATGCGCCTGGGACACGACCTGGGCGATCTTGGCCCCATCGACGCCCCGCGCGTCGGTGGGGCCTTTTTTGAGCAGGAGCAGGTACTCGATGTTGCCCTCCGGCCCCTTGATGGGGGAGTGCGTCACGTCGAGCACGGCAAGGCCGGCCTGGCGGGCCTGGGCCGCGACGCGCCCCACCACCTCGGCGTGTACGCGCGCGTCCTTGACCACGCCGCGCTTGCCCACGTGCTCGGGACCTGCCTCGAACTGCGGTTTTACCAGGCAGACGGCATAGGCGCCCTCATGGATGAGGCCGGCCAGGCTCGGAAGCACCTTGCCCAGCGAGATGAACGAGACGTCGGACCCCAGGAAGTCGGCCGCGCCTCCCAGCATCTCGGGAGTGGCGTCGCGGATGTCGAGGCCCTCCAGGCTCGTGACGCGCTCATCGGCCAGGAGGCTTTCGTGCAGCTGGTCGTGGCCCACGTCGATGCTCCACACGTGCGCCGCGCCTGCCTGGAGCATGCAGTCGGTGAAGCCGCCGGTGGAGGCGCCGGCGTCCACGCAGCGAAGCCCCGCCACGTCGATGCCCCACACCTCCAGGGCGCGCGCGAGCTTGAAGCCGCCGCGCCCGACGTAGGGGCAGGCGCTGCCGCGCACCTCGATCTTGTCGGAGGGCGTCACGGTGACGCTTGCCTTGGTGCAGGGCCGGCCGTTCACGAAGACGAGGCCCTGCTCGATGGCGGCCCGGGCCTTCTCGCGCGAGGGGCACTTGCCGAGCTTTGCGAGTACGAGGTCGATGCGTACCCCTTGGGTCATTTCTTGTCCTCCTGAGCCTGTGCGCGGTACCGCATGCGCCAGGCGATGATTCTCACGATGATGAAGACGATGGCGAACAGCCCCGCGCTCACGTCGGCCACCTCGAGCACCCAGGGGTTGTTCTCGAAGAGGGCGTAGAGCGTGAGGAGCGCAAACGCCACGGCGAGGGCCCCGTTCACCCACGACAGCACGGCAACGAGGATGCGCCGGGCGCGCTGCCGGGTGCCCGTGGCCACAAGCAGGCCGTAAAGCAGCGCGGTGACGACTGCCACCACCGCAAGGATGGGCAGCACGCGTATGACCCTGATGAGCACGTTGACCATGCGGCCCCCTCCCGTGTCGTGTGCGTACAAGGATACTTGAACGTCGGCGCAAGGGCGCGCAGGGGCCCATAAAAAACGAAGACCCGCCTGGCGTCCCAGACGTGCCTTCGTCCCTTGGGAGGGTAAGGATATGGGGCCGAGCGGCCTTGAAGTACGCAGCCCGCCGTGGCTTGGCTGTTGGCTGCAAGATACGCCCTTTGTGGCATTTGCAACATAGCTATGGGGCATCTTGCACTATCCTCATGCCAACGCATATCAACTGATGCCAAGTGGTATGAAACATCACATTTTCACCGAGTCCTTGGGAGGGACTGTGGAAGACACGAGCACAACGGCGGGCTGCCTGCCTGCGGCCAGGCGCATCGAGTCTACCGACCTGGGCTTTGCCCAGGGTGACGCCCTGCGCGTGGAGGACGTCACGCGCATCCTGCACCTGAGCCGCAACACCGTCTACAAGCTGGCGCGCACCGGCGAGCTGCCCTCATATCGCGTGGGACGCCAGATGCGCTTCCGCTACGATGACGTCCGAGCACGCCTCGAGAGCGGCGTCACCCAGCAGGAGCCGCGCCCTGCCGAAGCTCAAGATGAGGCCGCCGCCCTCGCCACCCTGCCGGCGCCCTCCGACGTGCTTGAGGAGCTGCCTGCCTGGGCCAAGGGCGCCGTGGTGATCGGCGGCCAAGACATGGCGGCCGACGTCCTGGCCAACTACCTCTCAAGCCTGGGCCTCAAGGTGCTGCGCTCCCATGCCAACCCCTACATGAGCCTGGCGCGCATGTACGCCGGCACCTGCCATGCCTGCGTGGTCAACCTCTGGAGCGGGCGCGAGGACGCCTACAACACGCCCTACATCCGCACTATGCTCCCCGGCGTGCCCGCCGTGTCGCTGCGCCTCTTCAAGCAGCGCGTCGGCTTCACCGTGGCCGACCTCAACCCCTTGGGCCTCACCGCCTGGAACGACCTGCTCAAGCCCGGCATCGTCATCGCGAACCGCGAGAGGGGCGCCGCCTCGCGCGTCCTGCTCGACGAGAAGCTCAAGTACCTCGAGGCCCGCCCCGACTCCCTTACCGGCTACGACCGCCCCGCCACCTCCGAGCTCGCCCAGGCTCTCATGGTTTCCCGCGGCCTGGCCAACGTCGCCATCACGAGCGAGCGCCCCTCCCGCCAGCTCCACAACCTGACCTTCGTCCCCCTGCAGGTAGAGACGGTGGATCTGGTCATCTTGAAGACCGCAGGTACCGCGCCGCTGATTAGAGCTGTTCGGAGTCTGCTGCGTACTACGGCGTTTCGAAGCGAGTTCGATGCGGGGCTGTATGAGACCAAGATTATGGGCGAACCCGTCTACGACTGCTGACTGGGGCGGTCCTGGCACACCATCCGCCGCGTTGCAGCGGCGCTTATGTGCGAAAGCACACCGCGCGCCGCTGCGCCTTGCGGCTGGCGCACCAGGACCGCCCCAGTCCTGGTGGCTGGAGGGGCGTGGCACGAAAGCACACCGCGCCGCGTCCCGCCTTGCGGCTGACGCACCAGCGCCGCTTCAACTCACCTTGGCTGGAGGGGTGTGGCTGGGCTTATGTGCCGAAGCGCACTGCGCGCCGCTGCGCCTTGCGGCTGGCGCACCGGGACCGCCCCAGTCCTGGTGGCTGAAGGGGCGTGGCGCGAAAGCACACCGCGCCGCGTCCCGCCTTGCGGCTGACGCACCAGCGCCGCTTCAACTCACCTTGGCTGGAGGGGTGTGGCTGGGCTTATGTGCCGAAGCGCACTGCGCTCTGGCGCGTTTTGCTCCTGAAACGACGAAGCCCCCTCGGTCCGGGTGAACTGAGGGGGCTTGCATGGGCGGGCTGTGGTGCCGCAGGTCCGCCTACTTGCGGGTGGCGTTCTCGGCGTTCATGGTCATGGTCTGGAAGCGGTTGGCCATCCAGTCGTCGGGGTAGTTGTCGTCGCAGAACTGCTCAACGGCGGTGCCGGCGGGGATGCCGATCTGGCGGGAGAACCAGCGGTCGTAGCTCACGAGCGTGAGGCCGCCGTCCATCATGAGCAGCACCAGGGCCACGCCCGTCACGGCATAGCGCCAGTTCCAGGGAATCTTGTGCACGAGGTCGAAGATGGCGGGCATGAGCAGCTTCACCCAAGCCAGGCCCAGCAGGCCCCAGGCAGCCATGAAGAAGCCGTTCGTGCGCCCGTCGATGGAGAGGAACGTGCCCGTGTAGTCCCAGGCGGTGATGCCGAAGGCGTACTGGAGCAGGTAGCTCACGAGGAACTCGAAGGCGCCGCCGATGACGGCGCTCAGCAGGAAGATGAGCACGGGGTTCTTGTCGCGGATGCCGTTGAGGCCGATGGTCATGAGCACCGCGCCGAAGCCGTAGATGGGCGAGAAGGGGCCGTACAGCAGGCCCGCGCGGTCCATGTAGCCGGCGCCCACCACAAGGCAGTAGATGGTCTCGATGATGACGCCGAGCACCGCGCAGATGACGAAGGTCCAGAACAGGTTGAAGAACGTGAGCCTGAAGGGGGCCTTGCCGCCGTACTTGCGCAGGTGCTCTAGGCGCTCCTCCTCGCGCGAGCGGGCGTCGAGCTTGCGCAGCTTGCGGTCGAGCGCACGCTCCTCCACAAGGGAGGGGTCGAGGTAAATCTGGAGCACGATCATGAAGATGATCGAGAAGCCCTGGATGTTGAGCTCGGGGCCCACGCCCGAGAAGAGGATCTGCAGGATGAGCTGTGCCACGAGCAGCACCATGATGGCGCGCGCCCGCTGCGCCGACTTGCCGCGCTTGTTCCTCGCGAGGCCCACGCCGAGCCTGAAGTCCAGGATCGCCAGGATGAGGTTGGTGGCGAGCAGGGCGACGAGCAGGGCGATCTCGGGCTTCTGCATGCCGCCGTTGGCGAAGATCTCCTCCGGCTGCACCACGCCGGCAGCCACAAGGGCGTAGCCGGTGATGGCCAGGATCATGATGAGCACTTCGAGCGCGCCCCACACGATCATGAAGGCGCCGAAGATTCTCAGGGGAAGCGGCACCTTCTTCTTGCCGGGGGCAATCTCCTCCTGCTCTGCTTGCTCCACCTGCTCGACCTGCTCGTCTGCGGCGGCGTCAATCTGCTCGGCGGCAGCCTCGTCCTGTGCCACGTGCTCACCTTTCGTTGATGCGGATAACGTCGAAGCGATGCGTGAGGATGCTACTTGTCGTCCTCGTCGTCATCGTCATCGTCATCATCGTCGTCCCAGTCGTCGTTGTCGTCCTCCCACCAGTCCTCGTCTTCCTCGACGGGGTGGTTGTAGAACATCTTGTGCGTCTTGCGCTCGGCGAGCACGGCGACGACGATGAAGGCGAGCATGCCGCCGAAAATCAGGAACGGCACGCCGTTGTCCAGGCCAAAGAGGGTGAAGTTCGACTCGGTCTGCCAACCGAACAGCCACAAAAAGAAATCCATTGCTCCTCCAGCTGTGGTAGATACATGCGTGCGATAGCATACCCCGACATTGACGGCCCTCAGGGGCTAAAATGATGGAATTATGCAACACCCAGCCAACGATGCCCCTGCGGGAGCGGGAACTGGCGCCGACCCTGCGGGCCCTTTCGTCGCCCGCTGACAACAGGAGGAACGACATGCACGACATTCGCTTGCTTCGCGAGCACCCCGAGGTTCTCGACGCGGCCATGGCCAAGCGCCACGGCTCCTGGGACAAGGAGCTCTTCCTGTCCCTCGACTCCCAGCGCCGCGAGGTGATTCAGGAGGTCGAGGCGCTCCAGGCCAAGCGAAACAGCTCCTCCAAGGAGATCGGCGCCCTCATGAAGGCCGGCCGCGCCGACGAGGCCGCAGCCATGCGCGACGAGGTCGCCGCCATGAAGGACACCATCGCCGCGCTCGACGCCCGCCGCGACGAGGTGGAGGCGCAGGAGACCGCGCTTCTGAGCCGCATCCCCAACATCCCCGCCGACGCCGCCCCCGAGGGCCTCGACGAGACCTTCAACGTGGAGGTCAAGCGCTGGGGCACGCCCCGCGACTTCGCCGCCGAGGGCATCGACGCCAAGCCCCACTGGGACCTGGGTACCGACCTGGGCATCCTCGACTTCGACCGCGGCGTCAAGCTCTCCGGCGCCCGCTTCACGGTGCTCGCCGGCCTGGGCGCCCGTCTTGAGCGCGCCCTCATCAACTACTTCATCGACACGCACACCTCCCGCGGCTACCAGGAGTTCTGGATGCCGATCATCGCCAACCGCGACACCCTCTACGGCACGGGCCAGCTGCCCAAGTTCGAGGAGGACCTCTACCACGTGCGCGGCGAGGACGAGGACATGTACCTCATCCCCACGGCCGAGGTCGTGCTGACCAACTTGCACCGCGACGAGGTCATCGACGCCGCCACGCTGCCCAAGCACTACACCGCCTTCACCCCGTGCTTCCGCGAGGAGGCCGGCTCGGCCGGCCGCGACACGCGCGGCATCATCCGCCAGCACCAGTTCGACAAGGTCGAGATGGTCAACTTCGCCAAGCCCGAGGAGTCCGACGCCTGCCTGGCCGCCATGGTGGAGGAGGCCGAGTATGTGCTGCAGCAGCTTGGCCTGCCCTACCGCATCATCAACCTGTGCGGCGGCGACCTGGGCTTCTCGGCCCGTCAGACCTTCGACCTTGAGGTGTGGCTGCCCAGCTACAACGCCTACAAGGAGATCAGCTCCTGCTCCAACTGCGGCGACTTCCAGGCCCGCCGCGCCAACATCCGCTACTCCGACCCGGCCGCCTTCAAGGGCACGCGCCTCGTGCACACGCTCAACGGCAGCGGCCTGCCCGCCGGCCGCACCATGGCGGCGATCCTGGAGAACTACCAGAACGCCGACGGCACGGTGACGGTGCCCGAGGTGCTGCGCCCGTACATGGGCTGCGACGTCATTCGCTAGGCCTTTTGAGCCGGCGGCAGTTTATACTGCTGCCGGCTTTTTTATTTGCGGCCCTGCAGGTTGGGTGGGAGCGCTCATCGCCCATACCACCAATGCCGGGCCCCGTCTCAAGGAGGAGATTCATGCGCAGCTCCATCAAGCTCGTCGCTTCCGCAACCGTGTCGCTCGCTGTGGCGGGCACCTGCCTGGCCGCGCCCGCCTTCGCCGCCACCGCGGAGTCCTCGTCGGCGGGCAATGTGGCCGGCACCGTCGCTCAGGCCGCCGAGAAGGGCGCCGCCGCGTCTGGCGACATGACCGTCTCGCTCGGCACCCATGTGACCTTCGCCGGCCTGGCCTTCGACC
>CAVJGP010000036.1:15280-25970 GCA_963648855.1 Alistipes onderdonkii | reverse complement strand
GCCGCCGACTGCCCGCGCGTAGCCGCCCGCCCCTCTCGCTAGCGTGCCTGCGCCGAGCCGGGGTGGTACAGCACGTGCCGCACGCCGTCGTCGTCCACGAGGATGCGGGCGTCCACGTCGTACACGTCGCGGATGACCTCGGGCGTTATGACCTCCTCAGGCGCGCCGCTTATCACCACCTGGCCGTCTTTGAGGGCGTAGAGCCGCTTGCAGTACATGGCCGCGATGTTGAGGTCGTGCACGGCGCACAGCACCGTCTTGTCGAGGCGGCTCACGATGTCCATGAGCTCGAGCTGGTACTTGATGTCGAGGTGGTTCGTGGGCTCGTCGAGGATGAGGCAGGGCGTCTGCTGGGCCAGGGCGCGCGCGAGGATGACGCGCTGCTGCTCGCCGCCGGAGAGCGTGGAGAACGAGCGCGTCTCGAAGCCGTCCATTCCCACGGTGCGCAGGGCGTCCGCCACGATGGCGTAGTCCTGTGCGTTGTCGCGCTCCATGGCGCCCTTGTGCGGCGAGCGGCCCATGAGCGCCACGTCGCGCACGGAGAACTCGAAGTTATAGTAGTTGTGCTGGGCGAGCACCGCCACCCGCTTGGCGCTTTCGCGCACGCTGTAGCCGCTCAGGGGCTTGCCGTCGAGGTAGACGGCGCCGCCCGTGGGCTTGAGCACGCGGTAGATGCACTTGAGCAGGGTGGACTTACCGCTGCCGTTCGGGCCGATGAGGCCCACGAGCGTGCCGGGCGCGGCCTGCAGGCTCACGCCGTGCAGGATCTGCGTGCCTCCCAGCTCGGCGAGGATCTCCTTGGCCTGCACGTCGATGGGGGGCAGGGCCGCAGCGCTCACCTGCGCGGCGCTCGTCTCGTTCGCCATCACTCGCCACCCCCAAAGCCGTACTTGCGCCGCACCATGAGGTAGACGAACACGGGCGCGCCCACCAGGGCGGTGAGGATGCCGATGGGTATCTCGTGATGGGGCAGCACCACGCGGCACAGCACGTCGGCCCACAGCAGGAAGATGCCTCCCACCAGGCACGACAGGGGGATGAGCTTCTTGTGGTCGGTGCCGAAGAGGATGCGCACCATGTGGGGCACCACCAGGCCTACGAAGCCGATGATGCCTGCGGCGTACACGGCAAAGCCGATGAGCAGCGACGCAACGGCCAGGTAGACGATGCGGCGCTTCCCCAGGTCGGCCCCGAGGGTCACGGCCGTCTCGTCGCCCAGCAGCATCATGTTGAGCGAGCGGTACTGCGTCCAGAAGAAGAGGGCGCCCACAAGGGCCAGGCCCAGCATGAACTCGTTGGACCCCCACTCGGCCCCGGCCAGGCTGCCCATGGTCCAGCGCACCACGGCCGAGATCGCGCCGTCGTTGGTGTTGACCACGAACAGCAGGAAGTTGGACACGGCGCCGCAGACGGCTGCAAGCGCCGTGCCCGAAAGGACGAGCTTCACACTCGTGGCGCGCCCGCCCACGCTTGCCATGCCAAGCACGGCAAGCGAGGCGAGAAACGCCCCCAAGAACGCCATGACGCCCTCGTAGCCGCTGCCCCAGGAGGCGCCAACCCCCATAAGGATGGCGAGGGTGGCGCCGAGCTCGGCGCCGGATGAGACGCCGAGGATGTAGGGGTCTGCCAGGGGGTTCTTCACCACGGCCTGCATGACGGTGCCCACCACGGCCAGCACGATGCCCACGCCGATGGCGAGCACGAGGCGCGGCAGGCGCACCTGCCACACGATGTCGCCCGTGGCCGTGCCGTCGCCGTACTTGGCCGCGTCGCCGATGCCGAAGAGGTGGTAGGCGATGACGCCGTACACGTCGCCCACCGACAGGTTCACCGAGCCGATGGTCACGGCCACGAGCAGCGACAGCACGAGGGCCGCCGCGAGCAGGATGCAGGCTATCCACCACACCTGCCTGCCGTGGATCACGCCGTTCTTGAAGTCCATGTCAGAGCCTTACTTCGTGTCCTTGGCGTCGCCGTCGGTCTTCTCGGCGGTGTCGCCGGCGTACAGCTCGGGGTAGAGCTTCTCGGAGAAGGCGAGGATGCCGTCCATCGTGTGCAGGCCGGAGCAGTAGATGCCGGTCAGCGCCACGGGGAACACCTGCTCGTTCTGCACGGCCTGCATGCTGGCGAACTTGCTGTCCTGCGTGATGTCGGCCACGGCCTCGTCGCCCGTCTTGAAGCCCTCGTACCACACCATGAACACGGCGTCGGGGTCGGCGCCGATGAGGTCCTCGGCGGAGATGTTGGCCGTGTCGGTGCCCTGGCCCACGGCCAGCGTGGCGCCGGCCTCCATGGCCACGTTGCCGCCCAGGGTCATCTCGCTGTACACGCGGAAGCTGTCGTCCTCGTTCTCAAGCACGGCGACGCTGGGATGGACGTCCTGCTCGGCCACGTAGTCCTGGATCTTCTGCACCTCGTCGAGCATCTTGTCCACGAGTGCCTGGGCCTCGTCCTGCTTGTCGAAGATGATGCCGAGCGTCTGGATGTCGCGGAACTCGTCGTAGATGGTCTGGTAGTAGGTGCCGGTCTTGCCGCGGCAGGCGCTGTTGAGCGACATGTAGGTGCCGCAGCCGCGCTTGTGCCAGGTGTCCACGTCGCCCAGGCGGTCGTCGTCGAAGGCGGAGTACCAGCCGGCGATGAAGTCGGGCTCAAGGGCGATGACGTCCTCTTTGCCGGGCATGCTGTCCTGGTAGGCGATCGTGTCGAAATCAGCCTGCAGGTCGCCCAGGGCCGTGGCGTCGTCCAGGCCGAAGGCCAGCACAATCTTGTCGGCCAGGCCCAGGGCGAGGAGCTCCTCGATGTTGTTCTGGTAGGCGGCGAGGATGCGCTCGGGCGCCTTCTCCACCGTCACCTCAACCTCCTCGCGGTTGTGGTTGTAGGTGGTGTAGGTGTAGGGATAGGTGGTGGCGCCGCCGATGCGGGGCAGGTCGGCTGCCGTGGTCTTGGCGGGGGCGTCGGCGGAATCGGTGGCGGCGGCGTCGGCCCAGGCGCCGCGCGGCGCGAGCTGGGCGAGGGCCGCGAGGCCCGCCAGGCCCGCAAAGCCCGCGACAAAGCTGCGGCGGCTCAGGTTCGACGTGCTGTTCTTGCTGGTGAAAGCCATGGTGTATCTCCTTAGTCGGAAACGCGTCTTCACGCATGGAAGACCAGCCTGGCACTGTAGACGATATCCGACGAAAAGGAAAATACTGAAATGCGCGGTGTGGCTATAGGCGGAGCCTATGGGTCGCGACGGGATGGGGGCGGCGCGGGTGCTGCGCCCGATGCGAAGAAAGGCCGCCCATCTCGCGGACGAAATGGGCGGCCTTTCTGCGTGAAGGGATATAAGGGGGCACGATGTTAGGGCGAGAGGGCGCGGCGTATTCGCACGAAGCCGGGCTTGTACGCTGCCGCGGGGCTTGCGGATGCTCGGCCTAAGCCTAGGCCTCGCTGCAGCGCCCCCAAGGCACGATCACGGCTGCCAGCAGGGCGAACGCGGCCGCGCCGGCAGCGGCCACCAGGGTGAAGGGCTTGGCGAGCGTGTGCACCGCGCTCACGCACACGAGCAGCGCGGCGAGGGCGCACGCGAGCGAGACCAGCGCGACCGCGATGGCGAGGGGGCGGGGGCGGCCCGTCTTGGCCGTGCGCAGGATCAAGGCGAGCACCACCCCCACGAGCGCTGCCGCCGCGAGCGCGGTGCAAACGGCGTCGATGGGGAAGGCCTCGCGCAGGGCGTGGCCGTTGTAGTTGACCCAGCGCGTCATGCCGAGCCTGGTCTTGGTGAAGTAATCCAGGGCGTAGACCCCGCCCAGGCACGCAAGCCCCAGCACGTCCAGGACCGGCGCGAGCACCTTCCTCATCTGCACGTCTTACTCCTTGGAGGCCTTGCCGGTGGGCAGCTCGCCCACGGTGGTGTGCTCGCAGGTGTCGCTGGCGGGGTCGCCCACCTGCACGGGGAAGTCCTCGTGCATGAGCCACTCGTACCAGCCGCCGTCGTAGACGGAGATGTTGTCGTAGCCGTTCTCATACAGCACGAGGAACGGCACGCAGGCGCGCCAGCCGGTGCCGCAGTAGAAGGCCAGGTCGTTCTCGAGCGTGAAGTCGCAGTCGGCCCAGACCTCCTTGAGGCCGTCGAGGTCCTTGACGGTGCCGTCCTCGTTGGTGAAGTCGGCCACGTCAGAGGCGCTCTTGGGGCCCTTGCCCCACACGGCGCCCTCGGGCTCGCCGGCCTTGTCCATGTAGGTGTAGCCGCTCGTCTCGCCCAGCCACTCCGGCTCGCTGCGGATGCTCACGAGCTTGAAGTTGTCGTCGTTGGCCACCCTGTCCTTGGCGTCGTCGATGCTCGTCCAGTACTCGGGGTGCGCGGGCACCTCGCAGCCGAAGTCGTCTGCGGCCTGAGCCTCGTTGGCGGTCGTTTCGGTGTCGTAGCCGGCGGCCTTCCAGGCGTCCAGGCCACCGTTGATGATCTTGACGTCCTCAACGCCGCACCACACGTAGCCGTAGGCGTTGCGGGCGGTGCCGGAGATGTCCGGGCCGTAGACGAGGAGCTTGGTGTCCTTGGTGATGCCCTTGGCGAGCAGGTAGTTTGCCACATCGTCGGCCGCCAGCAGGTTGTAGGCGCCCTCCTCGTTGCCGGTGGCGTCCTCCACCTCCTGGTTGCTCAGGTAGATGGCGCCGGGGATGTGCTCCTTGTACGCGTCGGCGTCGGCGGCCTCGAGCGGGTAGGCCACGCAGGCCACCACGACGTCCTCGTAGCCCTCCACCTTGCCGTCGAGGGCGTCCTTGGCCCAGGCGGGGGTCACGTACACGGTGCGCTCGGTGACCTCGGCGGCGTCGGAATCGGCGTCGGCGGTCTTGTCGGCGGTGGCGTCGGCCTTCTCCTGCTTGTCCTCGGCCGCGAAGGCGTTCGCGCGGCTCATGAGCCACGACGCGGGCACGGCCGCGGCCGCACCGGCCAGAACGCCGACGAACTGCTTCCTCGTTGCTTGCATGGGAATCCTCCTCGATTTGAGATGCGCGAACGCGCCGTACCAAGCCGGGCGGCGCTTCGTCGCATCATGGGTGTTAAATTGTGTGAATGAGTGAACTTGTGGGCCCAGAACCGTTGTGTCCTTGCAGAAAGCCCCGCAACGCCTGTCTGGCCGCAGAATCCAGAAGGCCGAAGCGGGCGATATTGTAGCCATGCGGCTTGACGATGCAATGGAGAAGTTCGTGAGACGTCGCCCGGCGGCACGGTCTCCGGCGGGCAGGCTGGCCTGGGTTCGTTGTCTAAAACATGACCTTCGTACCTGATTGACGCGGAAGGCTGGATTCCTTACCCACGTCGCGCGACCGACCTCTTGCAAGCGCTATGATTCCGCCGGCAATTTCGGCTCGTCCCTTCGTCTTCGGCATCGCATGGCGCGTCTGAGGGGTTGGGTTGCATGAGGGAGAAGAGGGCGTTTTGAAGAAGTATGCGATGCCGCTGGCGATATTCGCGCTGTTCGAGGCCGTCGCCATCACGCTGTGGCTCACGAAGGACAACCTGTTCTATCTCTTCAACTTCAGCTACATCGGGGCGGCGGTGTCGTTGGGGCTCTTCCTGCTTGGGCAGAACCACAAGTACGCCCGGCGCATCGTTCAGTTGCTCGTTGGCCTGTACATGCTTGTCTACCTGGGCTTTATTTGCCAGGAGAACATGCAGATAGAGGGGTTCTGGTACTACCTCTTCACAGGCACCTTCGAGGCTGCCACCATCCACTACGCCGTTGCAAAGATTTTCGGCCCCCTCGTCTTCGGTCGAGGCTGGTGCGGCTATGCCTGCTGGACGGCGATGGTGCTCGACTTCTTGCCCTACAAGGTGCCCCAAGCCCCTCGCAAGCGCATCGGTTGGATTCGTTACATAACGTTCGTCGCCTCGCTCGTGTTCGTGGCGGCGCTGTTCCTGGCACACGTGGGCAACATCGAGCGCATCATGTTTTGGGCGTTCATCGTGGGCAACGTGGCCTACTACCTGGTGGGAATCGCGCTGGCCTTCGCGTTCAAGGACAACCGGGCCTTCTGCAAGTACGTCTGCCCCATCACCGTGTTCCTTAAGCCAATGAGCCGCCTGGCCTTGCTGCGCATACGCTGCGACACCCAGAAGTGCGTCTCCTGCGGCAAGTGCAAGCGCGTCTGCCCCATGGACGTTGACGTCACGGACAACTCGCGCTCCCGCAAAAACGGCGACGAGTGCATCCTGTGCATGGAATGCGTCAAGGCCTGCCCGAAGAAGGCGCTGTAGGCCGGCGGCAAAACAAGGCAATCCTGCCGGGCAGGCTCGGCTCGCTCGGCAGGCGCTAAGGGGCCGCGGCCCCTCTAGCCCAGCTCTTCCACGGCGTTGATTTTGCCCAGGACGCGCTCGAACTGGAGCATGAGCTCGTGGTTGGGGATGGACACGCTGCCATCATGGTAGGTGAGGAAGCCGTAGACCACCATGGCCGAGCAGCTCGGCGTGTCGCAAAACACCGTGCGCTTCCACTGCAAGAACATCTACGAGAAATGCGGCGTCCACTCCAGGCAGGAGCTCCTGCCGATGTTGGAGGAGGGTGCCGAGGCGAGACGCGGATAGGGGAGTGCCGATGGGGCAACTGGTTTCCGATCGGTTGGGGGTGATGCGTGCGCGCTCCTATCTTACATGCTCGCGAATCCAGTCGCAGATGATGTCGGCGATGTCGTAGCTGTTGTCCTCGAGCATCATGGCGTGGGTGTTTCCGCGGATGCCGATTTGCGGGAGTTCCAGCCAGGTGCTGTCGCCGCCCATCTCAAGCACGCGTTCGTGCAGCTTGCGCATGCTGCCCTCCCAGGCAAACGCGCCGGGCCACTTGTAGCCGTCGATGCAGTATTTCTCGCCGAGGAAGTCGCCGTACACGAAGAGGAACGGTATCCCCGCGAACGCGGAGACGTCGACCTTGTCCACATCGAGGTTCGAGGAGCTCTCCACCATGATGACACCGCGCACGTTCTGAGGGCTTTTGAGCGCCGCCTCCAGCGAGAACAGTCCGCCCTGGCTGTGGGCGAGTACGATCATCCCCTCGGTCATGTGGGCGAAGTACTCGTCGTAGGCCGCCTGCACCATGGCGGTGGAGGTGGTCCAGCGGGGCACGTGCTGCTTCATGAACTGGTCGTAGCGGCTATAGTCGAACCGGCTGCCTTCAAACGGCACGCCGGGCTTGGGTCCCAGCCGGTAGGTGGTCCAACGCTCGGCGTAGCTGTTGAAGCAGGGCTCCCCTTCGTTTATCTGGGGGAACTGCGCCCAGCTCGAGCGGCCTCGCTCCATGCCGTCACTCACGTTGACGTTGAAGCCGTTCTGCAGGAAGCGCCACTCCCAACCGGGTCGTCCGTCGAGCGTAGACTCCCACAGCGCTCCCGAAGCCCCGCCGCCGTGCACCATGCACACGGGGTAGGGCAGCACCGGGTCGGCGATGCGCGTGTACTGCACGTACATCTGCCCCGCCTGGAAGTCGCCGTTGGGGTCGTACGTAAAGGCGGGCCCTCCCGCCCAGAAGTGCATCTCAACGGGTGCGCTGCCCTCGATGGTCACCTTCTTGCCGCCGATGTGGTAGCTCCCCTTTGAGGTGACGACCACCTGCTCGCGAATCTCGCCCATGCTATGGCCCCCTTCTTGGCCGGCGCCAAACCACCCTCCTGTTGACGGGCGAAGCATACTGCATCCGTGCGGGGTTCATGTGGGGCAGCGATCGGCGGCGATTTGCCATGTGGTCGATTCGACTCCCGCGGCAACACCATCCCCGTCACGCTCTTGCACAACCTGGGGAGGACGGTTATGATGTGCCCGTTGCTGAATTCAGGCGATGAGTTGCAATCCGCCGGAATTGCTTCCGAGCCAAAATGACGGCAGCCTGCCATAACGCAGGCCCGCACGTTGTTGTAGCCAAGACAATTCTTCTGACTACACCGTGCGAGGAAGCCATGCTCAACCAGGCAAACGCCTCCCCCAGAGATTCATACCTCGACGCATCCGCAGGGTCTTCTGCATGCGCCTTTCTCGCCGGTCACCCCGTTGCACTTGCGGGGCCTCGCCTCGCGAACGCATAGCGACAGCACGCACCCCATCGAGAAAGGAAGCATGTCATGACCAGGCAGACCAGCACGTCAATCCAGGGGATTAACACCCACTCGCTCACCCGTAGGACATTTGCAAGCGTCGCAGGGTGCGCCCTGCTCGCCGCATTTGCAGGCACCGCCCTGGCAGACGGCGCAGGCCAGGGACAGGGTGGTCAAGGCGGTCAGGGCGGCCAGGGCAATCAGGCTGCGACCATCGCTGAGCCCCAGCCCGTGCGCTACGACGACGAGGGCAACCGCATCGTCACCGACTCCTACGGCACCGAAGTCACCTGCCCCGCCAACATGGAGCGCATCATGACGTTCGGCTCGGTGGGCGTCATCAACACGCTCATTGAGACGCTCGGCTGCGGTTGGATGATCGCCAACGAGATGAGCCCGCGCTTCGCCAACGGCGGCTGGGAGTACCAGTACAAGTTTGCCCCGCAGCTCAGCGAGGGCCCGCAGCTCGAGAACTCCGAGGGCGAGCTCGACATCGAGGGCATCATGGCGGCAGAGCCGCAGCTGTGCATCGTCATGCAGTCCGCCACCGCCGACACGTTGCGCCAGAACGGCATCAACACGCTCTGCCTGGGCTTTGGCAACGGGCGCGACGAGACATCCATCAAGAACGCCATGATTATCCTGGGCGACGCACTCGACGCCGCCGACAAGGCTGCCGAGTACAACTCGTACCTCGACGACATGGTAAAGAAGATTGCGGACGTGGTTGAGGCCGTGCCGGAAGACGAGCGCGTCAAGGTGCTCTACGGCAACGTCGCCCAGCTCACGAACCCTCACATCCTGAGCGAATGGTTCATCCCCGCCGCCGGCGGCATCAGCGTCACGGCCGACATCCACGACAAGCCGCAATGCACCTACACCGTGGAGGACCTGCTCGCCTGGGACCCCGACGTCATCATCATGATTCAGGACAACGCCGACGAGCTCAAGGCAGACGACCAGATCAACGGCATCGCCGCCATCGCCAACGACCGCCTGTACACACTGCCTACCGTGGGTCACTTCATCACCGGCTCCACCGAGATTGCCTACGGCATCCTCTACGTAGCCAACCTGCTCTACCCCGACCTTTACCCGGTCGAGGAGCTGCGCGACGACATGTACTACTTCTACGACACGTTCTTCGGCTACCAGATGAGCGACGAGGAGCTCGACGAGCTGATATACCGGTAAGGGGTAGCGAGGAACGGCAAGCTTGGCGCACGCAGGTTAGCCAGCTAGAAAGGCAACCAGTCATCGCAAGAGCCCCCGCCTCAAAGAGAGGGTCATAAGGAAGTAAAGACATTTTAAGGAAACCCCGGTATGGCAAACGGGATTCCCGGAACCTCGCGTTCTTTCAGGTCCTGGGAATCCCGTTTGAATGTGGGAATTACGCCACGTTGCCGTTATAGACGGCGCCCCTGGGAGCGCTTGCATCCCAGGGGCGCCGTGCGGGTTCTTAGTGGTGGAACAGCCTCATGCCGGTGAAGGCCATGGCGATGCCGTAGCGGTCGGCGGTCTCGATCACGTTGTCGTCGCGGATGGAGCCGCCGGGCTCCACGATGTAGTCCACGCCGGACTTGCGGGCGCGCTCCACGTTGTCGCCGAAGGGGAAGAAGGCGTCGGAGCCCACGGTGACGCCCGACTGCGTGGCGATCCAGTCCTTCTTCTCCTGCGCGGTGAGAGGCTCGGGCTTCACCTTGAACACCTGCTGCCACTCGCCCTCGCGCAGCACGTCCTCCCACTCGTCGGAGGTGTAGACGTCGATGGCGTTGTCGCGGTTGGGGCGGCGGATGCCGTCGATGAACTCAAGGCCGAGCACCTTGGGATGCTGGCGCAGGTACCAGTTGTCGGCCTTGCTGCCGGCCAGGCGCGTGCAGTGGATGCGGCTCTGCTGACCTGCGCCGATGCCGATGGCCTGGCCGTCCTTGACGTAGCACACCGAGTTGGACTGCGTGTACTTGAGGGTGATGAGGGCGACCACCATGTCGATCTGGGCCTCGGCGGGAATCTCCTTGTTGGCCGTCACCACGTTGGTGAGCAGGTCGGTGGAGATGGCGTAGTTGTTGCGGCCCTGCTCGAAGGTGATGCCGAAGACGTCCTTGGTCTCCACGGGCGCGGGCACGTAGTCGGGGTCGATCTGCACGACGTTGTACTTGCCGGCCTTCTTGGTCTTGAGGATCTCGAGCGCCTCGTCGGTGTAGCCGGGGGCGATGATGCCGTCGGACACCTCACCCTTGAGGTAGCGGGCGGTGTCGGCGTCGCAGGTGTCGGAGAGGGCCACCCAGTCGCCGTAGGAGCACAGGCGGTCGGCGCCGCGGGCGCGGATGTAGGCGCAGGCGATGGGGGAGAGCTCACCGGGCTCGTCGACGAAGTACATCTTGCGGTCGGTCTCGGAGAGGGGCTTGCCCACGGCGGCGCCGGCCGGGGACACGTGCTTGAAGGAGGCGGCGGCGGGAAGGCCGGTGGCCTGCTTCAGCTCGCGCACGAGCTGCCAGGAGTTGAAGGCGTCGAGGAAGTTGATGTAGCCGGGCTTGCCGTTGAGAACGGTCAAGGGCAGGTCAGACCCGTCCTTCATGAAAATCTTCGAAGGCTTCTGGTTGGGGTTGCAGCCGTACTTGAGTTCGAG
>CAVJGP010000036.1:0-15094 GCA_963648855.1 Alistipes onderdonkii | reverse complement strand
AGGGCAAAAGAGGGGTCGGGCGGGTCGGAGGGTTTTGTTCGGGCGCAGTTTTTTGCCGCCGGTCTTGCGGCAAAACTGTTTGAGCACCGAACAACACCCTCCGACCCTGCGTGCGCCGCCGTTCTCTTAGTCGCCGAGGTTCTTGTTGAAGATGGTGACTTCGGGGCCCACCTTGGCGTAGAGGGACACCTTGTTATCGGCGTTGAGTGCGGCCCAGACTTCCTCGGGCGAGGGCATGGTCACGAGGACGGGCTCGCCGGCGAAGGTGGGCAGGGGGTTGCCGTCGCCCTGGTAGGTGGAGATGAAGTAGCCGCAACCCTCGTCGACGCCCTCGAAGGCGAAGAAGTTGCGCTGGCAGCGGTCGCAGCCCTGCTCGAACTGGTGCTTGAGGATGGAGATCTCGAAGCTGCCGTCGGGGCTGATGCAGGCGGAGATGCGCGGGGTGAAGTTGGGCGCGTCGGGCTCGTACTCGCGGGCCATGCAGCCCTGGCGGAAGTCGCCCTTCTCCACGATGGTGTCGGTCTGGTCGCCGTTGGTGACGACGAGCTTGTCGCCCATGGTACGCACGGGGTGGTAGATGATGAGGCTGGGGTCCTCGAGCTTGGAGGGGTCGTGGGCCTCGGTGCGGATGCCGTCGTCGCAGGTGACGAACACGCGGTTGCGGCTGTTGGCGCTGCGGCCCATGATCCAGTAGTACACGCAGTCCTTGCCCACCACGATGCCGCGGCCCGGGTAGGGGTTGGACTTCAGGAGCTCGAGCAGGTCTTGCATGGCGTTTCCCCTCTTCTCGACGTGTCCCACGCGCCGGCAACAAAAAAGGCAGACAGCTCCGCACGCATGGCGCGAAGCTGTCTGCCCAGACGGTCGGCACGTGGATTGTGCATAACGCCCCGTTCCACCGTGGTTGCCCACGTTCTTCCGTCAGTTGCGCGGCGCCTCATATGTGCTGCGCAGTGTAACATCCGACGTTTTCGGGGATAGGGGACGCCGCGTGGATGCACGAGACCTCTAGATGGTGGGGGCGGGTGCCCGCAGACCATGCGGTATACTTGGCATCCCAACGCTTGCGTCGACAGTCGAAAGGAACACCGGATATGACGGCTGATGAAACGAGGACGAACGCACCTGCTCCTGTGCTCGAGTCGGTCGGCGGCGGTATCTGGGTTGCTCCGGGCGCCCGCATCATCGACCGCACGGGACGCAAGATGCTGCCCATCGGGCGCGACGGCTTCGTGCCTGCCGCCGAGGGCTCCGTTGTCATCGACAAGACCATGCTCATGGCCGACGTCCTTGACTCAGGCTATACCGTGACGCTCTTCTGCCGTCCCCGCCGCTTCGGCAAGACGCTCAACATGTCCATGATGAAGGCGTTTTTCGAGGCTCCCGGCGTGTACGACAAGGCCCCCGACGACCTCTTCGACGGCACGGAAATCTATGAGGCCCACGGCGGGTGGTATCGCAAGCACCATGCCGCCTACCCGGTCGTCTATATCAACTTCAACACAGTCAAGAAGGCAAACTGGCCGGCGGCCTACGAGGCAATCAAGGGAATCGTCGTCCGCGAATACGACCGTCACGGCTATCTTGCGCATTCCGATAAGCTCAGCGACCTGCAAAGGGGCATGTACGAGCGCGTTCTCCATGGTCAGGCGAGCGCGGCCGAGTACGAGACCTCGTTGGAGGAGCTGTGCCGGATGCTGTCCCAGCATCATGGGCAGCGTGCCGTTCTCCTCGTTGACGAATGCGACGCCCCCGTTATGGCCGGATACTCGGCTGCCAACGGCGGGTATTACCGCGAGGTCGTCGATTTTCTCAAAGCCTGGCTCACCGGCGCCCTCAAGGGTGGCGGGGACTTTCTGGCGTTCTCTTGCCTCACCGGCGTGCAGCGGATCTCCAAAGAGTCGATTTTCTCCGACCTCAACAACATCGCGGTAAGTACGGCGCTGTCCTCGGATTTTGACGAGCGTTATGGTTTCACCGGCGACGAGGTGGCGGCGCTCGCGGCATATCTTGGACATGCCGACTGCATCGACGAGGCGCGCGAGTGGTACGACGGGTATCGCTTTGGAGCCATCGACATCTACAATCCATGGAGCGTGCTCAACTATCTTAGACAAGACTGCACACCCGGCGTCTACTGGCTCAACACGTCGAGCAACTCGGTGGTGGGCGCTGCCATCCGGGCCGCGAACGAGCTGGTTCTGGGGCAGCTGTACGGGCTGACGAGACCTGGAGGCGTGGTGGCCGAGCCGCTCGACCTGGGAATCGTCTTTCCCGATGTGGGAGTGCGCACCGACGCCATGTGGTCGATGCTGTACCTGGCCGGGTACCTCACCACAAACGACGTCGCCGTGCCCGACGACCCTTGGAGGGAGCGTCGCCTGCGCATACCCAACCGTGAGATTCGCCGCCTCTTCGAGAAAGAGATTCCCCAGCGCTTTGCGCCTGCCGGCCAGGGGCCTTCCGTCGTGCGCGGCTTCCAACGCGGACTCAGGAACGCCGATGCCCAGGCCGTGCGTGCTGCGCTCGAGCAGGTGCTGCTCGGCTCGGCCAGCAGCTTCGACTTGCGCAACGAGAACAGCTACCACATGATTCTGCTCGGCCTGTGCTTTGGCATCGAGGGATATGAGAGCCCCACATCCAACCGCGAGGCTGGCCGTGGCCGCTATGACATCAACGTCAGGCCAGATCGCCTCCTGGGCGCGGATATGGTTATCGGGCCGCGCCCGCTCATAACAATCGAGGTGAAGCACCTGGCTGCGGCCGAAGTGCCTGGCGATGACGTGCTGCAGGAACGCCTTGCGGCCCTGGCGAACTCTGCGGTCGCGCAGATTTCTGACAAGGGCTATGACGAGTTGGATGCATCCCATGAACCGGATGGGCGCGTGCGTTGGGGCATTGCCTTCAGTGGCAAGCATGTCAGCGTTGTCTGCGAGATGGCGTAAGCCGCAGGGTTCGGGGAAGGTTGCGTGGGGGCTGGGATTTGAGCTGCGCGGATACGGCAGGGAGAGCGTGATGGGGGAGCAATCGACGGGCCAGCCCTCGTTGGTCGTCCATAATGTCGAGCCTATCTGGGCGCCTGACGCGCGCGTGCTCATTTTGGGGACGATGCCGAGCCCTGCCTCGCGCGAGCTCGGCGTGCCCTATGCCCACCCACAGAACCGTTTCTGGCCGGTCGTTGCCGCTCTGTTCGGGGAAGTTGACCCCAAGACCCCGCAGGGCCGCCGCGACCTTGCCCGCCGGCATCACCTGGCCCTCTTCGACGTCATCAAATCATGCACGATAGCGGGAGCCTCCGACGCCTCCATCCGCGACGTGGTGCCGCAGGATATCCCCGCGTTTGTTGCGGGGACCCAGATTCGCCATGTGGCCCTCACGGGCGGCACCGCGCTGCGCTACTACAAGCGCCTTCTCGCCGACAAAGTCGGCCTTCCCTACCAGGGCTTTCCCTCTACCAGCCCCGCCAACGCCTCTTGGCGGCTGCCCGCCCTCATCGAGGCCTACGCCCCCATCAAGGCCTGGGCGGAAGGGGAGGAGTAGGCGGCTCTATGCGGGTGCTCGGGCGCGGCCTTAGGTCGGCCCGATGGGCGCATGCACGGGTCGCGTCCTTCGGGGGCCGCTGGTGCGTGCACCATTCCGGGCGCATGGAGACGTGGGCGCATCTCTTCATGCGGATTCAGTTCGACCGTCCACCGCTGGTATGCCCGTTCGTTGCAAATGCTCTCCTCAGGCGTGCGATATGCGCGTAGGTTGTTTCAGACGCGTTAAGGAACAACGCGCCGTACGCCCTTGCAGCTGCTGACTTTGGGGGGATTTGCATGGCTTGCAAACTCGATCGTCGCTCGTTCGTTACCGGTGCTGCGGCCCTTATCGCTGCGAGCTCCCTGGGAATGGCCGGCTGGGCTTTCGCCGACGGCAAGGACACCGCCGCCCAAGCTGAGTCCGACCTCAACAAGTTCACGACGCCGATGGGTGTCGAGGTCGAGCTTCCCCACGGCATCCAGACCGCGGCGATCGACCAGGTTCCCCTGGCTGCCTCCTACGTCATGTTCAAGGGCGGCACGGCCGAGGGCCTCATTGGCCTCTCGGGATCGGTGATGCAGACCATCCAGAAGACGCTGCTGCCCACCATCGCCCCCGACATCCTCAACGCCGACACGAGCTACTACGAGAACGGCGAGCTCAACGTCGAGTCCCTGCTCGCCCTGGGCCCCGACGTGGTGCTCTACAACGGCAACAACGAGAAGCACACGACCCTCTTCGAACAGGCCGGCCTTGCCCACGTGGGCTACTGCACAAGCGGCGACCCCACCACGCTCTACATCGACTGGCTCCACACTCTGGAGCAGGTCTTTGAGGAGCCGGGCAAGATGGATGAGGTCATCGCCTGGGGCACCGACCTCATCGCCGAGGTTGAGAAGCGCGTGGCCGACATCCCCGACGACGAGCGCCGCCGCTGCATGGTGCTCTTCAGCGTGCGCGACGGCGAGCCTTTCATCGCGGGCTCCGACCAGGGCAAGGGCGGCAACTGCTTCGGCCACTACTGGATGAAGGCAGCCGGCGTGACCAACGTGGCCGCCGAGCTGAGCGGCTCTGAGACCACCGACATGGAGAAGCTCTACGACTGGAACCCCGAGGTCATCTTCATGTCGGGTCCGGGACAGGCGGGCGGCACCGTGGAGCAGGTTCTCACGAACACCGTGGACGGCATGGACTTCAGCCCGATGAGCGCCGTGCAGGAGGGCCGCGTCTACAGCCAGAACCTGGGTATGTGGAGCTGGCTGACCCCCAACCCCGACGCCCCGCTCGTCGTGCTCTGGATGGCCTCGACGGCCTACCCCGAGCTCTTCGAGGACATCGACCTCAACGAGAAGACCAAGGAGTACTACGAGCTGGGCTATCACTACAAGCTGAGCGACGAGGAAGTCACCAGCATCTACGCCGACTCCCATGTCGGCGAGTAACGACAAGGCCCAGGCTGAGTCGATGGCGAAGGGGCGTCCGGCCGCTGTGGTTGCGCAGGTCGGGCGCCCTTCGCGCGCACAGGGCAGGCAGGCCTTCATCCGCGCCCACGCCAAGCCCATCTGGTGCCTGTTCGCCTTGGTCACGCTGGTGTTCGCGCTTTTCTGTACCACGCTGGGACGCTACCCCTTGGGAGTAGACCAGGTGCTGCAGGCCATCGGCGCATTTTTCACCGGCGAGGTGGACAGCCTCGAGAACGTCGTGCGCTCTGTCGTCTTCAACCTGCGTCTGCCGCGCATCGTGCTCGCCATCGCCTTGGGCGCGGGGCTGGCGTGTGCGGGCGCGGCCTTCCAGAGCCTCTTCTCCAACCCGCTGGCCACGCCCGACACGCTCGGCGTGACGAGCGGCGCATGCGTGGGCGCGGTCATCGCCATCATGCTCTCGGCTGACATGTTCACCACGCAGGTCATCGCCCTGCTGGCCGGTTTGGGCTCGGTAGCGCTTACCGTGGCCGTGTCGCAGCGCCGGGGCCGCACGAACATCGTGATGCTCGTGCTTGCGGGCGTCATCGTGAGCGCCATCTTCTCGGCGGTCATCTCCATGCTCAAGTACGTGGCCGACCCCACCGACAAGCTGCCCGCCATCACCTACTGGCTCATGGGAAGCCTGTCGGGCAAGGACTTCGGGTCGCTCGCGTTGGGACTGCCCTTCATCGTGGTGGGCGTTGCCATCATCTTCGCCCTGCGCTGGCGTCTCAACATCCTCACGCTCTCGGAGGACGAGGCCCGCGCGGCCGGCGTGCATGTGCAGAAGCTGCGCCTGCTTGCCATCCTCGCCTCGACGATGATCACCGCCTCGTGCGTCTCCATGTGCGGCCAGGTTGGCTGGGTTGGCTTGCTCGTGCCCCACTGCGCGCGCATGCTCTGCGGCAACGACAACAGGCTCGTCATCCCGTTCTCCATCGTGTTCGGGGCTCTTTTCATGCTTGCCATCGACACGGTGTCGCGCACGCTTCTGGCCAGCGAGATTCCCGTCTCGGTGCTCACCGCGCTCATCGGCGCGCCCATCTTCATCGTGCTTCTGCGCAAGACGAAGGGCGGGTGGTCGTGATGGTGTTCTCCGTGCGGAAGGGCTCGTTTCGCTATGGGCGCGGCCCCATGGTGCTCGAGGACATCTCGTTTGAGGTGGCCCCCGGCGAGCTCATGGCGGTGTTGGGGCCCAACGGCATCGGCAAGACCACGCTGCTGCGTTGCATGATGGGCTTTCAAAAGTGGACGTCGGGCGGCACGTTCCTCGATGAGCGCGACATCGCGACGCTGCCCGAACGCGAGGTGTGGCGCGAGATTGCCTACGTTCCGCAGGTGAAGGACTGCTCGTACGGCTTCACGGGCCTGGACATGGCGGTCATGGGGCGCAGCTCGCACGTGGGCACGTTCGCCCAGCCTAGCGCGGCAGACATCGAGGTTGCCTCGCAGAGCCTCAAGCGCATCGGCGCATGGAACCTGGCCGACAAGCCCTGCAACGAGATGAGCGGCGGCCAGTTCCAGCTCGTGCTCATCGCGCGCGCCCTCACCACCGAGCCCAAGCTCATCGTGCTCGACGAGCCTGAGACCGGGCTGGACTTCCGCAACCAGCTCATCATCCTCGACCTGCTCGACGAGCTTGTGCATACCGAGGGCATCGCCGCCGTCATGAACACGCACTACCCGGCCCATGCGCTCAAGGTGGCCGACAAGACGCTCATGCTCGCCGGCGGCAGCGCATACGACTACGGCCCCACGGCCCAAGTGGTGACGCGGGAGAACATGCGCCGAACCTTCCAGGTGGAGGTGGCGTTTGCCGAGCTGGAGTGCGCGGGCAAGCTGGTGAGGGACGTGGTGCCCGTGAGCGTGGCGAAATAGCAGGTTGGGTGGCGGCGGCGTGACGGCTGGCTTGCGGGTGTGGGAGAGCGAAGAAGCGGGGAAGCGCCTCGTTGCGCCTCGCCTTGCCCTGTCTTGCCGCGGTCGTTCGTAGGAAAATCCAGGGGAGGATGCGCGTTATGAAGAAGATAGCAGTGTACGGCAAGGGAGGCATCGGCAAGTCCACCGTGACCTCGACCCTTTCGGCCTGCCTGGCCGACATGGGCAAGCACGTGATGCAGATAGGGTGCGACCCCAAGGCCGACTCCACGTTCAACCTGCTTGGGGGCCAGAGGATCTCGTCGGTGATGGACGTGCTGCTGGAAAACGACGGCATCTGCCCGCGCCTGGACGACATCGTACTGCGCGGCTACAAGGGCGTGGCGTGCGTTGAGGCGGGCGGCCCCACCCCTGGCTCGGGATGCGCGGGGCGCGGCATCGTGAAGACCTTCGACACCCTTGAGGAGTTCGACGCGTTCGAGGTCTACAAGCCTGATTTCGTGCTTTTCGACGTGTTGGGAGACGTCGTGTGCGGCGGTTTCGCTACGCCGATGCGCGCCGGGTACGCCGACGAGGTGGTCATCGTGACCTCAGGCGAGAAGATGTCGCTCTATGCAGCCGACAACATCAAACGTGCGCTCGACTCCTTCGCCTCGCGCGGGTACGCCAAGCTGCGCGGACTCGTGCTCAATCGCCGCGGCATCGCCGACGAGGAGCAAATCGTGGCTGACTTTGCGCAGCGCATCGGAACGCAGGTTATCGGTGTCATCCCGCGCGACCCGGCCATCCAGCTGGCTGAGGGGCGGGGTATGACGGTGCAGCAGATGGACCCGGAACTGCCTGTGTCGCGCACGTTCATGCAGATAGCGCGCAGCCTTGCCGGGGAGGAGGCGTGATGGTCGACGAACGCGAGCAGGCGGGAGAGGCACGGCCCACATGCGAAGGGGAAGTGCTCGCCTGCGGGCGGCACATCGGGACGCTCTCGATGGGCGGGGACGGCACGCGACGGGGCGAGCAGGGTGAGTTGGGCATGCGGGGCGGTCGAGGTGCCGACGGCCTTATGGGCGATGAAGGCAAGACGCGCCGCAGCCTGGCCTTCGAAGACGTAGGCGTGCCGCTCACGAGCCTGCGCCTCGAGGACCTGCAAGACAGCCTGACGGGCGAGCGACTCAGCATGTCCGTGGGGCGCGACCTCTTCGACGACGGCACCATGGGGCTTCTCACGCCCGGCATGTCGGGCTGCGGCATCATGAGCTGCCCCACGCTTGTGCCTGAGACCATCATGCTCGTGATGACGCCGCGCAGCTGCTCGCGCCACGCCTCCACGCTTAGCATACGCGACAGGTACCGCTCGCAGGTCTTTTTCCTCGATATCTGCGAGGAAGACATCGTCATGGGCACCTACACCGACCGTCTCATCGAGTCGGCGGGGCGTATCCTGGAGCTGCTGCCATGCCGGCCGCGCGCGGTGTTCGTGTGCGGCTCGTGCATCGACGACCTGCTCGGCACCGACATGCGGGGCCTGTGCGAGGAACTCTCCGGCATCCATGGCATCCCCTTCAGCTGGCTCTACATCGACCCCATCGCGCGCAGTGCGACGCCCCCTCCCATCCGCATGAAGAAGGCCATCTTCCGCCTGCTTGAGGAGGGTCCGCGCCCGCAGGGGCACGACCCGCGCGCGGTGAACATCATCGGCGAGTTTGCCCAGCTCACGCCCGACAGCGAGCTTCCGGGTATGCTTGCGCGCGCCGGATACGAGCAGGTACGTCAGGTGGCCACCTGCCGTACCTACGACGACTTCTATGCCATGCGCGAGGCCAGTGCCAACATCGCTGTCATGCGTATGGCGCGGGGCGCGGCCGTGGACATGCAGCGCAAGCTTGGCATTCCCTTCCATGTGATGCGTCCGAGCGTTCTGCCGGAGAAGATGGCCGCGCTCTACGGCGAGCTGGGGGCGTTCTTGGGCAAGGAGCTCGACTGGTCAGAGGAGCTCGCGCGCACCGAGGCGTATGTGAACGAGGTTTGCGCGAACCTTGCGGGTGTGCGTGTCGCCGTGTCCGCTCGCGGCGGCGCCGAGACGTTGGAGGCCGCGATTCTGCTTGCGCGTGCCGGGGCCGAGGTCGTCGCCGTTGTGACCGACGAGATTGAGCGTGGGGCCTGGCCTCTCGTGGAGGAGCTGCGCCGTGTGGCCCCGCAGGCGCGGGTCGCGCCGACGATGCGTCCAGAGATGCTCGGCAGGCCCGAGATGTGGGACGGCGTCGACGTCACCGTGGGGATGGACGCGGCGCTGCTGTTCCCGCAGGCAAAGCTTGCGCAGTTCGCGCACGGCGGCGAGCCGTTGGGTTTCGCCCAGACACGCGCGCTTGTGCGCGATGTGAAACGTGCGCTGACGCAGGGGCGAACCGGGCGAGAGGTCGCCCGCACGGGGGAGCAGGTAGGCGTACGTCGCACCACGCCCGCCTGGCCGCCCACGGCTTGCAAAGGGAGGGCATAACACATGCCGGCAAAGAAGAGGCACGACATCCTGCGCGATATCCACGTGGTCTTGCCGGGCGTTTCCGCCGATTACTCGGGGGCGTGCTCGGTGCTTTATGAGCTTGGCGGCATGGTGATCGTGCATGGGCCTTTCGGCTGCGGTGGCAACGCCGTCAACCGCGACGAACCCCGTTCGGCGGATATGCCGTCGCGTGTGTTCTCGTCGAACCTCACCGATATGGATGCCACGATGGGCCGAGACGAAGTGCTCATCCAAGACGCCGTGCGCACGTTCGACGCGGTGGGCGGGAAGTTCGTCGCCGTGATCGGCACGCCGCCCACCATGGTGAACGGCACCGACTACGACGCGGTCGCTGCCGAGATAGGCCGGCGCTGCGGGGTTCCGGCCTTTGGCGTGGGTTCTTCAGGTACGGGCGACTACACCCAGGGCGCGGCCGAGGCGCTGCTCGCTGTGGCGAAGATGCTGGTAGGGGAGCGGGGCCTTGCGTGCAAGGGGGTCGAGGGCCCTGCCGGCGAGCGTCCCCGCACGGTGAACCTGCTCGGCGCCGTACCGCTGGACATCGCGCGCCGGGAGTATGTGGACGCCGCCCGTCGCGAGCTTGAGACGCGGGGCTGGCCGGTCGTCTCGTGCTGGAGCATGGGGTCGGGACTTGATGAGCTGAGGGCGGGACTGGGCGCGGGCGTGAACGTCGTGCTCACGAGTTGCGCGCTTCCCTTGGCCCGCTGGATGCGGGAGGTCTTGGGGATTCCGTACGTGTGGGGCACCTTGTCGGGGCCGCGAGCCAGCGACGCCTGCGCCGAGCTGCTCGAGCGCGTGGTGGCGAGTGAGACGCACGAGGTATTGCCGACGTGCGGTACGCCCGTCGACGGTAGGGCGTGGACGGGCGGCGAGGGAAGCGATGACGCCGGAAAGGCGAGCGCCGGCGGTGGGTTGGCCACAACGACGCAGGGGACGAGCGCGGCCGGGGAAGACTCGGCGCATCGTGCCCTTGTGGTGGCCGACCAGGTGCTCGCCGAGTCGCTCCGCCGCTCGTTGGAGCTCGACGCGGGTTTCTGCCAGGTAGACGTCGCCTGTCTCACTGACGGCGACCCCTCTTGCGCCCGCCCCTCCGACAGGCTCGCCGTCTGCGAGCTTGAGCTTGCACGCCTGGTCAACGAGGGCGGCTACGACGTCGTCGTGGGCGACCGCCTGCTTGCCGGCCTCATGCGCGACCCGGATGCGGAGTCGCCCAGGTTCATCCCCGTGCAAAGCGTCGCCCTCTCGGGCCGCTTCTTGCATCAAGATGCCGTCGCCCCCTATGGGCCTGCGTTTCTCGAGGGCCTTGCACATCCTCGTCGGGCCCGTGACTACTGGTATCCCAGCAGCTCCGAAGTGCTTTGGCAGGCCTAGCAGCGGCAGCGCCATCTAGGGGATACCACAAGGGGCCTCTAGGTGTCGCTGCCGCCCAGGCCATCCACTTGCTTGGCGCATTCCTGGTCGAACAGGTCGATCGCGTCCTGCTGCGAATGCAGGCTCATCTTGCGATGAGTCCAGCAGCGCACGCCGGTTTATGCCTTACTGTGTCGGCCGTAAGGAGCCAACCGTCGGCCATGGGGTCGGAGGAAGCCGATGAAGCTGGCTTCGAAGGCGATTCGCGACATCTGGCCAGGCAAAAGTTGAAAAAGCTGAAGGTATTCAGCCCGGCCGTGCCGGCGAAGGCTCGTATCTGCTGCCTGCGGCTCGGGGGACAATACGCCCCGCCCCGCCTGCGGTTGTAGCTTGCAGGCGGGGCGGGGCTTTTGTTTTAGTTGACTGCGTATGCGTTTCTGTATCTATGCGCGAGTCGCGATTGGTTGCTTATGCCTGTGCGAGGATGTCCTTCGCGGCGAGGAAGGCGCTCGTGGCGCCGTAGCCCACGTCGCCGCAGACGCAGTTAGCGGGGCGACCCGAGGTCATGCCGGCCGCGTACAGGCCTGCGATGAGCTCGCCGTTCTTGGCGATGACCTGCTGGTTCTCGTTGATGGACAGGCCGCAGCGCGTGGAGTACATCATGCAGCCCAGGCGCTGGCCGTAGTAGGGCGGCGTGTCGAGGGGCTTGAGCCAGTCGGCGTTGTCGTAGCCCCACTCGCTGCCGTCGCCCGATGCCACCATGGCGTTCCAGTCCTCGAAGGCCTGCGCGAGCTTCTCGGCGGGCAGGCCGAGCTTCTCGGCCAGCTCCTCGGGCGTATCCGCGCTGACGATGCGGCCCTCCTCGATGGCCTTGTCTACTTGGGGCTTCCAGTCGGTCGTGAGGATGCCGCCCCAGCGCTCCTGGTCGGGCATGTCGGCCTTGGGGAGGTTGCGGCACATGGGCAGCGTCCAGTCCTTGCAGTTCTCGTACCAGTTGGCGTCGAAGAAGCTGAAGATGTGCTGCTCGGGCATCTTGATGATCTGGTTGCCGAGGGCCTCGTAGTCGGAGTGGTTGTACACCTGGCGGTCGCCCATGGTGTCCACCTGCAGCCAGGGCTGGCGGGCGATCTGGATATCGGGCGCGTAGAGGTGATGGTTCCAGTCAACGCCTGCGATGCCGCCGTCGAAGACGCCGTTGTTGTTGTAGCCGTCGAGCTGGGCGCCTGCTCCCAGGCCGATGCGGATGGCGTCGCCGTTGTCGTAGATGCCGGCCGTGTTCACCATGACGCCGGCAAAGCCGCGCGGGCAGTAGGCCTTGAGCATCGCCACGTTGTTGGTGAAGCCGCCGCAAGCCAGGATGACGCCCTTGTTGGCCTTGATGTAGGCCTTCGCGCCGTCCCGCTCACACTCGACGCCCACCACGGCGCCGTCCTGCATCACAAGGCCGGTGAGGGGCGTGTTGAAGTAGTAGCGCCCGCCGTTGTCCGTGAACACCTTGTCGTAGAACTTCTCCACCGTCTGCATGATGCGGTAGGAGTTCCAGCCCTCCTGCGTGCCTGCGGGCACCACGGCGTAGGCCTGCTTGGCCTCACCGTCCACCCAGCCGGGCTCCCACATCTGGCCCTGCTCCTCGCACCAGGCCACGAGATCCTTGATGCCCTGCATGCAGTTTGCCACGTGCTTGGCGTACTTCTCGCCTACGGGGTAGCCGGTGAGGGCCGCCTGGGTGAGGAAGTCGGTGAGGTCGTCCAGGCCCGCCTCCTGCTGGCAGCGGGTGTTCGTGGCGAAGTAGTACATGCAGGCCTCTTGCGAGGTGCCGCCAAAGGAGCTTGCCTTGTCGATGCCGATGACGGAAAGGCCCTGTTGGGCGGCATAGGCGGCACCGGCAAGTCCTCCGCCCAGGCCGCACACCACAACGTCGGCCTCGTCGAGCCACTCGCTCACGTCGGCGGCGTCGATGGGGGCGGGCTCGTCCATGTCGGTGGTGCAGGCAGCATAGCTCGCCACGTACTGGCTGGCCGTGTGCGGCAGGCCCGTTATCTCCTCATCGGCGGCCTGCGCCCGCGTGGGTGCGTAAACCCCCTGCGCCATGGCAGCTGCGCCAGCGATTCCGGCCGCAGCGCCAACGAAGGTGCGGCGTGACAGAACTGCGTCGTTCATGCTCGTATCCCCTTACACTCATGGAATCGGGACCCCTTATCCCGATGACGGGTCAAGCTTAGACGCATCGGGCCGCATTGTAGAAATGACGATTATGCGGGTCTGCTCACATGCGGCGCGTCGGGGCATGTCGAATCGGAATGACAGCCATTTTGAAAACGGCCTATACTGCATGAGCATCGCCATCGGGATATCGCTATCGGGGGAGGGAAGATGCTCGAACACTTCAGAGAGTTCCAGACGCTTGCCGCGCACCTCAACTTCACTACGGCCGCGCGCGAGCTCGGCATCACGCAATCGTGCCTCTCGCGCCATATCGCCTCGCTGGAGCGGGAAGTGGGCTTTGCGCTGCTCGACCGCAGTCCCGTGCGGCTTACGCCTGCGGGCCTGAAGTTCCTGACGGGGGTGGGCAAGGCGCTCGAGACCATCGACGAGGTGAGCGTCCAATGCCGTGCCATCGCGAAGATGGGCCCCCAGGAGCTGGGTGTGGCGATGATCGTGGCCAACGACCTTGCCACGACAGCCGTGTACCACACGCTCTCCGCGTTGCACGGCGAGTTCCCCACGCTCACGCACCGTTTTGACTCCAATCGCGGGATGACTATCCGGAAGGTGGTAGAGGCCGGGCTTGCCGACGTGGGTGTGCTCTGCCATGTGCCGCAAGACCTCAGCGAAGGGCTTGTGCTGGAGCGCCTCTTCGACAATCCCTTCGGCGCCATCATGCACCGGGACGACCCGCTTGCTCACGGCCCGCTGCACTTTGCCGCCCTGTCCGACAGGGCGGTCGTGTTCTCAGCGAACAGACAGTTCACCACCTGGGTCGAGGGGATGCGCACGGCGTGCAAGCGCTACGGCTGCACGCCGGAGTTTCGTATGAAGGACGCCGACACCATTGCGGACTTCCTTATCACGCTGCAGCCCGGCGAGGTAGTCTTCGCCCGGCCGGACGTCTTCAAACCCGAAGTGACCAACGCCAACCTCGTGGCCGTGGACTTCGCCGACGAGGGGCCGCTCGTGTATCCCACATTTCTGCTGTATCCCAAGCAGACCGACAACCCTGTGGTGGATCGGTTCGTAGACCTCATGCGCGAAGAGGCGGAGAAGCTTAAGGGAGAAGGAAAGGTGTTCTGAGACGGCGGGATTGCCTGGAGCGCAGGCGCTGTAACCATGTGTGGGGGCATGCCGCATGCGGATGGAGACGGGGCTTTAGTAGGGCACCGTATTGCTTAACATAATCACTGTTATGGGAGATGCATACTCGCAGGCGAAAAGGGGAGCTGGATGGCTGCGGCGGTTGGAAGTGATTCAGCCTTGGACTGGTAAGTAAGTCTAAAGTTAAGGGTTATGGAATTTACTTACGCTGTTAGGAAACCTAGAGAGTGCATTTAGAGTCAGAATGTGAAATATGTAATGTTCTACTTTAAGGTTATGAAGACGTTCGAATCACACTTAGCAGGTATCCTCAGTCACCCATTTGAGGTTTTTGCCATCTGACAGCTTCAGTAGCGGATGATAGTTAGAGGCTAGTAGCCCTTCGGGAAATCGTATCGTCCCTGATGAATGAGGCTCTTATTTTTCGATTGCATCAACCCTGCTCGTTGGGGTGGCCTGCTATTCGTCATCTGTCTGCAAGAGAATTGGCAGCTGAGCCCACCTAAACAATCATCCGAATCTAAAGCGTTAGACTTTGCTAAAGCATAACGTTAAGCCTAAGCATAATGAATATTAATGAGCAAACAAAGGTTCAGGATGAGGGCGCGTTATCTCGATTCATAACCGTCGACTTTAGATAGAGTGTTCTTTAACCATTCACGTGGCGCTTCCTGTATGCCGAATCCGGAACGGCCATCTGCCGTGATGGCCGATGTCGCGACGTTTGCGGCGTTGCGAGTTCGCGTTGCGAACATGCATTGGGCACGTGCATGTCAGAAGCGACGGGTGCGATGCTCGTGTCTGCTTGAGTTTGTCCAAACCGGGGCTGCCGCCGACGGCGGGGACTCAGATGCCTCGTTGGTCGGTGCTATGATGCGACGGGTTTGGGCCTCGGACTCCCGCCTGCGCGGATCGCCCTGCAAGGTCGTCGCATCGCGATTCAACAGGTTGCGCATTCGGACTCTGGAACAACGCGACGTTACGGAAGGAAGCCCTCCATGCAAGCCATCTCTCGTCGGCAGCTCGTCTCGTTCGCGGCAGGGGCTCTGTCCTGTCT
>CAVJGP010000035.1:0-26835 GCA_963648855.1 Alistipes onderdonkii | reverse complement strand
TGACCTCCTGCGACTCTCCGCAGTATCCGGTTCTCGGGGTTCGCCGCCGTGCCCTCGGGGGCAGCGGCGCGGGGGTGAACTATACGCCCCTCAGGCGCCCGGGGCAAGCGTGGGACCGCGCACACACAAAGGGGACACAAACGGGGGTATAAGGATTATTTTGAGGCTGAGAGCAAACCGCGGGGCGGTGCCGGCGCCGGCGCCCCGCGCGAAAAGACAGAACCGCCCCCGGGCAACGCGCACGGCAGGGTACCCGGCACGCGGGACCGACCAGGCGCCTTCGGGTCCGCGAGGGGCGGCGGGGTCGCGCATGTACCATACATTGCAGTACGCCCGACTGGGGGTGGCTGCCGAGACGGACTGCGCCCGCCCCGCGCCCGGCCCCTCCGCAGGACGGGGCCTCCCAGCCAACAACAGGCGGGCCCGCGCGGGGGCGAGCGCTTTCGGGCGCCGGCCGGCTACCTGCCCGTCGAGACGCCCGGCAAACCCGGCTGGCTCAATGCTGCAAATAATAGGGCACCCGGGAAGCTCGTCTATCCGAGCCTCCCGGGCGCCACCGCGCGCTCTTGTATGTTGAGGCCCCGGGCCTCCCGGCGCCTAACGGGCAAGACCGCTGCCGTGATCACCGGGGCAGGCAGGTTCGAAAGGCGACGCGGCACGGTGCTCGAAGCAGCGACCCCGCACGGATAGGCACATGCCTCATCAGGCCTACGAGAGACCGCCGGCCCCCGCCCAAGCTCCACCGCATGCGACGGCTATTTCGCTCTCGGGCACGGCGCCCTGGCGCACGATGCGGGGTACCTCGCCCGTGCAGTCGACTATCGTCGAGGACTCCCCGCGCGGAGTGGCCCCTGCACGCACCACGACGTCAGCTTGCCGCGTTATGCGCGCATCAAGGTTCGCCCCATCTGTACTGGCGGGCACACCGCTTATGTTTGCGCTGGTGACGGCCATCGCCTCGCCCAGATAGCCCAGCAGGTCGAGCGCGAAGCTCGCCCCAGGCACCCTCAGCGCCACGGTGCCGTCAGTATTTTGATATGCAGGCGGAACCTTATTCGATGCGGGAACGATGAGCGTCAACCCGCCAGGCCAGAAGGCCCGTGCAAGCGCCTGGGCATATTCGCAGACGCCCTCACCATACTCGAACAGAGCCTCGCCAGAGGGGATGAGCAGCGGGATTTTCTTTGCCGTGGGCCTCTGCTTGATGCGGAAAAGCGCGTCCGCCCCGTCGGGGTGGGCGCTCACGAGCAGGCCGATGCCGTAGACCGTGTCGGTGGGAAGCACCGCCACACCGCCCTCCCGCAGGGCGCGGGCACACGTGCCCAAAGCACCCATCACGTCAACGTCGCGAGAGATATCCAGCTCATGCAGCATGTTTTACTTACCTTCTCAGGGCCAAGAGAATCCTGTCGCGCCCGGTCAGGTCTTTGACCACGCGGATGTCGGTGAAGTCCGCCTGGACGTCGCGGTCTTGGGCCGCCAGCTGCAGGCACTCCTCGTGCAGCTCGAACGCCATGAGGCCGCCCGGGCGCAGTGCCTCCTTGGCGCACGTCACGATGCGATGGAAGACGTCGAGGCCGTCCTGCCCGCCGTCGAGCGCCAGGCGCGGCTCGTAGCCGCCGACCTCACGGGGAAGGATGTCTACCAGGGCTGACGGGATGTAGGGGGGATTCGACACAAGCACGTCGAACGTACCCTCGCGCACGCCCTCGACGTCCCGTGCGATGTCGGTATGGACGATTTGCACGCACTCCTCGCAGCCCAGGGCCTCGCGGTTGCGCGTGGCCAGCGCGATGGCGTCATCGGAGATATCGGTGGCTACCAGCTGCGTTCCCGGGCGCTCGCCCGCGATGGAGAGAGAAATGCAGCCCGTGCCGGTGCCAACCTCAAGGACCTTCTGGGGACCGTCCTGCTTGTCGATGAACTCGAGAACACAGTCGACAAGGACCTCGGTCTCGGGGCGCGGGATGAGCACGCCGGGGGCGCACTTGAGCACGATGTGGCGAAACGGCATCTCGCCCGTAACATACTGGAGGGGCTCGCCCTTGCCGCGACGCTTGACCCCCTCGCGCAGAATGCCCAGCTCATCCTTGTCGAGCGGGCGGTCGTAGTTCATGTACACCTCGACGCGCGAGAAGCCCGTGGCGGCGCACAGAAGCCACTCGGCGGAAAGGCGAGGGTGCTCGTCACCATGGCGCTCGAGGTACCCGCAGGTCCACTCGAGCGCAGAACGAACCGTCCACATCGCCGTTTCCGCCGCCATGGTCATGCCTTAGACGGCCTGGGCGAGGCGCTCGGCGCGGTCGGCGGCCACGAGGGCCTCCGTCACGCTGTCGAGGGAGTCGCCGTTGAGCACGCCGTTGTAGGTGGAGTTGAAGCCGATGCGGTGGTCGGTCACGCGGTCCTGCGGCTGGTTGTACGTGCGGATCTTCTCGGCGCGGTCGCCGTGGCCGATCTGGCCCAGGCGCGTGGCGCCGAGCTCAGCCTGCTGCTTCTGGAGCTCCATCTCGTAGAGACGGGCGCGAAGCACCTGCATGCAGACCTCGCGGTTCTGGATCTGAGAGCGCTGGTCCTGCGACTGGACCACCGTGTTGGTGGGCAGGTGCGTGATGCGCACGGCCGAGTAGGTGGTGTTGACGCACTGGCCGCCCGGGCCCGACGCGCAGAAGGTGTCGATGCGCAGGTCGCCCGGATCGATCTGAACGTCGATCTCGTCGGCCTCGGGCATGACGGCGACGGTGGCCGTGGAGGTCTGGATGCGGCCCTGGCTCTCGGTCTTGGGGACGCGCTGCACGCGGTGCACGCCGGCCTCGTACTTCATGACCGAGTACACCTTGTCGCCCGTGAGCTTGAACTCGACGGTCTTGAAGCCGCCGGCATCGGACGGGCTCGCATCGATGGGCTCCATCTTCCAACCGCGACGGTCGGCCAGGCGGCGGTACATCGCGTACAGGTCGCCGGCGAAGATGTTGGCCTCGTCGCCGCCTGCGGCGCCGCGAATCTCGATGATGGTGTTCTTCTCGTCGTTGGGGTCGCCGGGGATGAGGAGGATCTTGATCTCTTCCTCGAGGGCGGGCAGCTTGGCCTGGTTCTCCTCGACCTCCTCCTGGAGCATCTCGCGCGCCTCGGCGTCGCTCTCCTCGCGCATGAGCTCGCGGGCGGTGTCGATGTCGTCGAGGGCGCCCACGTACTCGCGCGCCTTCTCCACGAGCGGGGTCTGGCTGGAGCGCGCCTTGGCAAGGCGGGCATACTCTTTGGGGTCGCTGACCACGGCGGGGTCGTAGAGCTTCTGCTCAAGAGCCTCGTAGTTGCGGATAAGCTGTTCGAGTTTGTCGCGCATGGCGCGCTCCTGTCATGATTCGATGCGTGTAAAGCGGCTGGTTATTGTAGCATGAGCGATATAGAGTTGTGATGAAGGGACGATTCCCCGAAAAAAGCCCAGGCAGCGCGCCTGGGCGATTATCTAGAGCACGAGCGGGTTGCGCTTGGAGGGCGTGATGTTCGCGCCTTTGAGGGCCCTGAGGAACGCCTCGCGCGAGCGCGTGGCGATGAGCTCCTGGGGAAAACCGATTTCTTCGAGCATCGAGAGGGCGTGATCGAAACGCCCCACCGACCAGGAGATATGCGCGTCGGTGCTCACCGCCACGGCGCATCCCAGCTCGGCGCAGCGCTGGGCGATCTGGGAGCAGCGCCCCACGCGGCTGGGATAGCTCTCGACGGTGGAGTTGTTGATCTCGATGAGTTTGCCCAGGTCGCGGGCGGCCTCGACCACCGGGTCTATCTCGAAGTCGATGTCGAGCCGGCCCGGATGGCCCACGATGAGCACCTTAGGGTTTTGCAGGGCATTGATGTACATCTGCGTGTTCTGCGCCCGGCTGGCCGCCTTGCAGAACGTGGCGTTGTGGACGCTCGCAATGGCGTAGTCGCAGTCAAGCAGCGCCCGGTGCTCCAAATCGAGGCACTCGGGATAGGGGTCGCCGGGAATCTTGTTGGGCACGGGGACGTCGTGGCCGAAGAGCCTGCCCTCGGAGTCCACGATGTCAGCCTCGGCACCGCGCAGCAAGGTGACGCCATGCCACTCGCGCGGCCATACGAGAAGGTCGAGAAACGCCTGGTAGTCGCGGATATCCGCCCCGGTGCCGTCGAGCTGCACGCCTTTTGCCGTCATGCAGCTGAAGTGGTCGGTGGAGCCGAGCAGGTCGACGCCGCGCTCGGAGGCGGCGCGGACGTTTTCCTCGACGGTCGAATAGGCATGACGCGAGGCGACGGTATGGGTGTGGACATCGCAGCGGTTCTGAAGCACGGCGCTCCCTTCGGTGGCATGGCACGGCCTTAAGGCCGAGATACACGCAGTGTCGCACGCGCGGACGCGCGACACAAGCGCCCGCGCGTGCGAAGCCACCGAGCGGCGAGCCTTAGCCCTCCAGGCTGGCCTGACGGTAGAAGCAGCTGCGATGCCCCGTGTGGCAGGCGGGGCCGGGGGAATCCACCACGGCAAGCAGCGTGTCGGCGTCGCAGTCGAACAGGAGCTGCTTGAGCTGCTGGGTGTTGCCGCTCGTGGCGCCCTTGTTCCACAGCTCCTGGCGGGAGCGCGACCAGAACCAGGTGGTGCCGGTGGTGAGAGTGAGGGCGAGCGACTCCGCGTTCATCCACGCCATCATGAGCACCTCGCCCGTGCCCTGCTGCTGCACGATGCAGGGCACCAGGCCGCGCTCGTCGAAGCGCACGCCCAGCTGCTCGGCCGCGCCCTGGGCGTCGGACAGAACGACCTGCTCAAGAGCCTCGTTGGCATACGTGGCCATGGCTACTCCCTCTCGAAGGCCGGGCGCACCGCGATGCCCTGGCCGGCCAGGTACTCTTTGACCTGGGGGATGGTATAGGTGCCGAAGTGGAACACGCTGGCCGCGAGCACCGCGTCGGCCTCGCCCTCCACGATGCCCTCAGCGAAGTGCTCAAGCCTCCCCACGCCACCCGAGGCGATGACGGGGATGGGTACGGCGCGGGCCACCGCGCGGGTGAGCGCGAGGTCGAAGCCGTCCTGTGTGCCGTCGCGGTCCATGCTCGTGAGGAGGATCTCGCCGGCGCCACGGCGCGCGGCCTCCTCGGCCCAGCTCACGGCGTCGTAGCCGGTGGCGGTGCGACCGCCTGCGACGTAGACCTCCCACTTGTCGCCCGGGCCCACGTGCTTGGCGTCGATGGCCACGACCACGGCCTGGCTGCCGAAGGCGCCCGCTGCGCGCGTGATGAGCGAGGGGTCGCGAAGGGCGGCGGAGTTGAGGGAGACCTTGTCGGCGCCGGCAGCGATCATGCGGCGCATGCCCGCGATGTCGCGGAAGCCCCCGCCCACCGCGTAGGGGATGGACACCTGGCGGGCCGCACGGCTCGCGAGCTCCTCGGTGGTGGCGCGGTTGTCGCTCGTAGCGGTGATGTCGAGGAAGACCACCTCGTCGGCGCCCTGGGCGTCGTAATAGGCGGCAAGCTCCACCGGGTCGCCGGCGTCGCGCAGGTCGACGAAGTTGACGCCCTTGACCACGCGGCCGTCCTTGACGTCCATGCAGGGAATGACTCGTTTAGCAAGCATGAGTGTTATGCCTTTCCGCAGACTGCCAGGGCCTCGTCAAGCGTGAACGCCCCTTCGTAGAGCGCCCTGCCCGTGATGGCGCCCTCGATGACGTCGTCGCCCAACGCGTTAAGGGCACGCAGGTCGTCCAGGCTGGCGATGCCGCCCGAGGCCACCACGGGGAAGCCCGCGACCTGGGCGATGTGCTCGTAAGCAGGGGCGTTGATGCCGCTCTGCATGCCGTCGCGGGCCACGTCGGTGAAGACGAGGTGCCGAAATCCCATCCGCGCAAGGTCGCCCACCAGCTCATCGGCCGACAGCTCCGCCTGCTCGCGCCAGCCGTTGACCGACACCACGCCGTCGCGGGCAGCCACGTCGGCGCACAGCAGCTCGCCGAACTCGCGGGCGGCCTGCGCGGCGAACTCCGGGTCGCGCACAAGCGCGGTGCCCAGGGCTATGCGGGAGACGCCCAGCTTGGCGAGGGCGTCGATGCGCTCGAGGCAGCGCACGCCGCCGCCCGTGTCCACCTTGATGCCGTCAACGGCCACGATGGAGGCGATGGCGCGGGCGTTGGCCTCGAGGGCCGACTCGTCCTCCTCGAAGGCCGCCGACAGGTCGACGACGTGGATCCAGCTCGCGCCGCGGGCCGCGAAGTCGCGGGCGACGGCGGCCGGGTCGTCGGAGTACACGTCCACCTGGTTGCGGTCGCCGCGGCGAAGGCGCACGACCTTGCCTGCAAGCAGGTCGATTGCGGGAAAGACGATCATCGGGCACCTCCCAGGGCGACGTTCACGAAGTTCGAGATGACGAGCTGCCCGGCGGCCGAGGACTTCTCGGGGTGGAACTGGGTGCCGAAGACCATGCGGCCGTCCCACACGGAGTTGGTGAAGCGCACGCCGTGCTCGCACACCGACATCACCTGGCGCGAATCGGCCGCGTGGCACACGTAGGAATGCGTGTGGTAGAAGTACGTGCCGTCGGGCACCCCCGCGAAGAGCGGGCAGTGCACGCCGGTCGCCGTGTAGTTCGCCGTGTTCCAGCCCACATGGGGCACCTTCACGCCGCGCCCCTCCAGGCGGCTGACCTCGCCGGGCAGGATGCCCAGGCCCTCCACCCACGCGGGGACCTCGCCGGGCGCAGGGGGCTCGGCGTGCTCGTTGCCGCGCTCGAAGAAGAGCTGCATGCCCAGGCAGATGCCCAAAAGCGCGCGCCCCGAGGCGGCAACCTCGCGCAGGGCGTCGGCCTGGCCCGAGGCGTTCATGAAGGTCATGGCGTCGTCGAAGGCGCCCACGCCCGGCACGACCGCGGCGGCCGCGTCGGCGATCTTAGCGGGGTCGTCGGTCACGAGCACCTCGGCCCCGGCCGCGAGCAGCGCGCGCTCGACGGAAAGCAGGTTTCCCTTGTGGTAGTCGACCAGCGCGATGTATGCGCCCATACTAGAGGCTCCCCTTCGTAGACGGAATGCCCTTCACGCGGGCGTCGAGCGCGACGGCCTGCCTGAGGGCGCGTGCGAGCGCCTTGAAGGACGCCTCGATGATGTGGTGCGAGTTCTCGCCCACGATGGTGCGCACGTGCAGCGTGATGCCGGCGTTGGCGGCGAACGCGACGAAGAACTCCTTGGCCAGCTGGGTGTCGAAGGTGCCCACGCGCTCGGTGGGGATCTTGAGGTCGCAGAAGGCCGCGCCGCGTCCGGAGATGTCGATGGCGCACATCACGAGCGACTCGTCCATGGGGATGGTGGCGCAGCCGTAGCGCGTGATGCCGCGCGCGTCGCCCAGGGCCCGGCGGACGCACGTGCCCAGGACGATACCCACGTCCTCCACCGTGTGGTGGTCGTCCACCTCCACGTCACCTGTGGCCTCGACGTTGAGTTCCAGACCACCGTGGCGACCCAGGGCATCGAGCATGTGGTCGAGGAAGGGCACGCCCGTGGCCACGTCGGCCGCGCCGTCGCCGTCGAGCGACAGGTCTACCAGGACGTCGGTCTCCTTGGTGATGCGATGCTCGCGGGCGCGGCGCTCGAAGACCGCGCCGGCTTGCTCGGAGTTCGTCTCGTTCACGCGTGACTCCTTCTAAACGACGTTGGTTGATGCGGAAAGCCCCAGGTGGCGGCGCAGGCTCGCGAGGAGCTCGTCGTCTTCCTCGGGCTTGCCCACGCTGATGCGCAGGCAGCCCTCAAGGCCCGGGGTGTGCGAGAAGTTGCGCACGAGGATGGAGTCGGCGGCGAGAAGCTCGTGGACCTCGTCAGCCGAGGGGGCGCCGGCCGCAGGGCCGGGGACGCGCAGCAGCACGAAGTTCGCCTCGCTGGGCCAGACGCGCATGCGCGGGGCCTGCGTCCCCGTGCGCTCGGCGAGCTCGCTCGACATCGCCTCGAGCTCGCGCGTCAGGCGCGCGCGCTCCTCCACGATGCGCGCCACCGTGCCCGCGAACTCGCCGCGCATCTCCACCACCGTCTCGGCCACCGCCTGCGACATGCGGTTCACCGAGTACGGCAGGCGCACGGCGAGCATCGCGTCGGCCACGTCGTCCGAGCAGATGAGGTAGCCCACGCGTGCCCCTGCCAGGGCGTATGCCTTGGAGAGCGTGCGCAGGACGCACACGTTGGGCAGTTCGGACACGAGGGCCACGCACGTGGCGTCGTCGGCGCAGAACTCCGCGTAGGCCTCGTCCACCAGGACGATCGCTTGCGTGGAGGCGGCCAGGCGGCGCACCTGCTCGATGCCCACAAGGTTGCCCGTGGGGTTGTTGGGCGAGGTGAGCACCACCAGGCAGGCCGCCGGGTCCGCCGCCGCCCGGACCAGCGCGTCGAAGTCGGCCTCGAACGTCTCGGGGTCGCGGGGGACGTCCACCACACCGGTGGCCGTGAGCTTGGCGTAGAGGGCGTAGGCCGAGAACGTCGGCGGGCAGTTCACCATCACGCGGCCCTGCCCGCCGAAGGCGAGCAACAGGTTGAAGAGCAGTTCGTCGCCGCCGTTGGCGAGCACGACGTTGCGCGGCTCGACGCCCCAGGCCCCAGCCAGCAGCTCGCGCAGGCGCGGGCTCGTGGCCTCGGGGTAGCGGTTGAGCGGCACCTGGGACAGGCGGCGCAGAGCCTCCTGCTCCACGGCCTCGGGCAGGCCCCAGTTGTTCTCGTTGGCCGACAGCATCACGCGCACGGGGCGCATGTCGGGGTCGTAGGGCTCAAGGTCGGCCAGGTCGGGGCGGACTCCAATGGTCATCGTCTACTCCTGCTCGGCGTCCTGGTCGTCCTGCGCCAGGTAGTCGGCCATGACGGTGCGGCGCATGAGGGCCGACTGGGCGTGCGCCCACAGGCCCTCGGCCGTGGCGAGCGTCACCACGTCGTCGCAGTCGGCCTCGAGGCCCTCGTAGGAGTAGCAGATGACCGAGGACTTCTTGACGAACTCCTCCACCGAAAGCGGGCTGGAGAAGCGCGCGGTGCCGCCGGTGGGCAGCGTGTGGTTGGGGCCGGCCACGTAGTCGCCCAGCGGCTCGGAGCTCCACTCGCCCACGAAGATGGCGCCGGCGTTGCGGATGCGGCCGAGCAGCTCCATGCCCTCGAAGGTCTGCAGCTCCAGGTGCTCGGGGGCGATGACGTTCACGGCGTCGATGGCCTGGTCGAGCGTGGGGCACACGACGACCGTGCCGTTGTCGCCCCAGGATGCACGGGTGATCTCGGCGCGGGGGCTCTCCACGACGTACTCCTCGATGAGGGAGTTCACCACCTGGGGCAGGGCCGGGTCAGTGGTCACGAGGTAGGCCGTGGCCATGGGGTCGTGCTCGGCCTGGGCCATGAGGTCGATGGCGATGAGACGCGGGTCGGCGGTCTCGTCGGCCAGGACGCACACCTCGGAGGGGCCGGCCACCATGTCGATGCCGCAGTCGCCCGAGACGAGCTTCTTGGCGGCGGCCACATAGGCGTTGCCCGGGCCCGTGATCTTGCTCACCTGGGGGATGGACTCGGTGCCGTAAGCGAGCGCCGCGATGGCCTGGGCGCCGCCCACGGTGTAGATCTCGTCCACACCGGCGATCTTGGCGGCGCACAGGGTGTAGGGCGAGAGCTTGCCGTCGGCCTGGGGAGGCGTCACCATCACGATGCGGCCCACGCCGGCCACCTTGGCGGGCACGGCGTTCATGAGCACGGTGGAGGGGTACTGGGCGCGGCCGCCGGGCACGTAGATGCCCACGGAGTCCAGGGGCGTCACCTTCTGGCCCAGGATGGTGCCGTCGGGGCGCGTCATGAACCAGGACTGCTGTACCTCGCGCTGGTGGAAGTCGCGAATCTGGGCGTGCGCCTTCTCGCACGAGGCCAGGAACTCCTCGCCCACCTCGTCAAGCGAGGCGTCGATGACCTCCTGCGGCACGCGGAAGCTCTCAAGCTCCACGTGGTCGAACTTGCTCTCAAGCTCGCGCAGCACCGCGTCGCCGCCCTCGCGCACCTGCTCCACGATCTGGGCGGCGGAGGCGATGACGCTGGCGGGCAACGCGCCCTTGCGCGACAGCATGGACTCGGTGAGGGACTCTTCCTGGCCAAGCTCGATGATCTTCATTGCAGTGCGACCTTTCTCAAAACGTCCCCAACTGGGAGACCTCAATCATATGGCGGAGAATGTTATATGTCCTGCGTGTCCTGGAGATTACGCGCCGCGGCCTCAAGACGGGCGGCCAGGTCGAACACGCGCGCGTCGGTACGGGCGGCGGCGGGGTTTGCGAAGAAACGGGCGGCACAGTTGAGCACGTCGTCCACGATGACGAGGTTGTTCTCGCGCAGCGTGGTGCCGGTGGCGGTGATGTCCACGATGCGGTCGGCCATGCCCACGAGCGGGGCGAGCTCGATGTTGCCGTGGAACTTGAGCACGTCGGCCTCGATGCCGATGCGATCGAAGTACTGGCGGGTAATTCGCGGGTACTTGGTGGCCACGCGCATGGAGCCCAGGCGGCGGTAGTTCTCCTCGGCGCGGCCCTTGGCGTCGGCCGGCTCGGCCACAACGAAACGGCAGGCGCCGTAGCGCAGGTCGGCCAGCTCGAGCACGTCCATATCGGCCTCGATGAGCGAGTCGCGCCCGCAGATGCCGCAGTCCGCGCCGCCGAAGGCCACGAAGGCCGGGGCGTCGGTGGGCCTCACGATGATGTACTCCACGCCCTCGCCGCGGATGATGAGCTGCCGGCCGGGGTTGGCGAGGTTGGCGGTGTCCAGCCCGGCCTCCTCGAAGAGCTTGACGGCGCCCTCGAAAAGCGAGCCCTTGGAGACGGCGATGCGAAGCGGGCGCTGCGCCTCGCGGGGGCGCTCCAGAGCCGTCTGGATGCAATCGAGCGACAGCGAGAAGCCGGCGGCCGGGCGGGGCGCGCCGTAGCGCTCGAACATCTTGTCGTAGCGACCGCCCGACCCAAGCTGGGCGCCCAGACAGGGAAGGTACGCCTCCACCACCATGCCCGTGTAGTAGCCGAACGACCCCATGACCGAGAAGTCCACCACGACCTCGCCCTTGAGGTGCGCCCCCTGCGCGCGGCCCAGAAGCTCGGCTACCTCATCGAGACCGCACTCGTCGGCGCACCCGCAGGCCTCAAGAAGCTCGCGGGCACGATCGAGCGCGTCGGCCCCGCCTCGGATGAGGGGCAGGCCCAGCAACGCCTCGGCGACCTGCTCGGAGATTTGCCCCTCGGCCTGGCCCACAAGCACGCCCAGGCCGATGAGGTCGCAGCGCTGGCAGAGCGCACGGGCCTGCTGGCACCATTGCGCGGGCATGCCCGAGATGGCCAGGAGCGTGTCGAGCGGGCGGACGCTTCCCAGGGCGATGAGGTAGCCCTCAAGCCCGGCGGCCTCAAGCGCGCGGGCCATGAGCAGCAGGATCTCCGCGTCAGCCTCCAGGCCCTCCTCGCCGATGAGCTCCACGCCGAGCTGGGTGAGCTGGCGGGGCTGACCCATGAGCGGGTCGCACTCGCGCAGGACGGGGGCGTTGTAGCGCAGGCGCACAGGATCCGTGCGGCCGCGCAGGCGCGTGGCCACCATGCGGGCCACGGGCAGCGTCACGTCGGGGCGCAGCATGAGCAGCGCGCCGTCGGAGTCGAAGAGGCGGAAGGCCACGTCGCTGGCGGCGTCGGCGTCCATGAGCAGGTCGGATGTCTCGAGCAGGGGCGTCTCGATGGGCAGGTAGCCTGCCTGGGCAAAGCACGCGCTCACCGACGAGCTGATCTGCTCGCGCCAGAGCGCCTCCTCGGGGAGGACGTCCCTAAAACCTCGGGGTGTCGCTGTGGTAGTCGTAGAACTCACCGCTTTTCGGTCATGCCCGATGAGGGCCCTGTAATGTGAGAAGGCACTTTAGCACAGTAGAGTGCTAAAGTGCCTTGACGTTCAACCCGATGCTATGCCGCGCAAACCCTCCACAGACGGCGCACGGCCCTCGCCCTTACGCAACGAGCACGCTCCCCTGGCCGCGCAGGATGTCCTCGACCTCCACCGCGAGCGAGAGGTTCTTGGTGTTCACGTGCATCGGCAGCTCGGCGCGCAGCGTCTGCCCCGAGGACTCCTCCACGAGCAGGTCCACGTTGTCGTTGCCCGGGTAGCGCGAGAAGATGCGGGAAAGCTGCATGATGAGGTTCTGGTTCACCAGGTTGCACATCACACGGATCTCCAGCGTTTTGGGGCGGTTCGAGGCCTTGTCGAGCACGAGGGGCTCCAGGTCCATCACCATGAGCTGGTTGCCGCGGTCGGAGCGCTCGAGGCTGGCGCGCACCTTGACGAAGACGTCGGCGTCCACCGCGCCCGTCACGGGGTCTACTTGGGGCTGGAGCAGGTGGCCCTTCTTGGCGAACACCTTGGGGAAGCACACGCAGGTCACGTCGGCCTCCATGTCGGCCAGGGTGAAGATGGCCATCTGGTCGCCGCTCTTGGTCACCTTCTTCTGCAGGCCGTCCACCATGCCGGCCCAGCTGAACACCTTCTTCTCGGGCACGGTGTAGCCGCCGGCCACGCCGTCGCCGGCCTCCTCCTCGATCTGGCCGATGGAGAAGTCGCGGGCCTGCGACAGGGCGTACTCGAAGGGGCGCAGCGGGTGGTCGGAGACGTAGATGCCCAGCACCTCCTTCTCGGCCGAGAGCTTGGTGCGGTCGTCCCACTCCACGCCGTCGGGCTCCACGCGGGCGTTGAAGCTGCCGGCGTCCTCGTCGTCGTCGAAGAGCTCGAACATCGACATCTGCCCGGCCGCCTCGTTCTTCTGGCGCTTGGCCGCGGAGTCGATGATGTTGTCGGGGTTGTCCTTGCTCACCAGGTGGCACAGCTGCCTGCGCGTGTAGCCGGTGTCGTCGAAGGCGCCGGCCTTGATGAGCGACTCGATGACGCGGCGGTTGGCCTTGGTGGAGTCCACGCGCTCGAGGAAGTCGAAGATGTCGCGGTAGGGGCCGTTGGCCGTGCGCTCGGCCACGATGGCGTCGCTTACGCCCTCGCCCACGCCGCGGATGCCAGCCAGACCGAAGCGGATGCCCTCGGGCACGGGCGTGAACTCGTTGCCCGAGGAGTTGATGTCAGGCGGCAGCACGTCGATGCCGTCGAAGCGGCACGCGGCGATGTAGTGCACGATCTTCTCGGTCTTGCCCGTGTAAGAGGTGAGCACGGCGGCCATGTACTCGCGCGGGTAGTGCGCCTTGAGCCAGGCCGTCTGCATGACGAGGATGGCGTAGCCGGCCGAGTGCGACTTGTTGAAGGCGTAGGAGGCGAACTCGAGGACGTCGTCCCAAATCTTCTGGGCCACTTCCTTGGTGTAGCCGTTGGCCACCGCGCCGTTCATCCAGTGGTCGTAGGTCGTCTCCTCCTTGCCGTCGGACCAGTTGAAGATGGTGCTGGTCAGAAGCTTGATCTTCTTCTTTGCCACGGGCTTACGGATGCGCGAGTCGCTCTCGCCTGCCGAGAAGCCGCTCATCTTCATGGAGATCTGCATAACCTGTTCCTGGTAGACCATGGTGCCGTAGGTCTCGCCCAGGATGTCGTCGAGGCGGGGGTCGTAGGAGACGGCCTCCTCCTTGCCGTTCATGCGGTTGATGTAGGAGTCCACCATGCCTGCGCCCAGAGGGCCGGGGCGGTACAAGGCGATAAGAGCGACGACGTGCTTGTACTCGCGCGGCTTCATGTTCTTGATGGTGGCGGTCATGCCGCCCGACTCCACCTGGAACACGCCCGCGGTGTGGCCCGAGCCCATGAGCTCGAAGATCTTCGGGTCATCGAAGGGAATCTGCGACTCGTCGATGTCGATGCCGCAGGTGGCCTTGATGTTGGCCTTGGCCTTGGAGATGACGGTGAGGGTGCGCAGGCCCAGGAAGTCCATCTTGAGCAGGCCCATGTCGGCCACCATGTGGCCTTCGTACTGGGTGATCTCCACGCCGCCCTTGGTGTCGAGCTTGGTGGGGACGTGCTCGTTGACGGGGTCGCGGCAGATGAGGACGGCGCAGGCGTGCACGCCCTCGCCGCGCGTGAGGCCCTCGATGGCAAGCGCCGTGTCGATGATGCTCTTGGCGTCGGGGTCCTCGTTGTAGGCCTGCACGAAGTCGGGCGAGAAGTACTCCTTGTGCTTCTCGTCCTTGCCCATCGTGGCCGCCAGCGTGGTGTCGGGCGCGTTGGAGATCATCTTGGAGAGCTTCTGCGAGGTGCTCACGGGGAAGCCCAGCACGCGGGCCGCGTCGTTGACGGCCTGCTTGGCCTTGAGCACCGAGTAGGTGATGACGTGCGTCACGTGGTCGGCGCCGTAGCGGCGGCGGACGTAGTCCACCACCTCCAGGCGCCGCTCATCGTCGAAGTCCATATCGATATCGGGCATCTCGGTACGCTCGGGCGACAGGAATCGCTCGAACATCAGGCCGTTCTCCAGCGGGTCGAAGCCCGTGATGTCCATGGCGTAGGCCACGATGGCGCCGGCGGCCGAGCCACGGCCCGGGCCCACGCCGATGCCGTTCTCCTTGGCCCACTTCACGTAGTCGGCCACGATGAGGAAGTACGCGGCGAAGCCCTTGTCGCAGATGACCTTGTACTCGTACTCGAAGCGCTCCACCACGTCGGGGCGGGCCGTCTTCCAGTCGGCGCCGTAGTGGCGCGACAGGCCCGCCTCGCAGTCGCGGCGGAACTGGCTCTCGTGGGTCTGCCCCTCGTCCAGGCCGGGGTAGCGCGGAAGGATGATCTGGTCGAAGTCGAGGTAGACGCCCGACTTCTCCTCGAGCACGTTGTCGGGCCGGGCGCCGCACTTCTCGGCGATCTCGAGCGTGTTGTCGCAGGCCTCCTGGTAGAGGGGCCCCAGCGCGGCGCGCATCTCCTCCTCGGTCTTCATGTAGAACTGGTCGTTCTTGAAGCGCATGCGGTCGGGGTCGTCGAGCTTCTTTCCCATGCCGATGCACATCATGGCGTCCTGCGTGGCGGCGTCCTCGCGCAGCAGGTAGTGGAAGTCGTTGGTGGCGACGGTCTTGATGCCCAGCTCGCGGGCCAGCTTGTCGAGCCTGGCGTTGAGCTCGTCCTGCGTCATGCCCGTGTCGGTGAGCACGCCCTGGTTCTGCAGCTCGATGTAGAAGTCGCCGGGCGCGAACATGGAGCCGAACGTCTTGGCCCACTCGACGGCCTGCGTGTCGTCGCCCCTGTCGAGGCACTGCGGGATGATGCCGGCGATGCAGGCCGAGGTGGCAATGAGGCCCTCGGAGTGGTCGCGCAGCATGTCAAGGGTGACGCGGGGCTTGTAGTAGAAACCGCGCGTGGCCGCCTGCGACACCACGTTCATGAGGTTGACGTAGCCCTGGTTGTTCTTGGCGAGCAGGATCATGTGGTAGAGGTCGGGCTTGCGGTCGCGCGCCAGGGTGGAGTCGGGCGTGAAGTACACCTCGCAGCCCAGGATGGGCTTGATGCCGTACTCGGCGCCCTTGCGCCCGTCGGGGCTGCCGGCCACCTGGGCGTCCAGGTAGTACTGGGCGCAGCCGTACATATAGCCGTGGTCGGTGATGGCGCACGCCGGCATGCCGAGCTCCCAGGCGCGCTTGGCCATGTCCTTGAGTCGGGTGATGCCGTCGAGCAGCGAGTACTCGGTGTGGCAGTGCAGGTGAACGAATGACATGCTGTCTCCTTATCGACTGCTGCGATGATAAGGGCAGGCGCGGACAACAAGTCGGCCTGGGACAAGATTACGCCCAAACTGCGGGCGGGCGCGCGGGAGCGGGCGCACGGGGCCGCGCGCCCGCCCGCGTCGCGCGGCTACTCCTCGTCGGCGCCGCCCAGCTCCTCCAGCAGGTGCAGGGCGCACTCGAGCATCGGCTCGTCCTTGCGCAGGGGGTAGTTGACCTTGCCCGACTTGAGGAACACCTGCGCCCCCTTCTTGCGCCAGGCGTCGTACACCGGCAGGGGCACCTTGGCGTCGGTCAGCGTGAGCTTGCCCACCGCCGTGCCCACCGAGGTGATGCCGAGCCTGTCGGCGCGGATGCGGATGCGTGCGCGCGTGAAGAGGTTCTGCGCGGCCTCGGGCAGCTCGCCGTACGCCTGCACGCACTCCTTCTCCAGCGCGTCCACCGACTCCAGGTCGGCCACGGCCGCGAGCTTGCGGTACATGAGCACGCGCTTGTCCACGTCGGGCAGGTACTCCTCGCTGAAGAAGTAGTCCACCGGCAGGTTGATGGTGACGGTGGAGGCCGCCTCGTCGGCCGGCTCCTCGCCCCTGGCCTGCGCCACGGCCTGCCCCAGCATCTGCGTGTACAGGTCGAAGCCCACGCTCGACAGGTTGCCGTGCTGCTCGGCGCCCATGAGCGAGCCGGCGCCGCGGATCTCCAGGTCGCGCATGGCGATGCGCATGCCGCTGCCCAGGTCGGTGAACTCGCCGATGGCGAGCAGGCGGTCGGTGGCCTCGGGCGTGAGGGGGACGTCGGGCGGGAACATGAAGTAGGCGTAGGCCTGCTCGCGGCCGCGGCCCACACGGCCCTTGAGCTGGTAGAGCTGCGCCAGGCCCAGGCGCTGCGAGTCCTCGATGATGAGCGTGTTGGTGTGCGGGTTGTCGATGCCGCTCTCGATGATGGTCGTGGCCACGAGCACGTCCACGTCGCCCGTCACGAAGCGCTGCATCACGTCTTCCACCTCGTGCGGGCTCATCTTGCCGTGCGCCACGCCCACGCGCGCCTCGGGGGCCACGCTCAGCACGCGCTGCACCGCCTCGTCGATGGTCTTCACGCGGTTCGACACGTAGTACACCTGCCCGGCGCGCGCCAGTTCCAGGCGGATGGCGGCCGAGACCACGTCCTCGTCCCACTCCCCCACGTGCACCTTCACGGGGATGCGCCCGGCAGGCGCCGTCTTGATGAGCGACATGTCGCGCACACCGCTCATGGCCATCTGCATCGTGCGCGGGATGGGCGTGGCCGAAAGCGTCAGCACGTCCACCTGCTCGCGCAGGTTCTTGAGGTGCTCCTTGTGCTGCACGCCGAAGCGCTGCTCCTCGTCCACGATGACGAGGCCCAGGTTCTTGGGGTTCACGTCGTTGGAGAGCAGGCGGTGCGTGCCCACGAGCACGGCCACCGTGCCGGCCGCGAAGCCCTCGAGCGCCCTCTTCTGCTGCTTGGCGGTGCGGAAGCGGCTGAGCACCTCCACCTCCACGTCGAAGTCGGCAAAGCGCTCGAAGAACGTCTGGTAGTGCTGCTGGGCCAAGATGGTGGTGGGGCACAGCACCATGACCTGCTTGCCGTCCTGCGTGGCCTTGAAGGCCGCGCGCAGGGCGACCTCGGTCTTGCCGAAGCCCACGTCGCCGCACAGCAGGCGGTCCATGGGCTTGGGCGCCTCCATGTCGGCCTTGATGTCCTGGATGGCGGCGGCCTGGTCGGCGGTGACCTCGTAGGGGAAGGCCTCCTCCATCTGGCGCTGCCAGGCAGAGTCGGGCGAGAAGGCAAAGCCCCGGGCGGCGGCTCGGCGGGTGTAGAGGTCAACCAGGTCGAAGGCGAGCTTCTTGGCCGCCTTGCGCGCCTTGGTGGTGGCCCGCGACCAGTCCGCCGAGTTCAGCCGCGTGAGCCTGGGCTCCTCAGAATCCGGACCCACATAGCGCGTCAGACGGTCTACCTGCTCAAACGGCACGAAAAGCTTGTCGGCGCCGGCGTACTCCAGCAGGAAGTAGTCGCGCTCCTTGCCGGCCACCTCCTTGCGCACGATGGCGGTGAAGTGCGCGATGCCGTGCGTGGCGTGCACCACGTAGTCGCCCGGCTTGAAGGGGAAGGTGATGTCGGTCACGTCGACGTTGCGGCGCTTGCCATGCTTGGCCATGCGGCTCTGCAGGTCCGACACGCTGATCACGGCCAGGCGCGCGTCGGGCACCACCACGCCGGCCGGGATCGCGGCGTCGGTCACCGTGATGGGGCCGCGCACGAGCGGCTCATGGGGAGCCTCGGCCCATTGCGCGATGCAGGAGCCGCGGTTCTCGGGAGCCGAGGCGAGCGACTCCACGATGGGGATGTGCTCGTCGGTGAGCGAGACCTTCATGGAGCGGCGCGCCTCGCTGTCGGGGATGGCGAAGACGGTGGCGTAGCCCATGTGGCGCAGCGAGTCGAGCCTGCGGAAGAGACGCGATGCACCCGCCACGTCGGGCTGCTGCACGCGCAGCTCCGAGGTGGCGCCGCCGCCCGCCCTCATGATTGAGACGAGCGTAAGGCGCTGCTGGCTGCCGAAGTCCATCTCGGCCGGCTTGAGGAAGAGCCCCTCCATGGGGACCTTCGCGGCACGGGCCAGTGCGCTCACCTCGTCGTAGTAGCGCGAGGCGTCGTCGAAAAGCGAGCGCGGCTCGGCCAGCACCATGAGGGCATCGCCCGACACGTGCGCAAGCGGACCCGCCACGCCGGTGTAGAACTTGGGCAGGTAGCGGTCGAGCTCGGGAAAGACGATGCCCTGCGAGAGCATCTCCATATGGCGCGCCAGCTCGTCGTCTTCCTGGGACTTCTCGTACAGGGCGCGGCGACAGCGCTCCACGGCCTTGGGCGAAAGCGCCAGCTCGCGCGCGGGAAAGAGCTCGACGTCGAGTGCCTCGCCGATGGTCTGGCCCGTGGAAGGCACGAGCGTGCGGATGGAGTCGATCTCGTCGCCGAAGAACTCCAGGCGCACGGGGCCCGTGGCCTGGGCGGGCCAGACGTCCACGCTGTCGCCGTGCACATGGAAGCTGCCGGGGACGTCCGCCGCCCCCTGAGAGGTGTACCCCAGGTAGAGGAGCTTGCCGGGCAGCTCGTCGAAGGGCGCCTCCTGCCCGAGCTCAAGCTTGAGCGGCTCGAAGTAGTCGCTGCCCGCAGGCGGCACGCAGCGCACGAGGGCGCGGGCCGACGCCACGGCCAGGCAGGGCTCCCCCCGCTTGAGACGCGAGAGGGCCCGGCAGCGCGCGCCCACCACGGCGTCGTCGGGCCCCTTGTCCGACCACGGCAGGTCGGCGCGCAAGGGCAGGCTCTCCACCTGGTCGAGGCCCACATAGGCGCTCAGGGCCTGCACCATCCGCCGGGCCGCGTCCTCGCCGGCGACCACGACGACGCTGGGGCGGGGGTTGCGCGCGTACAGTGCCGCGATGGCAAGGGGACGCGCCGATTGGGCGATGCCCAGCGTCGCGTCCTGGCAGGTCTTCAGGTTGCGCTCGATATCGCGGAACTCCGCCGCGCTCGCCAGCTGGTCGGCAATCCTGTGTATAAGCAAAATGGGCTCCTCGTCTGTACGGGGAGCCCATTGTACGCCCCGCGAGGGGACGCAAGTCTATGTGTGGTGCGGACTACTTGCGGGTTACAGACGGAACCTCGTCGGGGTAGACGTCCTCCAGGTGACCGTCGTACACGTAATGCTTCGTCTCCTTGGCCACGATGCCGCCCAGCACCAGGACCGCGATGCAGTTGGGCACGGCCATGAGGCCGTTGGTGATGTCGGAGATGTTCCACACCAGGTCGCCGCCGCCGATGCAACCCCAGAACACGAACACCAGGAAGATGATGGAGTACGGCAGGATGCCCTTGCGGCCGAACAGGTACATGATGGCGCGGTTGCCGTACTGGCTCCAGCCCAGGATGGTGGAGTAGGTGAAGCACAGCAGGCCGACGACGAGCACGAGCGGGCCGAACACGGGGATGGACTCGAAGCACGCGGTGGCCAGGGCCGCACCGCCGGAGAAGATGTTCTCAGCGCCGCCGGCGATGGTGTTGTTGTAGGTGGCGGCCAGGTCGGGGTTGGCGAGCAGCGAGGTCACGAGCATGAGACCGGTGATGAGGCAGATGATGACGGTGTCCCAGAACGTGCCGCTCATGGAGACGAGAGCCTGACGGGCGGGGTTGCGCGTCACGGCGTTGGAGGCCACGAGGGGAGCCGAGCCCAGGCCGCTCTCGTTGGAGAACAGGCCGCGCTTGAAGCCGAACTGCAGAGCAAGCATGATCGAGGAGCCCACCGCGCCGCCGAAGGCAGCCTGCGGGGTGAAGGCGCACACAAGGATGGTGGAGACGGCCTCGCCCAGGTACTGGCCGTTGATGCCGATGATGACCAGGCAGCACACCACGTAGAAGACGGCCATGAGGGGCACGAGCTTCTCGCAGACGCGGGAGACGCTCTTCAGGCCGCCGAGCACCACGATGGCGACGAGCACGGTGACGACGATGCCGATGACCCAGCTGGGGATGGACGCGCCGTCGAAGAGGGACGTGGCGGAGATGGCGCCGGCCAGAGAGTTGGACTGCACCGAGGCGCCGATGCCGAAGGAGGCCACGGCGGTGAAGAGGGCGAAGAGCACGGCGAGCACCTTGCCGAGCGCCTTGTTCTTGAAGCCGCGCTCCAGGGCATACATGGCGCCGCCGATCATCTTGCCGTCCTCGTCCTTCACGCGCCACTTCACGCCGATGTAGGTCTCAGCGTACTTGGTGGCGATGCCGAAGACGCCCGTGATCCACATCCAGAAGATGGCGCCGGGGCCGCCGGAGAGCAGGCCCGTGGCCACGCCCACGATGTTGCCGGTGCCGATGGTGGCGGCCAGGGCGGTGGTGAGGGCGCCGAACTGGCTGATGTCGCCCTCAGCGTCGCTCGGGTCGTCCTTGCTCACGGAGAGCTTGATGGCGGTGCCGATCTTGCGCTGGATGAAGCGGGTGCGCACCGTGGTGTAGATGTGCGTCACCAGCAACATGATGATGAGGGGCCAGCCCCACACGAATGAGTCGACGGCATCGACTCCTGCCGAAAACGCCTCAACGAAAGCGTCCATACGGCCTCCCAGGTCTCGTGCGACCCCATGGCCGCGTTGGACATTACGACAGCGGGCATGCGCCCGACCGTGGGCAGATTATCCAACCAAGGCCGTTTTTTGTTGTTTCTTATGCATTACGCGGCTGTATCGATGCTGAAAAGCCTGCGTGACCGGACGTTTAGCCGCGCGAGCGGCATAAAGATGCAGTCACGTCCTCCAAAAGCCCCGACAAGCAGCAAGCACGCGCGAGTTGCCCAAGATGGCCCTTGTCCAACGGGGAATCTAGGGACCTCGACAGACAGGGGCGGCTTGGCCACGACGGCCCTTACAGGCCGGGGCGCACCGCCAGGTTGTACCAGGTCGCGAAGACTATGAAAAGCACGGCGATGACGCCCATCGCCACGGCCCACACGCGCTCGCGGGCAAGGAAATCGTCGAGGCTCCTCTCCTGCGCCACCCGCAGGTAGCCGAACAGGTTGGCCCCGCGCGCATACATCACCATGAACGCGAACATGGCCGCCAGGCACACAACGGCGAGCAGGATGTAGAGGCCGCCCGCATGCACGGCCGTATACACAATGTTGTCCAGGAAGAGCCAGATGGGATACATCAGAATGAGGTACCACTGGCCATGGCCCGGCCCCCACAGCGCGGGCATGAGGAAGGCGCCCCAGTTCATCTTCGGGAGATGCGGGAGCGGCTCGCCCGCCTCAAGGAGCATGGCCATGGCGACGCGCCCCTTGTCGTGGCCGCAGGAGCGTGAGGCAAGCCCCTCGTCAAGCTCGACGAAGTCCTTGCAGTCACGGCAGACCCCCACATAGCGCATGCCGTCCGGGGCCTCGGGCAGGTCCTGCCCCTCGGCAAGCACGGCAGACTCAATTCCGCTCTTCGACATCATTCGCACCCCTTGTCTTGCCCCATGGCCCGTACGACCTGCACGCAGAACTCGTCGCAATCCACATCCCGCGCCTCGGGCGTCACTTCAACGATATACATGCCCGGCTCCTCCCGCGGCGCGACCGAAATCCCATGCACGGCGCAAAGGGCAGACGGCAGCGAACCACCCAGACCAAGCTTGATTTGATTGGCGCGCCCCTCGACGGGCTCGACCACGGGAGCCGACGCCTTCTGGAGCAGGTGCGCGAGGTGCCCGCACATGACGCTCGCATCAGGCTCCCCCCACACCTGGGGAAGCTGCGGTCGTGCGAGGCCCTGCGCCATAAGGTCCTCCACCTCGATGCCGAGCTTCTCGCCCAGATAGTCCACCGCAAGGCGGCACAGCAGCGGCACGGCAGCCGCGACCCTGGGCGTGAGGGCGCTCACGAACTCGGAGGGGTTCATGTTCTCGGCCTGCACGCCAAAGCAGTGCCCCGCGCATTTGATGCCCAGAAACTCCGCCGAGGCAAGCACGTCGGCAAAGCGCACATCATGCAGCGAGGTCATGCCCGCGGGCGTTGGGGCCACATCCTCCGGCTCAAAGGAGAAGAGCTGGCCGCTCACGGCGCCAGGCACCTCCACGGCGTCGAGCACGAGGGCGAAGTCGCATTCGCGTAGGTCGGAGATGATCGCCATGCCCATGCATGCACGGTCAATCACCTGCACGTTCTCGGGGAACGTATAGCGGCTCAGCAGATAGCGCGCGCATGCCGGGCCCACACCGTCGTCCATGAGAAGCTCGTTGCCGATACAGATGATGGAGACCCTCACGTGCCCGTCCTTCCCAGACGGCGCCTCAAGCGCCGCCGCAACCGCAAAGCTCGCACATGCGCCAAACACTGCAACTATACAGGTACAACCCGCACGAAAAAGGGGGCCTGCGGAATATCCGCAAGCCCCCAATGAGGAAGAGCGCTTGTGCCTTACAGGCAAACTAGCACTTGATGCCTTCCTTGTCCAGGTCGCCCGTGCGAGGAGCCTCGCCGTAGCTGGGACCATGGCCCATGCCATCGTAACCCACCACGTTGCGCTTCTCGGGGTCGTACACCAGGCCGGCGTGCTCCTTGCGGAACAGGATCAGCTTGGAGGGAGCGACGCCCTCGATGTTGGCGAGGTAGATGTGGATGCACATGATGATCATGATGACGAACATCACGATGTAGTGCGTGATACGGACGTTCATCACGCCGATGTTCTGGGTCAGGAACTCAGAGATGCCCCAGGTGCTCGTGGGGATCCAAAGAGCGAAACCAGTCCAGGCCATGATGAAGATGAGCGGGGCGATGAGCAGGTAGGAGATCTTCTGCAGAACGCCGAGCTTGCCGCCGATGACATGCTCCTTGTTGATGAACAGGTAGTACTTGATCGTCTCAAGCAGCATGTGACGGTTGTTGCGCTGGGGCAGCCACGTCTTGTAGTCGCGCACGACGGCACGGGTGCCGCCGGTAGGAGCGGACTTCACGAAGAACGCCAGGATGATGCGCATGAAGCAGTTGATCGTGATGACGATGCCGCAGAGCACGTGAACGCCGCGGCAGATGCCCATAGCACCGGGGAAGAACGGGTAGTGGATGTAAAAGCCCGTGAAGATCAGGCAGAACATGCACACCAGGTTCACCCAGTGGGTAATGACGAAAGGCAGCGGGTGGGCTTCCTTGTAGTGAGCAAGATGTGCCATGCTACCTCACCCCCCAAGGGCTCTCGACCGACGTGAAGCTCTTGCCCGTCTTAGGCTCGAACACGTGCACGCAGCAAGCGGTGCAGGGGTCGAAGCTGTGAACGACGCGCAGGGCCTTGATGGGCTTCTCGACGTCGAGGACCTCGACGCCCACCAGGGCCGTCTCGAGCGGGCCGCGGTTACCCGCAGAGTCGCGGGGGCCGAGGTTCCACGTGGACGGAATGATGATCTGGTACTTGTTGATGTTGTCGTTCGTGAGCTTCGCCATGTGATAGAGGGCGCCGCGGGGGGCCTCCCACAGGGCGACACCAGTGCCGGTGGTGTTCTCCGGCTTGGTGTAGTAGTCGTGATAGCCAGCGCCCACATACTCGATGAGGTCGAGACACTCCTGCTCCATGCAGTCCATGATGTAGACCATCTCGACGGCACGGGCAGCGGCACGGCCGAACGTGGACTCCAGGTAGGCAGGGTTGCCAGCCTGGCCCACGGCCTCAAGCACGGTGTCGACCAGTGTGACGACAGACTCAACGCCGCGCTTGTAGGCGACAAGGACGCGCGACAGCGGCGTGGCCTCGCAGACCTCGCCGTTGTAGCGAGGGGCCTTGCACCAAGAGTACTTGGCGTCGCGGCTGTAGCCGTCGGTGGGATACCACGGGTCGGTGATGCCGTTGAGCGGGTTGACCGGCTCGCTGTCCTTGTAGTAGGCGCGAGCGATGTCCTCGGTGATGAGGTTGGAGTCAATGTCTTCGACATCGGAGCTGATGCTGGCGAGGGTACCGGCCGGCAGGTAACGGTTGTTGTACTCGAAGGTGGAGTCGTTGAAGACGCCCCAAGCAATGTACTTGCCCGTGGACTTGCCGTAGGTGAACTCGTTGGCATACACCTTGGACAGCGCGATGGCGTCGGGAAGCATCACGTTGTTGACCCAGGTCTTGAGGTCCTTGATGCGATACAGGATATCGTCAAGCTTCTCAGAGGTGGGAACGAACATGGTGCCACCGGCCAGGGCGGTCATGATGTGGGGCATCTTGCCGCCGATGATACCGTTGATCTCGGAGGCCTTGGCCTGCATCTCGAGAGCCTCGATGTAGTGGGCCGTGGCGATGAGGTTGAGCTCGGGGGTCAGCTTGAAGGCAGAGGTGCCGTCAGCCTCCTCGGTGTCGAACCAGTTGCCCGAGAAGATGGAGAGCTGGCCGTTGTCCGCGAAGGCCTGGAGGCGCTTCTGGATGTTGGCGAAGTCGGCCGTGGCCATGCCGTTCTCCATGGCAACATCGAACGTGTCGGCGATGTTGGCGTTGATGGAGTCCAGCGGGTTCACGTAGTCAAGGCCGTTGAGGTTGTAGAACCACAGGATGTGGCTGTGCATGAACTGCGCCATCTCGGAGAGGTTGCGCACCATGCGACCGCCCTCAGGCGGGTTGATGCCGAACGCGGCCTCACAAGCCATAGCAGCGGCGTGCGAGTGCGAGACAGGGCAGACACCGCAGATGCGCTGGGCGATGATGGAGGCATCCTGGCTAGAACGGTTCTCGAGAATGAGCTCCATGCCGCGGAAAAGACCGGCGGAGACCCATGCGTCCTTTACCTTGCCGTCCTCAACCTCCATGTCGATGCGAAGGTGGCCTTCGATTCGGGTTACGGGGTCAATGGTAGACTGAGCCATGTGTGTTTGCCTCCCTTCTACTTCTTGTGATTGGCGTGACGCTCGACAACGCCGTCAGCGTCGAGCTGCTCGTAGAGAGCGTCGGCGACATGGGCGGCCTCGTCGGCACCGGGGGTCTTGTGCTTCACGTCGTACTCGCGCTCGACCTCGAAGTCAGCGCCGCCGTTGGTGCGGCCCGTCACCTTCATGCCCACGGCATGAACGGCAAGGGCGGCAACGACGATGCCCAGAAGCGGGCCGCAGACGTTGGCAGGCGAGAACTTCCAGTCGAGCAGCTGGTAGTAACGATGACGCGCCAGGAAGGGCGTGTTCTCGTCGACCCAGTTGCCGTTGGAGTTCATGGGGCTGATGACGCCGCAGCCAGCGCAGGGAGCGCCGGCCTCAACGCACCAGGAGACGTGACGGTTGTACTTCACCGTGGGGCAGTTCGTGAAGGTCTGCGGGCCCTTGCAGCCAAGGGCATACAGGCAGTACCCCTTCTCCTCCTCGATGGAGCCGAAGTTGTACACGAACTCGCCGTTCTCGAAGTGACCACGACGGGGGCAGTTGTCGTGGATGGTCTCGGAGAACATGAGCTTGGGCTCGTTCTTGTCGTTGAGCTCGGGGATACGACCCATGAGCAGGTACTCGACGAGAACGGCCACAATCCACTCGGGGTTGCCCGGGCAGCAGGGGATATTGATGACAGGAGTCTCAATACCGTTCTTGTGCAGGAACTTCTGGACGCCCAGAGCGTTGGAGGGGTTGGGGCGAGCAGCCTGCCAACCACCATCGCACGCGCAGGAGCCGTAAGCGATAACGGCCTCGGCGGAGTAGGCGGTCTCAAGAAGGATGTCGGTACCCTTCTCATCGGCAATGCGCAGGGCGTTGCCATCCCAGCCCTCAACGACAGCACCCTCGTAAACGACGAGGTAGCCACCGGCTGCAATCGTCTGCTTACGAGCCTCCTCCATAGAATGGCCAGCCGCCGCAGAAAGCGTCTCGCTGTAGTTCAGCGAAAGCAGCTCCAGCACAACGGAAGGCACATCAGGGGTATCGACCTGAGCAAAGGCCTCGGTGCAGCCCGTGCAGGAAGCACCCTCGAGCCAGATGACCGGCTTCAGATTGCCCTCGGTGTTGCCGATGACGCTCTCGAGAGCCTCGGCAATCTGGGGAGCGGCAGTCTGAGAAAGACCGATCATCGTCGCGATGCCTGCGCAATAGCCGAGGAACTTACGACGGCTGATGCCACGGGACTCAAGAACCTGAGCGCCCTTGCTGATCTCATTCACCTGCTGTGTTGCCATTCTTACACCTCCCTCTCTTCGTAACTAGGCTTACGCCTAACCAGTGACTAAAACGATTTTCAGCCACCCTACCGAAGTGAATCCTAGTCCAATAAGGCGAGGTAAAGAGGGGAAATATTGCTAAAAGGCAAATATGCACGGGAAACGTAAACGCTTAGAGTTATCAAACAAACATCACACGAACAACAAGTTCGTAGCATGAAATCCTGAAAAGGAAATGACTATACCAGCAAAACGAAAGCGCTGCATGTAGGTCATATAGCGACATGCCGAATGGTATAAAAACCAGGAGTATACCCGTGGCATAGGCAACAAAAGGCCACGTAGCGCGGTAAATTCCGATATTCCTAGTATGATTATGTGATTAATAAAAAGAGGCCTGGACGGAACTGTAGAGACGAATGACCCCATAAACGCGAGAGGCCCCTCCCGGGGCCCTTGGGCTGCGTAAGCCGCGCTTTGGGCGGATTCGCCCCCATATACGCGAAAAGGCCCCCGTGGGGGCCTCTCCAGGTTTCTCGCAGGCT
>CAVJGP010000034.1:26076-27415 GCA_963648855.1 Alistipes onderdonkii | reverse complement strand
GCACCAAAAAGGGCGCCCCCTCTCGGAGACGCCCTCAACCAGCCAGTCTATAGAGTCGCTCGCGCCCTACGCAGCCTTGGCCGCCCTGCGCGCCTCGCGCTTCTCCTCCAGGTGGTTCACCACCACGGCGGCGCTGTTATCGCCGGTGATGTTGACGGTGGTGCGGCCCATGTCGAAGATGCGGTCCACGCCGGCCACCAGGGCGATGCCGTCAACGGGCAGGCCCACGGAGGCGAGCACCATGGCCAGCATGATCATGCCGGCGCCGGGCACGCCGGCGGTGCCGATGGAGGCCAGGGTGGCGGTGAGCACGACGGTGCACATCTGGCCGAAGTCCAGGTCGATGCCGTAGCAGCAGGCGATGAAGATGGTGCAGACGCCCTGGTAGATGGCGGTGCCGTCCATGTTGATGGTGGCGCCCAGCGGCAGCACGAAGGAGTAGATCTCCTCCTTCACGCCCATCTTCTTGGAGCACTCCATGTTGATGGGCAGGGTGCCCACGGAGCTGGCGCTCGAGAAGGCGAAGGCGATGGCGGGGGCCATGCTGCGGAAGAAGGCGATGGGGCTCATCTTGCCGAGGAACTTCACGGAGATGGAGTACGTCACCAGCATGTGCACGATGTAGCACAGGTACGCCGCCAGAAGCACCAGGCCCAGCGACCCCAGCACCTTGGCGCCGTTGGTGGCCACGACGGGGGTGAGCAGGCAGAACACGCCGATGGGGGAGAGCTTCAGGATGCACTCCATCACCTTCATGAACACGAGGTTGAGCCTCTGCACGCCGTCGGCCACGGGCTCGGCCTCCTTGCCCACCAGGATGATGCCGAAGCCGATGAGCAGGGCCATCACGATGATCTGCAGCATCGAGGAGCTCGACATCGGGGTGATGAAGTTGGAGGGGAAGATGTTCACCACCACGTCCATGAGGGGCGTGGGGTCGGTGGCCTCGTAGGTCAGCTCGGAGGTGTCGAGCTGGGGGAAGATGCCCTTGAAGAGGGTGCCCGTGATGAGGCCCAGGGTGATGGCGATGGCCGTGGTGAGCGTGTAGTACACCACGGTCTTGATGCCGATGGAGCCGACCTTCTTGATGTCGCGCATGGAGATGATGCCGCTCATGATGGAGAAGAGCACGATCGGCACGACGATGAACTTCACCAGGTTGAGGAAGATGGTGCCGAAGGGCTTGATGTAGGCGTCGGCCACGTCGGCGTAGTCCTGCATGAGCAGGCCTGCGATGATGGCCAGCACCAGGGCGATGAGAATCTGCATCGCCAGGGGCATCTTCTTGCGTTCTGACATCGGGAGCTTTCCTTTCACTATCCAAGGGCGCGGGGGAGCG
>CAVJGP010000034.1:21368-25603 GCA_963648855.1 Alistipes onderdonkii | reverse complement strand
GGCACGGGGATGAGCGACTCGTAGCGCCCCGCCAGCTGCTCGGGAAGCAGGTGGACGCTGCGAGCGGGGTCGAGCGCGCGAACCGCCGCGTCGAAGCTCGTGCCCGGCAGCTCGTTCAGCCGTACCTGCGGGCACACACGGTCGAGGTGGCGGCGCAGCCCCTCGCTCCAGCGCAGGCTAAAGACGTATACGTCCATGTCCACCAGGTCGGCTGGCTCCACCATCTCGCGCGTGGCCAGGGGGTTTCCGGGCGGCACCATGCAGATGCGCCTCGTGGACAGCAGCGGCTCAAAGCCGAAGGCCCGCTCGCCGGGCTCCACGCCTTCCAGCACGTCGTACTCTCCGGTGAGCAGGCCGTCCAGCGGGTGCTCGTCCACGTCCACGTACTCCACCCGCGCCCCCGCGTTGCTGCGCAAGAAGGCGGGCACGAAGCGCGAGAAGAGTGCGAGCGAGTAGGTGGAGGAGGAGCCCAGGCGGATGGTGGCCCGCGCGTCTCCGGCCGCCTCGCGGCAGCGGGCGAGCAGGCGCTCCATCTGCTCGTCTATCTGCTTGCATCCCTCGTAGAAGAGGCAGCCTGCCTCGGTGGGGCTCACGCCCTGCGCCGTGCGCACGAGCAGCTCGAAACCCAGCTCGGCCTCGAGCCTGCGCATATGCTGCGACATCGACTGCGGGGTCACATAATGCCGAGCCGCCGCCTTCGAGAGGCTCCCGGAGTCCACCACGTCGATATAGAGCCTGCGCTGGCTGTCGTCCATGCTTCCCCCATCGCCGCCTCGTGCCGATTCCGCCGCGCCTTGCGCGAGCGCTCCTGCCCGCCGTGCCCGCCCGCCACGTGCCCGCGCGCTCCCACGCGCCTGTCGCCCACGCGCTCATCGCCCCTGCTCATCGCGGCTTCAATATATCGCTTGAACCCCCTTCAAACAACCCGCACTTCTCCCTGGCCGCCCGGCGCGTTTTAATACCCTCAAGGCAGGCCAGCGCCTTGGGGAAGGCGCGCGGGGATAGGGCCCCACCTGCTTGTTTCATACGAAAGGGGATTTGTATGAGCACAAACATGTCTCGTCGCAGCCTCCTGAAGGGTGCCGCCCTGGCCGGTGCGGCCATGGGCATGGCGGCCGGCGCGGTGCCCGCGCTTGCCGACTATCCCGGCGAGAACGGCGTCGAGTGGGACGCCGAGTACGACGTCGTCGTCCTGGGCTTGGGCGGTGCCGGCGCCAACGCGGCAGTCGCGGCCTATGAGGAGGGCGCCACGGTCCTCATCTGCGAGAAGGCCCCGGAGGGCGAGGAGCCCTGCAACACCAAAGCGTCGGGCCAGTTCGTCATGGCCACCGACGACGCCGAGGGCCTCTACACCTACCTCTCCCAGCTCATGGGCAAGTTCACCAACTGGGACGAAGGCGCGCTCAAGGGCTACTGCGAGGGTTGCGCCGAGAACTTCGACTGGATGTGCGGCCCCATGGGCGGCGACCCCGAGGTCGTGTGTCCCGTCGAGGACAACAGCCCCGCCGCCAACGACGCCTGGCCCTTCGAGAAGGACAACCCCGCGTGGTCGCTGGCCGAGAACCCCTGGAACCTGGGCCGCAAGGGCTGGATCTACACGTGGGACGAGTTCCCCGAGATTCCCGAGTCCAAGCACTGCATGTGCCTCACCGCAACCGGCACGCGCTTCGACGCCGGCTACTACAACCTGTGCATGGCCGCCGTCAACGCCCGCAAGGACGACGACAAGCTCACCGTGTGGACGGGCTGCCCCGGCAAGCGTCTCATCACCGGTGACGACGGCTCCGTGGTGGGCGTGCAGGTGGAGAAGGACGGCGAGCTTCTCAACATCAAGGCCAAGGGCGGCGTGTGCCTGTGCACGGGCGGCTTCGAGGCCAGCTCGGACATGATGGCCAGCTACACCCAGCTGCCCTACTGCAACCTGCAAGCCGGCACCATGAACACGGGCGACGGCATCAAGATGGCCATGGGCGCGGGCGCCGACCTGTGGCACATGTCTAACGTCTCTGGCTTCATGTGGTCCTACCAGAGCCCGTACCTCACCACCTGCCAGTCGCTTGCCTTCGGCTTCAACCCGCTCGGCATCTACGCCGGCCCCACCGGCAAGCGCTTCCAGAACGAGACGGCGCAGAACCGCCACGGCCGCATCGACATCGGCGGCCGCTGGATCTCCACGCCCATGCCGCTGCCCACCTACTACATCGTCGACGCCAACCAGATCGGCACCGCGATGATGCCCAAGTTCTCCGAGGGCAACGTCGACGAGCTGGCCGACGGCCAGATCATCCAGGGCGCCACGATTGAGGAGCTCTCCCAGGCAATCCGCGACCTGGGCGAGGCCCCCAGCTTCAACAGCAACGGCGAGCTCGACACCGCGCTTGAGAAGTACAACCGCCACTGCCACGCCAACGACGGCGCCGGCGAGGAGGACGACTGGGGCCGCATGTGCACCGTGCCCGTGGAGACCGGCCCCTTCTACGCCGTGAAGATCGGCCCCACCATGTACAACACCCAGGGCGGCACGCGTCGCAACCAGTATGCCCAGGTCATCAACGTGCAGGGCTATCCCATCGAGGGCCTGTTCGTGGGCGGCGAGATGGGCTCCGTGTTCGCCGACATGTACAACGGCTCGGGTAACCTGGGCGAGACCATGGTCTTCGGCCGCCTGGCGGGTCAGAACGCCGCCAAGCGCGCCCAGGGCACGTTCGAGGGTGCCACCGAGCAGGCCATGACCCACTATGAGAAGCTCGCGGCCGAGTCCGCCGACGAGGCAGCTTCGGCAAACGAGCTGGCCAGCGACTATGCAGACGGCACCTACGAGGGCTCCGGCCAGGGCTACGGCGGCAAGATCGTGGTCTCCGTCACTGTCGAGGGCGGCAAGATCTCGGCCTGCGAGGTGGTGGAGTCCTCCGAGACGGCCACCATCGGCGAGCTGGCGCTTCCCACCTACTGCGAGGACGTGCTCTCGGTGAGCAACCTCGACGACATCGACGTTGCCTCCGGCGCTTCCAACACCCTGCGCGGCTTCAAGGCTGCCGTCCAGGACGCCCTGGCACAGGCCGAGTAGGCGTTGCCGCTGCCAGGCAGATAGGCTTGCAAGCATGACGAGGGGCGTCCGGCGCGAACCGTCGGGCGCCCCTTTTCGATATTGGGCGACAGCGCGGGCGGTGTCTGCCGCCGTCTCGAATCTGCTGTGGGCAGTTTTCCCATGCGAGCCGTGCGGTTTCGGTATGCGGAATTAGGTTGTTTTTCAGCAGATGTATAGAGTTCTTGCAAAAAAGACCCCTTCTTACTACAATTTCACGCATATGTAAGTCCGTGTCTGCGGCGTCGTTGATTTGAGAAAGGGCCATCATGAGCAAGTATTCCCTGAGCAGCAAGATTCTGGCTGGCGCCTGCGCGGCGTCTCTTGCTTTGGCGATGCCCGTCGTCTCCTTCGCGGCTCCCAGCCCCTCCAACTCCAGCACCACCACGGGCCAGAACAACGTCACGGTCATCGGCACGGGCACCAAGACCGACGGCTCCACTGTTCCCACCGACTGGATCACCATCACCCCCACCGACGAGGTTGTCCCTGGTTTCGATATTGACATCCCCACGGCAGTCGAGGCCGTGCGTGTCGAGAAGGGCGGCAAGATTCCGGTTGCCTCCTTCGACATCACCTCGAAGAACGACATCACTGAGCTCACCACCATTGACTTCACCTTCAACGTGGGCCCGCAGTACGCCGGCTCCACCGCCTATGTTTACTTCACGCGCCCCGATGGCTCCACGGGCTATGTGACCACCACCGTTACCGAGGACGGCCTGGTGCGCGTCACGCTCGAGCCCGTCGTGAGGGTCACGGTCGTCATTGACGCCGACACCATCCCCGAGGGCTCCGGTGTCAAGGCCGACAAGAGCGCCACCGCCCCGCAGACGGGCGTGGGCGTCGTGGGTGTCGCCACCGGCACCATCGGCATGGGCGTCGCTGCCTGCGCCGCCGGCGTTGCCCTGCGTAAGAAGGTTCGCGAGTAGCCTCAACCTCAGTTCGTCAGCTCGTTCCATACGCATTGCAAAGGCCCGTTGAGAGACGGGCCTTTTTCGGATACATGGGGGTTCGACTGTGCCCAATTCAGATACCAAGCCCGAGACCCACGGTGGCGAGGACTCGCCGCTCTTGTCTCACAGTACCGCCGGGGCTGCCGATGAGGGCGGCCACGTGGGGCGTTCGGGCAAAGACCGCGCCATCATCG
>CAVJGP010000034.1:0-20828 GCA_963648855.1 Alistipes onderdonkii | reverse complement strand
CTGACGAGCAGGCCGTGACAGACTCCGCCGATGGCTCTCAGTCCGCCGAGGGCCAGGCTGATGCCGCGCAAACCGATGTCGAGCAGCCCGCCGAGGGCCAGGCTAGTGCCGAGTCGGCCGCTGCTGCTCAAGCGGGCACAGAACTGGCCGTCGACGCTCAGCCAACTGACTCCCAGACCGCTACCGTCCAAACTGACACCACCCAGACCGATCAGGCTGCCGAAGCTGCCCAATCCTATGCGGATGCCACAGCTGCCGGTGCCGATCAGTCCAGCGATAACGCTTCCGGCCAGTTCGCCGACGCCACCCAGTCCACCTCGTCCGCTTCCACCGCCGCCAAGTCCGCGTCCACCGGCAGTGCTTCTGCTACCACTGCTGCCAGCGACGCCAACCTGCCCGACAATCCCATCGACTTCAAGGCCCTGCAGAAGGAGAACATCGACATCTACGCGTGGCTCTACATCCCCAACACGGGCATCAACCTGCCTGTTTTGCAGAACGCCTTCGATGACTCCTACTACCTGAGCCACGACGCCCATCGCGAGGAGAATCAGCTGGGTGCCGTGTACTCCCAGATTGCCAACAAGAAGGACTTCTCCGACCCCGTGACGGTGCTCTACGGCCACGACGGCGAGGCGCAGTTCAAGAACCTGCACTACTTCGAGGACGAGAAGTTCTTCGAAGAGAACGATAAGATGTATGTCTACACCACGGGGCACATCTACACGTACCGCATCATCTCGGCGTACAAGTCGGACAACCGCCACATCCTCAACACGTACGACTTCACCAAGGAAGACGTGCTCAAGGGCTATTTCGAGTCCATCCTCAACCCCGACTCGCTGCTGGTGAACGTGCGCGAGGGCGTCACGCTCGACCCTAAGAAGGACAAGATCGTCCAGATGAGCACCTGCATGCTCGACGAGTTCCATGGAAGCAGCCGCTATATCGTGACCGGAGTTTTGATCGATGACCAGCCTACGAAGCAATAAACGCCGCAAGTCCCAAAGGGAAGAGGTCGCTCTAGAGCCGTCTGCTCAGGAGCCTAAGAGCGTCTCTGAGCAGGTGAAGACCGACAAAGGCGCGGCGAGTGCTGCCGGGCTCGACGTTCAATCGCAGCCCGATAAGGACGCCGCAACCACCGCCGAGTCCGCCGCTCAAGCACAGCTCGACATGACCGCCGACCGGTCGCAGCATCACGCCGAGCAGGTTCGTGCTTCCAAGGTTGCCGCAGTCGCCTCTGGCACCCAGCCCGATGCCGCCGGGACCTCCGATGCTGCCATGATCTCTGGGGCTGAACCCTCCGAGGCCGATGTTGCCGCCCCGTCCAATACTTCCGCGCCCGGCTCCGCCGGGCAGGCCGACAGTCCTGCTTCCAACCTCGCCCCGTCCGATGCCTCCACGCCTGACTCTGGCGACTCTTCCGACTCTGTCGACCAGCCCGACTCCGCCGAGTCCCCCGAGGACGAGAAGCCCCGTGTACATACGCTCCTGGCCGTCTCCAAGGAGGGCAGCCATCATTCCTCCAAGGGCAGCCACGGCCACCATCACCATCACCACCATCGCCATCATCACCGCCACGGCAAGGGTCACCGCCATCATCGCAGCCTGGGCCGCCGCATAGCGCACGGCCTCCTCATGGTCTTGCTCGTTCTTGTGATCGCTGCCGTTCTTGCGGCGGGAGTCTTGGCCGTCTATCTGTACAACTCCGTCAAGGCAGGCGAGGAGAAGGTCTTGGCCGCAGGCAGGCCGAAGGCTGCCGCTACCCAAACCGCCGACGCGCCTGATGATGCCGACGACGTGGTGAAGGACGAGGACGCCCCGGTCGAGAACCTCTACACGCCCACCATCAACAACACCATCACCTACAAGGGCAAGACTTACGCCCCCAACGAGAAGATGGTGAGCATCGCCTTCATCGGCTCCGACGGCCATGTCTCGGGCGGCACCGTGGGCCAGGCCGACGCGGTGGTGCTCTTCACCTTCAACCTCGAGACCGGCGCGGTCAAGGTCATCTCCATCCCGCGCGACTCCATGGTGGACGTGAGCGAGTACGCCGGCGACGCCTACGTCGGCCAAGACAAGATGCAGCTCTGCCTGGCCTACAGCTACGGCGACGGCGCGTGGACCAGCTCGCAGCGCGTGGCCGACCTCGTGTCACGCGTGCTTTACGACGTGCCGGTCTCTTATTACTTCACGCTCAACCTCCAGGGCATCGCCGCCCTCAATGACGCCATCGGCGGCGTTACGCTCACCCCGCTCCAGACGGTGACCAAGTCCGAGAACATCGTGGAGGGTCAGGAGATGACGCTGTGGGGCGACGACGCGCGCCTCTACGTGCAGTGGCGCGACGAGACCGACAACACCTCGTCGCTCGCCAGGCAGCAGCGCCAGATGCAGTACCTGTCCACCTTCTTTGAGCAGGCGATAGCTGCGGCAAAGGCCGACCCTGCCGTCATTGCGAACATCTACAACACGGCGGCGGAGTACTCCTGGACCACCTTGGGCTTCGACGAGTTCTCCTACCTGGCCACCCAGGTGCTCTCGATGGGCATCACCTCGGTGGACGTGGAGTCGCTGCCCGGTACCATGGGCATGGGCGAGAAGTACGCCGAGTTCTACCTGGACAAGGAAGGCGTGCGCCAAATCGTACTCGACACGTTCTACCACGAGGTAGACGCCACTGAGTCCAACGACGCCCTGTCCGAGGAGCGCGGCAAGGCCGACAACGCCTCCATCGCCTCCTATGCGAGTGCGGCTGAGAGTGCGCAAGCTACTGAGGGCGAGCAGGTTGCCGAGGGCGAGCAGGTTGCCGAGGGCGAGCGGGTTGCCGAGGGCGCGCAAGCCGCCGACGGCACGCAAGCCGCCGAGGGCGAGTCCGCCACACAGGAGGCCGTGCCCCAGGAGCGCTCGGCCGAGGACCAAGCCGCCCTCGACGCCGCCAACGGCGCCGTCGGCGAGGCCGCAGCAAACTGGTAGGGCAGCCGGTCGTGCCTTGCGTCCGCCCTCGTACCCCTTCGCATGCGTATATTCCGCCGAGTGCGCCCGGCTCCCCGGGCGCACTCGGCGTTCGCGTTACAATCATCACTTTATGCACCACCTCCGCACTTCAACCCCGGCGGCCCTGCCCGCCATCGCACGAAAGGACCCTCATGTCGAGCCTGGCCGACGAAATCTCCTCGCGTCGCACGTTTGCGATCATCTCGCACCCCGACGCCGGCAAGACCACCCTCACCGAGAAGCTCCTGCTGTATACGGGCAGCATCCAGACGGCGGGTTCGGTCAAGGGCAAGAGCTCGGCCAAGCACGCCGTGTCCGACTGGATGGACATCGAGAAGGCCCGCGGCATCTCCGTCACCTCGTCGGTGCTGCAGCTCAACTACAACGGCGTGTGCGTCAACATCCTCGACACCCCTGGCCACCAGGACTTTTCCGAGGACACCTACCGCACGCTCATGGCTGCCGACGCGGCGGTCATGGTCATCGACGGCGCGAAGGGCGTCGAGGCCCAGACCAAGAAGCTCTTCAAGGTGTGCACGCTGCGCCACATCCCCATCTTCACCTTCGTCAACAAGCTCGACCATGAGAGCCGCGACCCGTTCGACCTCATGGAAGAGATCGAGACGGTCCTGGGCATCGGCACCTACCCCATGAACTGGCCCATCGGCAACGGCCGCAACTTCCGCGGCGTGTTCGACCGCCAGAGCCGCCACGTGCTCGCCTTCGAGGGCGCGGGCAACGCCAACGCCACCAAGAAGGTGGCCGAGGTGGAGGCCGATCTGGGCGACGCCCGCCTGGACGACCTCATCGGTGCCGAGAACCACCGCAACCTCATGGACGACATCGAGCTGCTCGACGGCGCCGGCGACGAGCTCGACTTGGAGCAGGTGGCGCACGGCAAGCTCTCGCCCGTCTTCTTCGGCAGCGCGCTTACCAACTTCGGCGTGGAGCCCTTCCTGCGCGAGTTCCTGCGCCTGGCCCCCAGCCCCCAGCCCTACACCGACCACCTCACGGGCGAGCCGGTGGAGCCTACGACCGACGCCTTCTCCGGCTTCGTGTTCAAGATCCAGGCCAACATGGACAAGAACCACCGCGACCGCATCGCCTTCATGCGCATCTGCTCGGGGCGCTTCGAGCGCGGCATGGACGCCTGGCACATGCAGGGCGGCCGCAAGCTCAAGCTCGCCAGCGGCACCGCCCTCATGGCCGACGACCGCGCCACGGTGGACGAGGCCTTCGCCGGCGACGTGGTGGGCCTCTTCGACCCGGGCATCTTCTCCATCGGCGACACCCTGTGCGAGGGCAAGCTGCGCGTGGAGTACCCCGAGATGCCCACCTTCGCGCCCGAGCACTTCGCGCGCATCTCGCAGATCGACACCCTCAAGCGCAAGCAGTTCGTGAAGGGCATGGAGGAGCTTGCCCAGGAGGGCGCCGTGCAGATCTTCCGAGAGGTGGGCGCCGGCATGGAGAGCGTCATCGTGGGCGTGGTGGGCGTGCTGCAGCTCGAGGTGCTTGAGCAGCGCCTGGAGACGGAGTACCACGTGCGCGTGCGCCGCGAGGGCCTGCCCTTCACTGAGATTCGCTGGATCCTCAACAAGCCCGACGAGATCGACCTGGCCAGCCTCAACCTCACCCGCGGCACCTGCCGCGTGGAAGACATGCGCGGCAACAAGCTGCTGCTTTTCACCACCCCGTGGAACGTGGACTACATCGCCGAGCACAATCCCAAGCTCAAAATGAGCGAGTTCGGCAACGTGACGTTCTAGCCGCGTGCCCGCGCGAGAAATTGCAGGTAGAGGAGCCTGGTGGCTGGCTACGCCGGCTACCAGGCTCCTCTATTTGGCACGCTCCATTCAGCCGGTTCGATGCGCATCGCGGCACGCGACGAAAAAGAGGGCCGACGACACCGAAATCGCCAGCCCTCCCGAAAAAACTAGGCGGAACCACTTTCGCAACCCCGCCTTACAAAACCCGAAGGTTTTTTCTATCTGGCACCATTATGCCTTAACCGAACCGGCCATCTATCGGTTCATGTCGTAAAATGCTCAAAAAATGGAGCGGACCAATACGCCTTCCTCACGGCTTCCGGAATCGGTGCCCTGTGCCACGTCGAAACGAGGTACTACGATGAATAAGACAAGGCCATCCATCCTGCAGAACATCGATGCGGCCGTTGCGCACGAGATTGCACAGAGCAGGGGCGTGAGCGACATGGACGGGCTGCGGATGTTTGTGTCCTCGGAGACGCACCGCATGCTCGAGGACGATGACCTGCGACTCTGGTACTTCAGCCCACTGGCCATATTCGACATGTGGGAACACGAGATAGCCACCGGCGACCCTTGCAACTCCCTCTACATTAGGGGTGATGAGGTTGCCTAAGGAGTTCGCGTTCTTCGCCTACTTGCTGGAGAGCTACGCAGCCCATGCGGGACGAGAGCCGGGAGACGTCCTGCGTGAATGGGATGCCAAAGGTGTTACCCAGAGAATCTACGACGGCTATTGGCTGTACCACACCGAGGCCATAGAGAACGCCTTCATGGACGTTGACAGCCTTGTTGCGACAGGGAGGCATGCGTACTGAGATGTGTGCGCCCCAGCATCCACCACGCCTGGTGCTGCTGCTGTTCTGCCTGCCGCGCAGGCCGTTCGGCTGGTTCGATGAGCATCGGGATACGCATGAAAAAGGAGGGCTGGCGACTTCGTTATCGCCGGCCCTCCTGCATTTAACAAAACTAGGCGGAACCACTTTCGCAACTCCGCCTTACAAAACCCGAAAGTTTTGCTATCTGAGCTTATTATTACCTAAACGAACCAACAGTCAATGAGCTTGCACAAAAAATCGATCGACGACCGGATGTTGTCATTGGCGGCAAACGTTTCGCGGGAAGACTCCATCTTGGTTTTGAGTATCTGCATGTCCGCTACGGCGCGCCTTCTTCCTGAGCCTGCGGTTACGAGGTCGGCATGTAGGTACATGAGAGTGACAATCTGCTTCAAGCGGGGGTTCTTCATCTTCGAGGTTCTCACTCGGTGCGAGAGACCCGTTTTGGCCAGGGCGGCTCCGACTCCAGGGTTTGTCTTGATCTCATCATCCCGTATGCCGAAGCCGTTAACCATATTGGATGAGTGGGCGCAGGCGTTGCGAACCGACTTCGCCTGCCTGAGATAGTAATGCTCGTTGAGCATGCTCGCGTCTTCCCAGCGGTGCCCGCAGAACAGATAGAGGTCGATGAAACTGCCGAACGAGAACAGCTCGAGCAGCACCCATACGGGCATCTTCGCGGGGTCCTTGCCGTACTTGGCGAGCAGCGCTTGGCAGTAGATGTCCTTGTCGAGCTGCCCGACGTCACCTCTCCGTCTGCGCCGCTCGTCGTGGTTGAGGGACTCCATGTAGTCTGCGCAGACGGTGTAGCCGTCCTCGTCGGGCATCTCCGTTATGTTGCGCATGAGCTTGGTGCGGGCGGCGTGCTCCACGTCGAGCGTGAGCGGCAGCAGCGCGTAGCGCAGGTCGCGGTCGAGCGACGCGAGTGCCCGCAAGTGGCCGAAGTCCAGCCCGATGTACTGCCCGTCGCGCTCGCCGCCGACGCGCTTGTCGTAGAGGGTCCGGTATGACCTGAGCTTGAAGTAGTACGTGCGGTTGGAAAGGTGCTCCCTCGCCTCGTCTTCCGAACAGAGGTTGAAGGTGATGCCCTGCCGCTTCATCTGCGCTATCTGCTCATCGACGGACAGGAGCGGCAGATTCCCCTCGTCGACTCCCTCGATGCTCTCAGCAGCTCCGTCTGCCATCTACGTCCCCTTCCGATTCCACATTTCTTGATGCCCCATTATACCGCTGTGCCATGCGCCCACACCGGGGGCGAGCCTCTGCCCGGCCTCGCCGCCCGTCAGCCCCGCGTATGTGCCGTTTGTCTAAAAAGTAGGGGGGGGATTCGTTTGGGGATTTATCACAACCTAAGTTTGGCGAATCGGTATAATCGCATGCGTGTTTGTTTAGTCTGAGCGTCACTACATATCTCGATGTCTCTCGCGGTCGCGCCTGGTGCGGACCGCGTCGGCTTGAGGGGTTGAATACGTCTTTCCGCCAGCCGTGCATGCGGTAAGCAGCGTTGTGCCTGTTTGCCTGTCGGATGCCCGGTTGGCTTGTCTAGACCTTTCCGTGCCTCATGGCCTTCGGGTCATACTTCGGTTGAGGTCGGAGAGGGCTGAGCAGTGTCTGACTGGTTTGCTATACAGGTTGTGCCCGGTAAAGAGGTCGCGGCGTGCCGCGTGCTTGAGCGCCTCATAGGGCCCGACGTGGTGCAGGAGGTCTTTGCGCCGCGCTACGCCGTGCAGAAGAAGTTCAAGGGCGAGTGGCGCGTGTGCCAGCAGCTTCTGTTCCCCGGCTACGTCATCGCGGTGTCAAGCAACGTGGGAGCGCTGCGGGCCAGCCTGTCGCGCGTGCCCGAGTTCACGCGCCTGCTCACGATGGGAGAGACGTATCTGCCCCTTGAGGAGCACGAACGGGCCCTTATCGAGGAGCTCACCTGCCGGGAGTGCCGCGTGGTGCCCATGTCCACCGCCGTGATGGAAGGCGACCGCGTCGTGGTCACCGCAGGTCCCCTCAAAGACCACGAGGCCTGGATTGCGTCGGTCAACCGTCACAAGAGCCTGGCCGTGCTCGAAGTCGAGATGTTTGGCCGAAAGCTCTGCACCAAGGTGGGCCTTGCCATCCTTGCCCGCCGCGACGCAAGCAAGGACTGCTAGGTTGTCTGCTCCACCAAACAAGCAGGTCAAGAGGTGTATTCAAGGTTTCAACGGCGCATGAGCCTATGTGCCGCATAAGCGAGTTCAAGCACGACAGTTACTGCTGGCAACGTAAAGACATCGACGGGAGGACCCCCGGGCTCCGGGGACGTAGAAGTGGACTAATGAAGATGAGAGACCTACCTACCAACAAGAAGCAATTCCACCAGCGCACTAGACGCGCTGGTTTTGTCGTGCAAGGAGAAGGGTTGGGGTTGTTGAGCAAGATCAAGAACAACCTACAGCAGCAATCCGTACGTTTTAACGGGTTAAACGGAGTACGGCCATGTGCTCATGAACTCTTTGGTACGAACTTGGGACAAATTGAGATTCCGGTTTATGGCATTGCAGCGAGTTGTGTAGCCGCGATTGCCAACTTTAGTCTGATTCTAGGGATGACCGCCTAATGCCTTCTGCTGAGGACACGCTTTTGATTAATGTCCCCGCTTTTGTCGGGAGAAGTTCTGTCGCGGAAAGCGCAGCGGATGCGTCTGTCGCCGAACCGCTTGAAGTTCGTCGTGAGGCTGCAAAAGTAGACGCGGCAGGCAGGTATGAGCCGCATCTGTCGGAGAATGGCATCCCCTGCGACGTGCTGGAAAAGCTGCTACCTGGCAATGACGTGATTGAACTCGAAGAGCCTAAGATTGCCGGCGGGCTTGCTTATCGGTTTATCAAACGTGCTTTCGATATCGTCTCAACCGGCATCGCTCTCATCGTGCTGGCTATCCCTATGGGAATCATTGCAATCAAGATTAAGAGCGAGTCGGAGGGGCCGGTCATCTACGCCCAGCGCCGCGTGGGCAAGAACGGCCGTATCTTCAACGTCTACAAGTTCCGTTCCATGTATACCGACGCCGAGGCTCGGGGCGCCCAGTGGGCGCAGGGCGACGACCCCCGCGTGACTCCTTTCGGCAAGGTCATGCGAAAGACCCGCATGGACGAGCTGCCCCAGTTCTGGAACGTCTTCAAGGGCGACATGAGCCTCATAGGCCCGCGCCCCGAGCGCCCGGCGTTTTGCGAGGAGTTCGAAAAGCGCATCCATGGCTGGAACTACCGCACCATGGTGACGCCAGGCCTCTCCGGCCTGGCGCAGGTGACGGGCGGTTACGACCTGCTGCCCAAGGAGAAGGTCAAGCTCGACCTGTTCTACATCGAGCACCGCACGCTGCGCATGGATCTAAAAATCATTCTTAAGACGCTCGGCGTCGTCTCGACCGGCGAGGGGGCGCGCTGATGCGGCTTCTGTTCCTTACCGACAGCTTCCGTCCAAGCAGGTCCGCATGCGCAAACCGTGCATGCGTTCTTGTTGATGCGATGATCGAGGCTGGCATTGACGTGCAGGTACTCGCTTCCAGTGACAGCCTGCTCGGTGCACCCGAGGGCTACGAGAAGCTCGAGCACGTCACGTTCTTCGAGACTTTCCCCCTGCAGGAGAAGACGCTGGTTAACCGCCTTAAGAACAACTTCGGGGGACAGCGCGCCTCCATCAAGGCAGCTGAGGGCATGGGCGACTTCGACGTCGTGGTGTGCACTACGCCGCCGTTGCTGCTGACCACGTCCGCCATGAAGATTGCGAAGAGCAAGGATGCCAGGCTTGTTCTGGACGTGCGTGACATCTGGCCCGACGTGGCCTACGAGATGGGCACGTTCACTCCGTCCAGCCCCTACGGACGATTCTTCGCACATATTGCCAAGCGCGGCTTCAAGTCTGCTGACATGGTCTCCACCGTGTCGGCCGGCAAGGTTGAGAAGCTGAGGGGCCGCGTGCCCGCCGGCACCGCTGTGGAGCTTGTGCCCAACGGCATCGACGAGTCTTTCGCGGAGAACACGGAGGACCCCGCGATCGTCGAGCGGTTCGACCTGGGGCGCGGCCCCATCTGCTGCTACGTTGGCAACATCGGCCTGGCGCAGGGGCTGGGCACCCTGCTCGACATAGCCGCCGTTCGCCCTGGCGTGCGCTTCCTGCTCTTCGGGCAGGGCGCCGACAAGAAGGCGCTCGAGGAGCGCGCAGCTGCCGAGGGTATATCGAACGTCGAGTTCTGCGGCAGCGTGGACGCTCGCGGCGTCTATACCGTGCTGAAGCACTCCGCCTTGAGCTTCGTGCCCCTCGTGAGCTCCAGGCTGCGCGACAGCATCCCCACCAAGCTCTACGAGTGCGTCTCCTGCGGATGCCCCGTGCTCCTGGCCGCCCAGGGCGACTCGGTGGACCTGCTGGAGGAGACGGGTCTGGGCGCTCACGCCGCGCCCGAGGACGCCGAGGGGCTGCTGCGCTCCTTCGACGGGCTGCTCACGCGGGGCTTTACCGCAGAGGAGAAGGCTGTCGCCGCCCAGGACATGCTCTCTGGGCACTCCCGCCAGAAGGCTGCCCGCGCGTTCGCCGCAACGCTGCTTGACCGCTTCGGGCAGGGCCGGTAGACATGGGGATCTCAACGCTGAACAAGGTGTTGCTGTATGCCCGCACCGTGGCGCGGATGAGGCCGTCCATGGTCGTCGCACGCCTGCGCCCGACGAAGGCCGTGCCCGAGGCGCCTGCTGACGTTCGCCTGCGCCCTCTGGGCATTGCCTGCGGCGCTCTCGACGCGGACGCTGCCTATGCAGCGCGGTTCGACCTGCATGCGCTCGCCCGCGACGAGTTCCTGTTGATCAGCGAGGCGCACAAGGTGGACCTCTCCAGGTGGGAGGCTCCCGATGCCTCTCACCTCTGGAACTTCAACCTGCATTATTTCGAGTACTGCGTGCCGTTGGCGGCGCGCTACGCGGCCGGTGGCACGCGCGAGGACGTGGATCTGTTCAAGCGCCTGGTGCTGACGTGGATGGCCGCGTGCGAGTACCCGCGCGGCGACGCGTGGCACCCGTACACTATATCGCTGCGCCTGGTTAACTGGCTCATCTGCCTCGACCTGTTCGGCGAGGCCCTGATAGACGATGACGTGTTCATGGAGGCACTCGGCAGGAGCATGTACCGCCAGTACCGGCACCTCCTGGCGAATCAGGAGCGTCACCTGCTGGCCAATCACTACCTGGAGAACCTGAAGACACTCGTTGTCTGCGCTCTTCTGTTCGGCGAGGATGATGTGTTGGTGCGGGTCGAGCGCGACTACCTGGCGCAGATCGACGAGCAGATTCTGCCCGACGGCGTTCACTACGAGCGCTCCATGATGTACCACAAGCTAATCTTGGAGGGGCTGCTTCGTGTGGAGTTGGCGTATTGCTCCGCCGGCAAGGTCGCGCCAATCAAGGTTGCCTCCAAGGCCAAGCAGATGCTCGACGCCATGGCGTCCATAGAGCGCGGCATGGGCAAGACCCCCTTCTTCAACGACTCAGCCGACGGAGTGGCCAAGGAATGCGGACAGCTGGTGTCTGCATGCGCCGATTTGTACGGCTATACGCCCGACGACTCAAGGACTGCCTTCCCCGACTCCGGCTTCTACAAGCTCTATGACGGGGACGCCGCCCTTGTGTTCTTCGCGGGCGAGCCCGGACCCTCATACATGCTGGGCCATGCCCACTGCGACCTGTTGAGCTTCGAGCTCTCGGTTGCTGGTAAGCCCGTGATAGTGAACTCCGGCACCTACGCCTACCAGAGCGAGCTGAGGCCCTACTTCCGCAGCACGGCGGCGCATAACACCGCGACCATCGACGGCGGGGAGCAGATGGAGTGCTGGGCCGAGCACCGCGTCGCGCGCGGCGTGAGCTGCGTGCGCGTGGAGGAGGCCGACGGGCGCCATATCGTGGCGAGCTTCCGCAATTACAAGGGCTCTCTGCACCGTCGTAGAATCGAGCTTTATGGCGGTACTCTGACTGTTGAGGATTCTGCCGACCGGAGCGACGCCGAGGTGGTGCAGCGCTATCACGTTGCGAACCCGGATGCTGTCGAGCTTGTGGCCAAAGAAGGCTGTGCCGTGGTGGCCGATGAGTCGGTTTGCTCAGCGGAATTCGGCATGCGGAGCCAAATATGCGAGCTCTCTGTTGTCGGATGTGGATTTGCCTCGTCATCTTTGAATTCTAAGGGGTCGCGCAATGTCTAACCCCTTGTATATCGGGAGCTTCCCGCCTCCTTATGGCGGCGTGACCGTCAAGAATGCTCTGCTCTTCGATGCCATATCGGAGAGGGTGCCGCTCGATAAGCTTGACCTGATGGCTATGAAAAAGTACGACCTCCATGCGGTCATGATGTTCGTAAAGGCGGTCCTCGGCAGGGACGGCGTGCTCATCCTTGGCGTCAGCGCTGACTGGCGCAGACGGATAACCGATTTCATGTATCGCTTCAATCGGTCGAAGATGCGTAGGTCGCTGCTTTTCGTTATGGGCGGCAAGGTTCCTGACGACAAGTCCTACATCAAGCGCCTCGGCTGCTATAAGCGGGTTTTTGTCGAGACGGAGAGCATGCGAAGGGCGTTCGAGGACGCAGGTGCGCAAAACGTGTCGGTCTACCCCAACTGTCGTAAGCGACCGGTAGTGCCTTGCCAGGTTCGCAAAACCATCGGGGGGGTGCGTCTAGTGTATTTCTCGCTGATTAGTGAGGAGAAGGGCGCCCAGCTCGTGGTCGATGCGGCGAGGGCGATGCCTTCCTGCTCCTTCAGCTTCTACGGTCGGATTGATCCTTCGTACGAGGCGCGGTTTACGGATGAGGTCGAACAGCTTCCCAACGTTACGTACCGAGGGGTCTTTGACTCGGTCACTGGTGACGTTATCGCTGAGCTCAACCAGTACGACATCCACCTCTTCCCGACGATGTGCCCGCACGAGGGAGTGCCTGGGGTCATCGCCGAGACGAAATTGGCAGGGGTGCCGACCATAGCATCAAACCGTGGTTACAACGCCGAACTTATCGAAGAAGGTGTCAACGGCCTTCTTACCAGGCAGGATTCAGCCGATGAGCTTGTCGAGGTGATAGCTGCCGTATCTGGTGACCCCAAACGGCTAGACAGAATGAAGAACGCGGCACTGAATTCGGCCTCGCGTTTTTACGTCGACAGGTACCTCGACCTGATTGTTTCGGAGCTTCCGCAGGAGGGAGGCGCGCAATGAATTTGATGAGCGTTTACGATAGGCTTCCCGTGTTTGCGCAGAACATGGCCTTCTCATATATGGGCGCGCGAATTCAAAGGACTCGTTTCGGCGAGGGCTTCCGCAAGATGCTCGCCGAGTTCGAGTCTCATGACGGCTGGAGCAGAGATCGACTCCTGTCATGGAGAAACCAGCGACTTAGCGAGATTGTGGCCCATTGCTACGAGACGGTGCCATATTACCGCAACGTGATGGACGAGGGCGGAATCAACCCCGCTTCCATCAAGGACGAGGAATCTCTTAGGGCATTGCCCATTATTACCAAAGCCGACGTTAAGTCGAACCCCGAGGCGTTTGTCTCATCCAAGGTAAAGGGCATGAAACTGCTTCATGTTCATACGAGCGGCACGACCGGATCCGGATTCCAGTTCGACAGCACCGTTGAGTGCCAGCAGGCTCAGTTTGCGTGCTTTTGGCGTTACTATCGCGCCCATGGGCTTGATTTCGAGACTTGGCAAGCGCAATTTTCGTCGAGGCAAGCTGTGCCGCAGCGCGTCTGCACGCCGCCGTTCTGGCGCATAGACAAGCCCGGGAAGCGTTACTACATGAGTGCCTTCCATGAGAGTCCTGCAAACATGCGGGCCTATTACGAGGTCATATGCGAGAAACGCTTCCCCTGGATAAGCGGATACCCCTCACTTATGGTGCTGCTGGCTCAGTGGATGAACGAGCGCGGCCTTAGCTTCGATTTCGTGAAGGCCGTTACATGCGGCGCGGAGAACCTGCTCGACCATCAGGCGGACGCTATGGAGGCGGCATTTGGTGTGCGCCCTGTGCAGACGTACGGGCAGACCGAGAACGTTGCTATCTTCTCTCAGAGCCCTAACGGGAAAATCCTGGTGGACGAGGACTTTTCCGTCGTCGAGTTCATGCCAGAAAATACGCCTGGGGGGGGGTTCCATGTTGTGGGCTCTTGCCTTTTCAACTATGCAACGCCGCTTCTGCGCTACGACACGGGCGACGTCGTACGGCTGGACGATCAGACGGGCCCGCGACGCGAGGTCGCTTCCATCGACGGCCGCCGCGAGGATTACGTCCACCTGCCGGACGGCACGAAGGTCGGAAAGCTCGACCACGTCTTCAAGGACACGCCGCACTTCCAGGAGGCCCAGATCTATCAGGGCGCAGATTACTCCTTGTGTCTTCGGGTCGTTGGGGAGCCGTATCTATGCGTAGAGGACGAGAAGACCGCGCTCTCATCGCTGAGGGCATCTGTAGGCCCGGATCTCCCTGTGAAGTTCGAGTACTGCGCGGAGCTGCCGCGCTCGCAGTCGAGGAAGCTCCGGTTCGTCGTCTCGGACGTGGTCGCCGATGAGTAACGGCATCAAGTGCGTCTTCTTCTCTCTTATTGGCGAGGCAAAAGGGGCCGACCTAGTGCTTGGCGCTGCGGCAGGGCTGCCGGAGGTCGAGTTCCATTTCTACGGACGCATCGAAGAGGGTTTTAAGCGTCGGTTTGATGCGAGCGTCGCCGACCTGCCGAACGTCGAGTACCACGGCGTTTTCGATTCGGTCTCCGGTGATGTACTGGCCGAGCTGAACCGTTACGACCTTCATCTCCTGCCGACAAGCTGGCCAAACGAGGGCGTTCCCGGCGTCCTTGTTGAGACGAAGATGGCGGCAGTGCCCTCCATCGTGAGCGATTGCTGTCACAACGCGGAGATTGTTGAGGACGGGGTCGACGGCATCGTCCTCATCGATTGCGGGGTTGAGAGCCTCCGCTCTGCAATAGAGAGTCTAGCGAGCAACCCCAGTCGGCTTGATGAGATGAAGCGCGCGGCGCTTGACTCCGCCGAGCGCTTCTACATCGACCGCTACGTCGATTTGATCGTTTCTGAGCTAGCGGCATAGGCAATTTCGAAGTTTTTCAGTCCAGGAAAGGAACTCAGCACAATGGTTAACGTCATCGGTCTTGGCTACATCGGCCTGCCCACCGCGCTCATGATGGCCACGCACGGCGTGGAGGTCGTAGGTACCGACTACAACAAGGGGCTCGTCGCCACGCTCAACGCCGGCAAGACCACCTTCAAGGAGGACGGCTTGGACGACCTCTTTGCCGATGCCCTGAAGGCCGGCATCAAGTTCACCACCGAGTACCAGGTGTGCGACACCTACATCGTGAGCGTGCCCACTCCCTACGACAAGCTGGACAAGAAGATAGACCCCTGCTACGTGGTTGCCGCCTGCAAGACGGTGCTGGAGGTTGCCCCGAAGGACGCCGTGCTGGTGGTGGAGTCCACCGTGTCGCCCAACACCATCGACCGCTTCGTTCGGCCGCTTTTGGCTGAGGCGAACCGCGAGGACGTGAAGCTGGTGCACGCCCCTGAGCGCATCATCCCCGGCAACATGGTGTACGAGCTGCTGCACAACAACCGCACCATCGGCGCGGACGACCCCGAGGTGGGGCAGGCCGTTGCCGAGGTGTACGCGAGCTTCTGCCAGGGCGAGATCTCCGTCACCGACATCCGCACCGCCGAGATGACCAAGGTGGTGGAGAACACCTTCCGCGCCGTGAACATCGCCTTCTCCAACGAGCTGGCCAAGATCTGCCGCATCGGCGGCATGGATGTGGCCGAGGTGATCCGCATCGCCAACAAGCACCCGCGCGTGAACATCCTGACGCCGGGGCCGGGCGTGGGCGGCCACTGCATCCCCGTTGACCCGTGGTTCCTGGTGGGCGACTACCCTGAGACGGCGAACTTCATCCGCCTGGCGCTCCAGACCAACGCCAGCATGCCCGAGTACGTGCTGCATCGCGCTCATGAGGCCATGGCCGAGCACGGCATCGCCGATGCCCGCAAGGTGGGCATCTACGGCCTTACCTACAAGGAGGACGTGGACGACGTGCGCGAGAGCCCCACGCTGCAGATGCTGGAGGCCATGGAGGAGCACCTGTGCGCCGGCGCCGTCAAGGTGTACGACCCCTGGGTGGAACGCGACGAGGTGCCCGGCCAGGTTCACTCCATGGAGGAGTTCCTGGATGGCCTGGAGATGGTAATCGTGATGGTCGGCCACACCGAGATCAAGGGCAAGCCCGAGGTTTTTGGGAATCGCATCCTCATCGACCCGCGCAACGTGTGCGGCGACGGCGAGAACGTGTACAAGCTGTAAGGAGCGTTAGTGAAGGCATTCAACGCGATAAACAAATACCGTAGGGCCCATTGGCTCTACGAGCACGGGTTCAAGTTGCTCTCGCGGCTGTACGAACTGCGCATCTACCAGGCGCACAACTCGTTCATCCCCGCGAGCGCCCAGATTGGCGAGGGCACCGTGTTCGGCTACAAGGGCATCGGTGTCGTCGTGCACAAACGCGCCGTTATCGGTAAGAACTGCATCGTCGGCACGAACGTGACCATCGGCGGGAAGTCGGGCCACTACGAGGTGCCTCGCATCGGCGACAATGTCGACATCTCGACAGGCGCGAAGATCCTGGGCCCCGTCACTGTCGGCGACGGCTGCGTCATCGGTGCCAACGCCGTGGTAATCAAGGATTGCCCCCCCCACACGGTTTGGGCAGGCGTGCCCGCGCGCTGCATCAAGGGAGCCGAGGAGTATGAGGCGCAGAAGCGGGAGCATGCGGAGAAGGAGAGGCCGAAGCTGTAAGTTTGTCAGGCCTGTGCTGCTCGGCTTGGAATGTCTGCGTTCGAGTTGCCCAAGGGTGATGTGATATGGTTAAAAAAATAGCGTTCTATACTCCCAGCCGCAAAGGCGGGATGTATCAATATGCCGAGCAGCTGACCAAGGTTGCAATTGAGTCTGGCCTTGATGCCTGTTTAATCGCTCCGCTTGATGCCCTTGAAAGCAGCCCACTGCCAAAGGAAGCGAAAGTTGGATATGTCACCGATCGGGAAAGTACCTTGCGCCTAACGCGGGAGCAGGCTAATGCTGTTGCGGGAATGATAGATAAGCTGGAGATTGACCTAGTTGTTTTTACCTCGCCGTGTGGCCCTGCCTACCAAATAATGCGCAGGTTGGGTGCTACGATTCAATTTGACGTTGTGGTTCATGATGTCCTCTTTCACTCTACCCATAGCATCAAAAAGAAAATCATATACCCGATGCTTAGGCTGTTGCATGATATCCCTCTCTTTAAGAATGCGCGCAGAGTTTGGCTGCTTTCTAATAACAGCTTGTTCCAGTTTAAAGAGAAGTACCCACGCTGGGGAGCGAAAACATTGTTGTTCCCCTTGGGGGCTCATGCTCCTGAATGTGGACGAAAGCGTCCTGAGGAATTGCGGGATATAAAGCGTTACCTGCTCTTTTTTGGTCGTCTTGATGCTCAGAAAGGCATAGATCGGCTTTTGCGTAGTTACTCTGCGGCACGTCTCGATTCCTTAGCGCTCGTTATAGCCGGAAATGGCATATTGACTGACGAAGAGGCCAGACTTGTCGAATCGGAGGATTCTGTCTGTCTTATCAAACGTTTCATTGAGAACGACGAGATGATGTGGTTGATGGAGAACTGCATGGCCGTTGTTTTGCCCTATAGAGATGCTACGCAAAGCGGTGTCCTCCCTCTGGCTTATTATTGCGCGAAACCGGTCATTGCAAGCAATATCGACGGGCTCCGCGAGTTTGTGGAGGATGGGGTCACCGGATACTTGGTGGACGATGAGACCGGGTTGACCGAACGCATCAGGACGTTGGCCGCCAATCAGTCTCTGCTTGAAAGGATGGGCACCGCAGCTCGGTCCTATTCCCAAAATGAGCTGAATTGGAAGCGCAATTTTACGAAGGTGCTTGAGGCGTAATGGGCCTTATTAACTCTGATAGCAAAAGCGCACACGGGAGTTTGTTCTTTGCGCTGTTTCTGATTCCTTTCTTCAGGCCAGCTGCAATTAACATGGCTCCTATGTTATCGATGTTCAAGCCGTTGTTTGCAGCATGGCTTTTGCTGGCAGCCGTTTTCTCTATCTTCTTCTTCGTCAGGAGAAACGGAAGATTCGACTCTGTCTTAACTCTCTTCCTCCTGTTTGTTCTCATTTCAGGGGTCTCCACCTTTTACAATCACGGTAATCTATACAAATGGTTAACGCAGTATGCAATGCTCTTGAGTCCCTTCCTTGTGCTGTCGACGTTATCTAATGACGAGCCGTTCAAGTTCCTTTGTGCGCTCTTCTGGATTCTTGCTATTTCAATTCTGCTCAACATCCTTTCGTACTTCGTCTTCCCTTCGGGGATGTATTTTAGTGAAGACGGAACAGGCTCTTGGTTTCTGGGAAATCGAAATGGGGTTGAAAAAACCTGCTACCTTGCGGTATTGGTAGCTTCAATCCTTGATTTCCACTATGAAAGTTGCGAAATTCGCAATGCAACGAGAACACTGCCTGTCTTTGCTGTAAGTGCCTTTACAATGGTCTACTCAGGTTGTGGAACTGGTACATTCGCAATTTTCGTGTATGGCCTGCTTCTGTTTTTAGGAAAGTACAAAACAGTAAGGAATGTGTTCGGGCTTCCCTTTCTAATTTCTGCATGCATTGTGTGGTTTTTGGCGATTGTTATCTTCAGGCTGACTGACTACTTGCCGTATGAAGAGATTGCCACATTGCTAGGGAAGGATCTGACCTATTCGACCGATGCCACGTTTACGGGCAGGACGTACATATGGGATTACGTAATGGAAAGCACTATGCGCTCTCCGCTGCTCGGGCTTGGCGTTCAAGACATTGTTAGTATTGATTTGATTAATGAATGTGCATATGATTCGGCTCATAATACGTGGCTGCAAATCTTCTCATATGGTGGATTTATCGGCGTAGCTTGCATGTGTGGCTGTTTCGGCGTGGCTTTTTCAAAGATACAGCACATGCAAAATCGCGAGTTGGCGTGGCTTTTCGTATGCGTCTCGGCTGCCTTTCTCGTTAGCAGCATGTTTGAGAATATGCTTACGTTTCCTTTGGCTACATATCTCGCGCTAGTCTCGTTTTATTCGCGGGATACCAGCAAAAGGAGTAAGGCAAGCTCCCGTTATGGTGCCTCTCGAGGAATCAGACAATCGATGACTCTTTCAAGAAAGAGGTTGTTCTAGCGTGAACAAGAGCACGCGGCTTCTTCCGTCGTTTATTTCGATGGGTGCAGCCATGGCCGTCCTCATGGCAATTAATTTCATACTTACGCCCTATGTGACCTCCAAGCTCGGGGCGGAGGCTTATGGGTTTATCACACTCGCAAATACAATTGTCAGCTATGCGCTTATGGTTACAACCGCGCTCAATTCATTTGGAACCAGATTTATTGCCGTTGAATATCACCATGGAAACCAACGCCAGGCAAGTACGTACTTGAGCACGTTGCTTATCGCCAACGGTTTTGTATGCGCAATACTGTTTGCTGGTTCGCTTGCCTTTATTGCGAACATCGACAAGCTGCTACAAATCTCGCCCAATCTCATCATGGATGTCAGATATCTATTCGTGCTGGTATTCATTAACTTCCTTTTTACGAATGGATCTGCGGCATTCTCCTGCGCTGCATATATCAAGAACAGGCTCGACTTGTATGGGTTGTTCCAAGTACTCTCATACGTCGTTGAGTCTGTAGCGCTATCGGTACTCTATATTTGTTTGCCAGCAAAGGTTGCTTTTTTTGGAGTCGGTCTCGCTTCGGCGGGTCTCGTAATGTTCATTGGCAATATATACCTGTATCGTAAACTGTGCCCTGAATTAGCTATAAGCACAAAGCTCTTCTCCTGGGATGCTGTCAAAACGCTTGCTTTTAGTGGCATCTGGAATTCCCTTAACCAACTGGGCAACGTGTTGACCACAGGGTTAAGTCTGCTTATGGCGAATGTCTTTCTTAACCCGCTTGTTATGGGCCAGGTGGCTGTTGGGCAGACTTTTACGACTGTCTCGCGACGGTTTTACCAGCTCGTATCGCAGGTTTTTCAACCGAGTTTTTTGAAGTGTTACTCGAACCATGACGCGGAGGGCCTTAAGCGCCGGCTGTTGTTGTCGATGAAAACTTCCGGCTTTTTGGGCGTTTCAATAGTGGCAGGGTACTTCGTTTTGGGAGAGGCGTTTAATCGGCTCTGGATTCCCGAGCAGGACACGACGCTGATTTACCAAATCGCAATGGTTGTACTCTTTTGTGAGATTTTCGTCGCGCCAGTGACGCCGCTTTATTACATCTACACCCTTACCGTGAAGAATCGCGTTCCCTGTTTCGTTACCATAGTCGGCGGCCTGATCAGCGTCGCATTGATGCCGCTGCTTATTCAGCTTGGATTGGGTCCCTTTGCGGTTGTCATACCCTCCACGCTCGTTATCGTGTTCATCAATTTGATAACGAACCCGATGTATATGGCGCACTGCTTAACGCTACCTCTTACTACGTTTTATCCAAGCTTGCTACGAATTTACTCCTCTTTCGTCTTAATGGTCGTTGTCTTTGCCGCGACTGCATCGCTCATGACGATTGATACCTGGGGGTCATTCCTAGTCGTAGCGCTTCTTTGCGCAGTTGAAGGTGCTGCAGTCTATTTAGTCGTGGCCTTTTCATCGGCTGAACGCAGCGTGTTGCTTAAGGCTATGGCCGGATTTTTGCATCTTCGTAAGAATCAGGAGAAGAAGTAATGAGTAAGAAGGTAATGCTCGTCTTCGGGACGCGCCCGGAGGCCATCAAGATGTGCCCGCTCGTGAACGAGCTGAAGAGCCGTCCCGACGAGTTCGAGACCGTGGTGACCGTCACCGGCCAGCACCGCGAGATGCTCGACCAGGTGCTGAGGGTGTTTGGCGTGGTGCCCGACCACGACCTGGCGATAATGAAGCCCGGCCAGACGCTGTTCGACGTCACGTGCGACGTGCTCTTGAAGCTGAAGGCCGTGCTCGAGGCCGAGAGGCCCGACGTGGTGCTGGTGCACGGCGACACCACCACGAGCTTCGCGGCGGCGCTGGCCTGCTTCTACCTGCAGATACCCGTGGGGCACGTCGAGGCCGGCCTTCGCACCCGCGACATATACAGCCCCTGGCCCGAGGAGT
>CAVJGP010000033.1:0-27510 GCA_963648855.1 Alistipes onderdonkii | reverse complement strand
TTGTCGGTGCCGTGTCCCCGGTAGGTCTGGCTGAAGGAGCCGTACAGCCTGAAGGACACCTTGACGGGCTCGCCTGAGAGCAGGTTGCGCGCCATGCTCGCGATGCGCAGCGCCCCTGCCGTGTGCGAGGAGGACGGTCCCACCATGATGGGCCCGATGATGTCGCGGATGCCGAGCGGTTTCATATGCGGCCTCTTCCCCGGGCCGTGCCTGTGCGCGGCCCCGCTTCCTGCGATGTGCAATGCTGACGTTTCATGCGGTCCCGACCCCGCAAGGTCGGGCGTTTTTGGCGCAAGAAGTATATCCCGTGTCGCATTGAGGAAAAGTGGGGCTATGATAGTCGTTTCGGAAGCGACGTTGAGCCCTGTCGAGGCTCAAGGCATCAAGGGGGTGCGCCGCGTGAAAAACCCAGCGAACGTCAGGTACGTCAAGGCCGGCATCACGGGCGTGTGCACCATCGGCATCTGCCTTGTGCTGGCCTACATCGTCTTCAACCTGGCCAACATCGCGGCGTTCGCGAACTCCATCGGCCGCATCCTCATGCCCTTCGTGTACGGCTTCGTGATCGCCTACCTGCTCGCGCCCATGTGCAACCGCTTCGAGCACATCTTCACGTTCCGCCGCCGCAGGCTGGGCCTTCCGCCCGCCGGGCCCTTCGTGGGCGGGCTTTCCATCGCGCTTTCGGTGCTCATCGCCCTGGCGGCCATCGTCGCGCTCATCATCATCGTGATGCCGCAGGTCACAAGCTCGGCGCTCGTCGTGATCAACACGCTGCCGAGCAAGGTGCAGACGTTCAGCGCGCTTCTCCACGACGCCCTGCAGCAGTGGACCGCCATCCAGGAATACTGGGACAGCGTGTCGCAGTTCCTCACCGAGCAGGTGCAGTCGTTCTACTCCGGCGACATCTTCGCCACCGTGGAGACCGTCATCTCAGGCGTGGGCAACCACGTGTTCGACGCCATCTCCGTGGTGACGAACCTGTTCTTCGGCATCCTCATCAGCATCTACATGCTCGCGAGCCGCCGTCGCTTCGCCGCGCAGGCCCGGCTCATCCTCTACAGCGTCATCCCGCAGAAGTGGGCCGACATCATCGAGAACGAGGTGCACTTCGCCGACAAGATGTTCAACGGCTTCCTCGTGGGAAAGATCATCGACTCGTTCATCATCGCGATCCTGTGCTTCATCGGCTGCCTGCTGCTGCAGATCGAGAACGCCGCCTTCATCAGCGTCATCGTCTTCGTGCTCAACATCATCCCGTTCTTCGGCCCCATCATCGCCGGCGTCTTCTGCGGACTCCTGCTGCTTCTGCAAAGCCCCGTCCACTGCCTGTACTTTGAGATTTACTTCATCATCCTGCAGCAGTTCGACGGCAACATCCTGGGCCCAAAGATCATCGGCAACACCACCGGCCTCTCCGGCTTCTGGGTGCTCTTCTCCATCTTGCTGTTCGGCGGCCTGTGGGGCGTGGTGGGCATGGTCGTGGGCATCCCGCTGTTCGCCGTGATCTACGACATCGTGCGCCGCCTGGTCGACTGGGGCCTGCGCCGCCGCGGCCAGGAAAAGCTCTTCGAGGAGTACCGCGCCCGCTACCCCGAGAACTCCCCCTCCGCCCTGGACTTCACCGAAGACGACCTGAAGGAGCCCGAGAGCGCGGGGCAGGCGGGGTAGTAAGCGGGGAGGGCGCGGAAGGCCGCCGGGAGACTGGCCAAGAGAGCGCGGGTCGCGGGCAATAGAGACTGGCACAGGGCCGATCAAGGTCGGCTTGAAAAAACGGGCCGCAGGTGTAGGGCCTGATTGAGGCCAGCCTGCAAAGACAGGCCGCAGGCGAAGAGGCTGATTGAAGGCGACGTACAGTGCCGCTTCGACCTACGCAAGCAGACGGCGTGTACGGACCAGCCCCGCAAGCATCGCCGCGAGTGCCGCTAGCGCTCGAACACCACTAGGCCGCACTCGCTGGGATGATCCACGCAGAGCTGCTCGGCCGTTGGTTTGCCGTGCCGCAGGAGCTTGAAGGCCACGAGCAGGTCGCCTCCCGCGCCCATGATCATCATGACGCCCAGCGCCAGCACTACCACGTTTGCCAGAACAACCCCCGTCGCGGCCAGGCCCACCCCGAGCACAAGAAACGGCGCGAGCACCCCGGCCAGGTAGGCGCCCCGGCCCATCGGCGCGGTGCTCGTGCAGTAGGGCGTGAGGTACTCCTTGATGAAACCGAACTCGATGGCCTTGAAGTGCTTGGGCGCAAAGCACGCCCAGGTCAGGCCGTGCAGGGCCTCGTGCGTGGGGATGAGCGCGATATAGACCAGGATGAACACCGCGAGCCGCCAGAACTCGATGTGCATCACGCCGTGCAGGATGATGAAGGCCGTCACGAAAGGCACGCTGATAAGACCGCCCACCACGAGCGCGACCAAGTTCGCCCTGCTCAGGCTTGCCGTGAGGGCCGTCATGCGCCAACCGTCCTGTGCCAGCGCAGCCGCAAGCTCCTCCAGAGCGGCCGTCCTCCTGACTTCGGCCGGACTCAGGGGCCTGCTCTTCTCGCTGTCGCTCACGCGCGCTCCCGTCTGCCGAGTGCCCTACCGTACAAGAAAAGACTCGCAAGCCCCGCACCCCGCAGCAGCTCGCGCCCCCATGATAGCATCGCAGGTCGCGCTTGGCCGAACGAGCAGGCAGGCCAGGCAGGACATCGCGAGTCGCCACCGAGCTACCGAGCAGGAAGGCTGGGCACAGCGTCGCAGGTCGTTTATCCGAGCTGGCCGGCAGGCAGGACTCGGCATCGCAGGTCACTTGGCCGGGATGGCGGGTGGGCCAAACACGGTGGCGTGTAGCGTACGAGCAAGCGGGCAGGGCACGACATGACGGACGTCGTTTGTTCAGGCGGGAAGGCAAACTGGCAGGCATGGTACCGTAGGGCCTTCAAGCAGAAAGGTTGGCGCTGCGGTGCGTGTCCGCGGACGGACAGACCATTCGCAGCACCAGGCTTCGAAAAACCGCAGACTTTGCGTTTGCCCATCCAGTCGGCAACATCGCGAGCGATAGGCAGGAAAACGATTGTCTTTTGTCCTCGAGCGCCGCATTTGCCATTCATCCCTCGTTCAACATCATGCAGCGACACCGCCCACGGGCAGCGATGCCAACCTGACATCGCCGCCTAACCGGAATCCCCAGAAGTCGCCGCGGGATCCCCGATTCCGCACGACACCTTTCGCAAGCCCGAAAGCGAGATGTGCGAAAATAGCCGAAAGACCTGCCGCAGAGACGAGCCTGTCTACAGCCGTTCCAACACGAAGGCCATGCAAAGGTCAGCAGCAACGCCGACGCAACGGGCACTCCACTCTCGGCCGCCCCAGCACAGACACCCAAGAGCCGACAGCACGTTCAGCGCGCAGAGGCCCCCCGCAGCCCCTCCAGCGCAAGGACCGCGCAAAATCGACCGCACGTTCAGCCCGCGGCCCCGCCCGCAGCCCCTCCCAGCACGAGAGCCGCACGAGGGCCAGCGCGGCTTCTCAGGCGCAGTTTTTCAGAGTGGGAAGGCCTCTGGCCTTCACGCTCTGAAACTGTTTGAGCACTGAGAATCCGCGCCGGCCCCCGAAACGCCTGCTTCCCTAGCAGCTCAGCCCCACCTCACGACGGCACTCGCACCGCTAAGTTTCGGCGAACAGCTCCCTACGCGATCAACCCCGCCTCAAAGCGGTAAGCGGCCTTGACGTTGTCGTCGTCGAGGAAGTCGTGCGGCAGGGGCGCGTTGAGCTCGGAGGGACGCTCGACGAGCTTGCGGGCCCCGGCAGGGCAGACCCAGGCGCACTGGCCGCAGCGGAAGCACATCTCGTTTACGACGGGCAGGCCGGTCGCGTCGTCCATCGTGATGGCATGCAGCGGGCAGCGCTCGGCACAGGCCCCGCACTTGAGGCAGGCATCGGTGTCGACCTCAAGGTTGTAATGGCTGATCTGCGTGAAGGGCTGGCTGGCGCCGATGGCCTCGGGGCTGCCCAGGCTCATCCACTCGGCGATGATGCCGCAGGAGTCGGCATGGCACGAGCAGATGGTGCCCATGTGCTTGGAGAAGTTCTTCTCGAGGATGAAGCCGTCGTCACGGGAGCGCTGCATGTACTCAAGCGCCTGCTCCTTGGTGATGGGGCGCGCGGTGCCGATGTGCATCCAGTAGTCTGCCTCCTCACCGATCATGAGGCAGGTCTCCACGCGCTGGTCGCACAGCGGCGAGAAGTACTCCTCGAACTCGCCGGAGGCGAAGTCCTCAAGCGTGGGGAAGTCGACACCGGCAACCTTGCCCTCGGCGGTGAGCTGCTTCACGATGGCTGTGTAGCGGCAGTAGCAGGGTGCCAGGGCAAACGTCGTCTGCTCCTCCACGAGCTTCTCGATGTCGTCGTAGGGCAGCACGCCGGAGTCCTCGGCGACGACCGACTTGTCACAGGGGATGGAATAGAACGTGGGCGTGCCGGTGGTCTGCATGTCCTGCGGCAGCATGTCGGTGCCCATGACACCCAGATTGTAGTTAAGCGGGTCGGCGAGCACCTCGCGCATGTGGTACTCCACCACGCCCTGGAAGTAGGGCACCTGGTGGTAGCGCACGCCCTCGTTGGTCTCCTCGCGACAGAGGTAGCCGTGGTCGGCGAAGTACTCGCAGAGCTCCTCGCATTCCTGCATGGTGCGGCCCGTCTTCTGCGAGAAGTCGAGCTTCGTGAAGGCGACGCCCATGGGGGTCTCGATGTACGCCTGCGCCGTGTCCTCGTCGAACGTGGTGAGGATGTCGTCGTAAGTGGATGCGACGGCGCTGTTGCCGCAGCCCATGCCGTACGAGTGGATGAGGCAGCGCACCTTCACCGCCCAGGCGGGAATGACGGTGCCGTCCTCGGCGGTGAAGTCGGTCTGCGCGTCGAGGTAAGCCTGGCGGCGGCGGTTGAGCTCCTCAAGCGGCATGGTGGAGATGCCCAACGCGAACAGATCCTCGGGAGTACCCTTCCAGTCGAGATCGGCCGGCGCCCCCTCGGCATACGAGCCTCCGGCCACCTTGGCCTCCTCAGCATGCACGGTACCTCCTGCAGCGACGCATGCGACCCCCATCGCCGCCGCAGTCCCCGCAAAGCCCCTGCGAGTGATGTCTTCCATGTTGTGCTCCCCTTCTCTCCTTTTACGCAGCGCCAACCCGCCAAAGTGCCCAGCGCGTGGCTCGCGCGTGCGTCCCTAGGCTTATTCGACCCCACGCAGACGGGTCGCGTCCTCCCCCCAAAGCGTTGGAAAACGATTCCGCCCATGTGGGGGGTTGTATGGAAAGGGCGAGGTAGAACGGCTAAAATCCCTCGCAAGGGATGAGGGGGTCACATGGGGGAAGAGAAGACTCGGCACGGCGGCGCCGCGACGCGTACGACGGTGCTGCGGTTTGTTGCGCTCTGCGTCGGGTACGGCGCGTTTCACTCGAGCTGCTACAACGGGGTACTGCGCAGGGCGTTCCTCTCGGGGATGGGCTTGGGCACCGAGCAGGCATGGACGACGATCGCCCTTCTCCTTGGGGGCACAGGCGTGGGCTGCCTCGCCATGAGGGCCCTGCATGGACGCGGCGTGCACCTCGTGAGCACCTTCGGGGCCTGCGTGGGATACGCCATCGTCGCATGCCTCGACGTGTTGACGTGCCTGGGCGCACCCTCGACAAGCACCGCCTATCTTTCCGCCATCGTCTGTGGCCTGGCGACTTCGCTGCCTTTGTTGCTGTGGTTCAAGGCATTTTTGCACGTGTATCGCACGGGCGGGCCAAGCGCCTGCATGTTGGGCCTGTCGTGCGGCACGCTTCTCGGATACGTCCCCATCTGCCTTGTCGGCAGCATAAGCCAGCCAGCTGCCGGACTGACGGCGCTTCTTGCGGGAACGGCGCTTGCCGCCCTGGGTCAGCTGATTTTCTTCCGCTCCCTCAATATGCCGGCCGCAGAAAGCTCGGCGGGGCGGGCCCAGGGGCAAGCGCCCTATCGTCTGTCTATCTACATCGTGGTTCTCGTCGCAAGCTTTGGCGCTGCGACAGGGCTGGCCAGCGGCGTGACATTTTTCCTCGGCAACGCAAACGGGGACGGCGACTCCATGGTTCAGCTCGTAGCAGCGGCGCTAGCATGCCTGACGTTCGTAGTGCTCTCACTCCAGTCACGGAAAGGCCTCACGCTGCACTTTGGCCTGCTCATACGCTTCACGCTCGTCATGACGGGAGTCGTCTTCGCCTTTGCCGCCGCGCTCTACGCCCACCTGCCGCTTATCCTGACGGCCCTTTGCCAGGCGGTGACGGTTGTGCAGGGCGTCGCCATGACCGTGCTCTCGATTGAGATATGCCACGAGCGCAACCTTGAGATGTCCGACGTCATGCCCGCCAACTATGCCGTCTACATCGTGTTTCTCTCTTGCGGGATGGGCATCGTGGCCTGCGCGGGCGCCAACGGGGGCGAGCTTGCCTGGCAGCTGGTATTCGCGGCGGGCGCGACGAGCGTGGTGGCCGCCATACTGGCGCTCCCCTCCACAAGCAGCAGCGCCGCCACCTTTACCGAGAAGACCCTGCTCGAAAACGAGCGCTATGAGGAACGCACCACGCGTGTCTGCATGCAAACCGCCGCGCGCTATGGCCTCACGCCCCGTGAGACCGACGTGCTAGAGCTTCTCCTGCTCGGACGCACGCGCGCGCAGATTGCCGATTCGCTTGCCCTGAGCGCATGGACCGTGAAGGAATACGTGAGCGACATCTACGGCAAAGTGGGCGTTCACTCGGCAAAAGACCTGATGGTGAGGTGCATGGCCCAAGCAGGCTCCCCCAAGGAGAAGTAAGGCGGGCGCACAAAGACCGGCAGGGACGCACCTGCCCGCAGCCCCTCCAGCACGAGAGGCGCACGAGGGCCGGCGCGGCTTCTCAGGCGCAGTTTTTTAGAGTGGGAAGGCCCCGCCTTCCCACTCTAAAACTGTTTGAGCACTGAGACGCCGCGTCGGCCCCAACGAGACACGCTGCTCTCAGCTGCCCCGCCCTTCTCTCCCCTTCCTTCCGACACGCACAAAAACGCCCCCGACATCGGCAGGCTTACCTGCGATGTCGGGGGCGCATCAGGGAGGGATGTCGCGCTTGGGCCGCTCGGCCAGGCCGGCGAGGCTTCCTACTTCACGGCCTCGAAGCCCTGGGCGAGGTCGGCGATGATGTCGTCGATGTGCTCGGTGCCGATGGACAGGCGGATGGTGTTGGGGTAGATGCCGCCGGCGCGCAGCTCCTCCTCGGAGAGCTGGGAGTGCGTGGTGGAGGCGGGGTGGATGACGAGGCTCTTCACGTCGGCCACGTTGGCGAGCAGGCTGAAGAGCGTGAGGCTCTCGGTGAACTTCTTTGCCGTCTCGGCGTCGCCCTTGATCTCGAAGGTGAAGATGGGCGCGGCGCCGTTCGGGTAGTAGTAGTCGTAGAGCTCCTTGGCGCGGCCGGTGCCCAGACTCGGATGGTTCACGCGCTCAACCTGCGGGTGGTTCTTGAGGAACTCGACCACCTTGAGGGCGTTCTCCACGTGGCGCTCGACGCGCAGGGAGAGGGTCTCCAGGCCCTGGAGCAGCAGGAACGAGTGGAAGGGCGACAGCGACGCGCCCAGATCGCGCAGCAGCGTGGCGCGAGCCTTGGTGACGTAGGCAGCAGCGCCGCACACGTCGGTGAACACGACGCCATGGTAGGAGGGGTTGGGCTTGGCCAGGCCGGGGAAGCGGTCGGCGTGCGCGGCCCAGTCGAACTTGCCGGAGTCGACGAGGACGCCGCCCATGACCGTGCCGTGGCCGCCCATGAACTTGGTGGCGGAGTGCACCACGACGTCGGCGCCGTGCTCGATGGGGCGCAGCAGGTAGGGCGTGGAGAACGTGGCGTCCACGATGAGCGGCAGGCCGTGACGGTGGGCGACGTCGGCCCAACCCTCGAGGTCGAGCACGTCGGAGTTGGGGTTGCCCAGCGTCTCGGCGTAGAGGAGCTTGGTGTTGGGCTGGATGGCGGCCTCGACGGCGGCGAGGTCGGTGGGGCCGACGAACGTGGTGGTGAGGCCCTGATCGACGAGCGTGTTGGCGAAGAGGTTCACCGTGCCGCCGTACAGGTTGGTAGAGGCGACGATGTGGTCTCCGGCCGTGGCGATGTTCTGCACGGCGGCGGCGATGGCAGCAGAGCCGGAGGCGAAGCTCAGCGCGCCCACGCCGCCCTCGAGGGCAGCCACGCGCTCCTCGAACACGGAGTTCGTGGGGTTGGTGAGGCGGGTGTAGATGTTGCCCGGCTCGGTGAGGGCGAAGCGGCCGGCGGCCGTGGCGGAGTCCTTGAAGACGTAGGACGTGGTGGCGTAAATCGGCACCGCGCGGGCGTCGGTGGCGGGGTCGGGGCTCTCCTGGCCGGCGTGGGTCTGAAGGGTCTCGAAGTGGTAGGCGGGCTTGGCGTTCTCGGACATGGCGGCGTTCCTTTCGATGGCTCGAATCGTCTTGGCAGATATGTTCAAAACCGATAGATAAAGGGGCACATGGCCTGCTTGTGCTTTGACGGCAGGAGAGTATAGGCATTCTGCCTGCGCTTTTAAAGGCCGCGCGTCATTCATAAAACTGTTGACTGGTTATAGGCGAGCCTGGGCGCAGGGCAGAGCGCGCCGCCTGCAGGCGTACAATGACGCGAGCAACCACGGCACGAGGGAGGCTCACCATGCAGACGATCGGCAACATCATCTGGATCCTGCTCGGCGGCATCGTCACGGCGATCTTCTGGGTCATCGCAGGCCTCTTCTTCTACATCACCATCGTGGGCATCCCGCTGGGACGGCAGGCCTTCAAAATGGCCAAGCTCACGCTTGCGCCCTTCGGCCTCACCATCACCTACGGCGGCGGCGCCCCCTCGCTCATCGCGAACATCTTCTGGGTCGTGCTCATCGGGCTGTGGGAGGCCATCGCCTACGTGGTTGTGGGCGCCCTGTTCTGCATCAGTATCGTGGGCATCCCCTTCGGCATCCAGCTCTTCAAGATGGCCAAGCTGTCGCTGCTGCCCTTCGGCGCCACCGTGCAGTAGGGGGTCGGCTATCAGCGAAAGGCCATGCGCAGCGCAATCCTCAGCGCCTTCCTGATAATGGCGGCCATCGCGCTTTTCCTCGTGCGTCCCAAGAAGGCGGCTCAGGCCCAGCCGGCCTGGGAGGACGTCATCGTAGGAAGGGCCGCCGCATAGGCACGCCCATACGCGCGCAACGCAAAGGGGCGGCCGGGTCGCGGAGGACCTGGCCGCCCCTTGTGTTGAGGCTCGAACGAAAGTTAGGGCAAGCCGCTCGGCCCCTTACGCCTCCACGCCCAGGGCGTGCTTGGCGGCGAGGTAACCGCCCACGGCGCAGAACGCGCGGGCCATGCCGTCGTGCACCTGCATGGGGTAGTTGGGGCCGAAGAAACCACCCGCGCAGTTACCGATGGCATAGAGGCCGGCGATGGGGTTGTAGTCAGCGTCCACGACCTGCAGGTTCTCGTCAACCTGCGGGCCGCCCATCATGGCAAGGTTGCAGCCCGGGCCCTCGGTGCAGGTGTAGGGAGGCGTGTCGACGGTGACGGCCGAGGACAGGTCGCTGTCGAAGTCCTCGTCCACGCCGGACTCCACCAGCTCGTTCCAGCGCGCCACGGTGGCGGCAATCACCTCGGGGTCAAAGCCGTTGGCCTCGGCGAGCTCCTCAAGCGTGTCGTAGGTGGGGGCGTCGCCGGAGCCCATCATCGCCATCGGGCCATGGCCGGACGAGGAGGAGTCGTCGCCCTCGCCCTCTGCGGAGTCGGACTGCTGCATCATGAGCGCCATGCCGCTGGGCTTGGAATCGGCGATCTTGAACGTGGTGTGGCCGGGCTGGCGCATGACGATCTGCGCCATGACCTCGTTGGAGGAGCCCTCGTTTGCGAAGCGCTTGCCTGCGCCGTTCACAAAGAGATTGCCGGCCGAGGGCATCGCACCGCCGATGAAGTGGATCATGGGGCAGTGGGGCGCGGGGGCGATTCGGCCGCCCGCCTGCTCGGCCAGCATGAAGGCGTCGCCCCAGTTGCCGCACTGCTCGGGGTCGGGGTTGATGGCGATGGGGTTGAACTCGGTGAGCTTGTCGAGGTCGACCCAGGGCACGTACTGGGCGATGAGTTCGGCGTTGCCCGTGAAGCCGCCGCAGGCCAGGATGACGCCGTTTGCCGCCTGGTAGCGCGTGTACTCGCCCGTCTCGGAGTCCTTGGCGACAACGCCGGTCACGCGGCCCGTCTCGTCGGTGTCGAGCTGCACGACGTTGGCGTTGTAGACCACCTGGCCGTCGAAGCCCTCCGCATAGCTCGAGAGCGCACCGTAGGCGCTTGAGCCCGACGCAGCGTCGTCGAAGTAGGCGGTGTTCACCGAACCACCGGCGGTGCTGAACATCACCGAGTTGCCCGTCTGCTCGGCCACACTGGCCATCCAGTCGCCCACCTGGGCCGAGTGCTTCACGAAGTTGTGGACGAGCGCGGGGTTGGTCGCGCCCAGGCAAGCCTCGATGATGTCATGCTCAAAGGCAGTCTCGTCGGTGTCGGGCACGCCGTTGGCGCGGGTAAGCTCGGTGTTGATGAAGCCGTAGTACGTGCCGACGCCCATGGAGGAGGAGAGCTTCTCCAGGCACACGACCTTCGCACCCTCCTCGGCGGCGGAGGCCAGGGCGGCCAGGCCGGCGGCGCCGGCGCCCGCGATCACCACGTCGCACTCCACCGTCTGGGCGATGTCGGACTCTGCGACGACCGTCGCGGCCTCATCTGCCAGGGCAGACTCGATTGCGCCAGAGCAGGCCACCCCAGCTGCGGCGAGACCCGCCGCGCCCACGAACGACCTGCGCGTAACGTTGCAAACTTCCTTTGCCATTTCCGTTCCCCTTTCAAAAACAATCCCCTATATGTATCTATCCCAGCCGCTTCTGCGGCATGTGGGCACATTGAATAGCACGCTATACATATGCGAGCGTGCAGAACCCAGGGCAAACCCTGGCGAAGCAATCAATCACCTACTCCATAGCGTGCTATGTATTGGTGATAAAAAACGCTACTCGCCCGCGCTCGTAACGTTTGCCATCAAGCGCGTGAGCAACATCCTCAAGGTCTCCTTCTCCTGCTCGGTAAAACCCTCAAGCCCCGCATCCTTGTGCTCGGCTGCGTGCGTCACCGCCGACTTCGCAAGCTCAGCACCCTTCTGCGTGAGCTCGACCACCTTGTAGCGCCTGTCCTGCGCATCCACGCTCACGCGCACGAAGCCCTTCTGCTGCAGGCGCTTGACCAGGCCGGCGACGGTGGGCTGCGACACGCCCAGGGCCGCCTCGATGTCGGAGGGCGACACGGGGCCGCGTGTCGAGGCCTGCGCGATCACGCGAATCACGCGCATCTGCGAGAACGTGAGGCCCACCTCGGCAAGCTCGCGGTCGCCGCGCGACTTCATGGCGTCGGCGATTGCCTTGATGAGAAACGGGATATCCGCCACCTCGTCGGCGCCGCTGCCGATGCGCTCCCCTTGCATTCAGCCTCCCCCACGCGATGCGAGTGCCTGTTGACGCAACGCATAGTATGCTATCTATCAACCAAACGCAAGCCCAATTTCCCAAGAAGGGCCGACCACCCGACGCGCAACCCGCGCAACGCCGGATGGTCGGCCCTTCTTTCTATACAGTCGGACGCGCTTGAAAAGCCCGACCGCTCCCCTACTCCACGATGGGCTGGCAGGCCAGGAGGGTGCGGCCCTTGTAGGGCATGTCGGCTACGGCCACCTCAACGTCGTAGGCGGCGGCGAGGTGCTCGGGCGTGAGGACCTCGCGGGCCTCGCCGGTGACGAAGCGGTTGCCGGGCAGGATGAGCGTGCCCCGGGCGCGGCACTGGGCCAGGTGCTCGGGCTGGTGCGTGGTCATGACGATGCCCAGGCCCTCGTCGGCCAGGTGGCGCACACAGCGCAGCACGCGCACCTGGTTGCCGAAGTCCAGGGCGCTCGTGGGCTCGTCCATCATGAGGAAGCGCGGGCGCTGGGCCAAGGCGCGCGCGATGAGCACCATCTGGCGCTCGCCGCCGGAGAGCTCGGTGTACACGCGGTCGGCCAGCTTGGACACGCCCAGCTCCTCCAGGATGGAGTCGGCCAGCTCGCGGTCGGAGGCCGTGGGAGAGCCGAACATGCCGCGTTGCGCCACCGCGCCCATGGTGATGACGTCACGCACCGAGAAGGCGAAGGGCGGCACGTGGTTCTGGGGCACGTAGGCCACGAGGTGGGCCAGGTCCTCAGAGCTCATGTGCGCCGTGTCGCGCCCGCCGATGAGCACCTTGCCGCCCAGGCGGGGAAGCAGGCCCAGCATCGTCTTGAAGAGCGTGGTCTTGCCCACGCCGTTGGGCCCCAGCAGGCAGAACACCTCGCCCGTGGAGACGGTGGCCGAGAATCCGCTCACGACGGCCTTGCCGGCATAGCCGCAGGCAAGCTCGTGGGCCTCGAAGGTCATGGGTGCAGCGTCAGCCATTACAGCCACTCCTTCCGGCCGCGGACGAGCATGTAGATGAAGAGCGGGGCGCCGATGAGCGAGGTGAGCACGCCCACGGGCAGCTCGGCGGACACGAGGGTGCGCGCCAGGTCGTCCACCACCACCATGAAGCAGGCGCCGCCCAGAGCCGAGAGCGGGATGAGGCTCTTGTAGTTGGGGCCGGTCGCCAGGCGCATGATGTGCGGGATGATGAGACCCACCCAGCCGATGGTGCCGCACAGGCACACGGCCACCGAGGTGAGCATGGTGGAGCACAGGATGAGCACGTTGCGCGTGGCGCGGACGTTGACGCCCATCGTGCGGGCCTCCTCCTCGCCGAACGCCATCACGTTGATGCGCCAGCGCATGGCCATCATGATGCCGCCCGCGATGAGCAGCACGCCGCCCATGATGAGCACGTTCTTGAGGGCGCCGGCGCGCGCGAAGCTGCCCATGAGCCAGTAGGTGATCTGGGGAAGCTTGTCGTCGGTGTCGGCCACGTACTTGGCAAGCGAGGTGAGCGCGCCGAAGACCGAGGAGATGACGGTGCCGGCCAGGATCATGACCACGAGCGAGTTGCCCTGGCGCCCGAAGGCGCGGGCGATGGCGAGCACGATGAGCACCGCGCCCAGGCCGAACGCGAAGGCCGTGAGCTGCACGCCGAGCGTCCCCAGGCCCAGAAGGATGGCCAGGGCCGCGCCCGTGCCCGCGCCGCTCGACACGCCCAGGATGTCGGGGGCCACCATGGGGTTCTTAAAAAGTCCCTGGTAGGCCGCGCCCGAGATGGCGAGGGCGGCGCCCACAATCGCGGTGAGCGCGATGCGCGGCATGCGGATGACGAGCATGACGGTGGTGATCTTGGTGTTCTCGGGAGGCTCGCACAGGCCCAGGGCGCCGCCCACGGCCTGCACGGCGTCGGGGATGGTGAGGTCGTAGGCGCCGATCGTCATGCTCCACAGCATGAGGAACACGAGCAGCACGCCCAGGCCGATGCCCACGGCGAACTCCCTGCCCAGGCGGCGCTTGCCGGCCGGGGCCGGGCCGCCCTTCTTCTCGATATCGTTTTGCTTGCCCATACAGGCACCTTTCAACACACGGGGTGGCTCGGGTACGGCGGCGGCACAGCACGGGCGGGGCCGGGCGAGAAACGCCGCGCAAAAGAAAGGCGCCGGGGCCTGCGGCTTGCGCCAGCGGGCCTCGGCGCCGAAGAGTCAGCGCTTGGGAAGCGACTTACTTGCTCTCGTCCTCGGACTCGTTCCAGGTGCCGTCCAGGATGCCGGCGGTCTGCTCGTCAGACAGCTCGTAGCCGTAGAAGTTGGAGTAGAAGTCCTTGACCTCCTGGGCCATGTCGAGGTCAGACACCAGGTCGGGGTGCAGGACGGTCAGGAGCCAGGGGGTCATGAGAGCGCCCTCGCCGGCGCGGACGTTCCAGTAGTAGGCGCCGTTGGGGATAACGACGACGTTGCCGTTCTTCACGGCGTCGACCTCGGCCAGGGCCTCGTCAGCCATAATCTCGTCCTTGGCCTCGTTGTACATCACGAAGATGTACTGCGGGTTCCACTCGAGGACCTGCTCGGTGGACACGGTGAGGGCGGTGCCGTTGCCCTCGCCGGCGTAGTCGGAGGCCACGTTCACGGCGCCGGCGGCGGTGAAGTAGGACTCGCACACGTCGGAGCTGTTGCAGGTGGTGTACTCGCCGCCGGAGATGCGCAGCTGCATGACGGTGGGCTTGTCAGCGTCGGCGATGTCCTTGGTGAGCTCGGTGCCCTTCTCGATCCAGCCCATGTAGTACTCGCTGAACTTCTGGGCGGTGGCGTACTCCTCGTCGCCCATGATCTGGCCGATGGTCAGGATGGACTGGTTCAGGGCCTCGACGTTCTTGATGCCCAGGGCGACGTAGGCGATGTTGGCGGCCTGGAGCTGCTCAAGCTGCTCGTCGGAGTACATGCCGGCGGGGCCGAAGGCAACCTGCACGCCAGCGGAGATGAGCTCCTCGACGTTGCTGGAGTCGTGCTGGTCCTTGTTGCAGTTCGGGAAGACCTCGTTGAAGACCTTGGTCTGGGCGGAGGTGGTGCCGGCCACGGTCTCGTCGCCGTGCGTGGGGTCGAGCATGGCGGTCACCTGGGCGAAGGCGCCGATGGCGGGAGCGACGGCGTTGACCTCGGCGGGAATCTGAACCTCGTCGCCGTTCATGTCGGTGACGGTGCGGGTCTCGCCCTCGGAGACGGACAGGGAGACGGAGGTCTCAGCCTGCTCGGTGGCAGCGGCCTGAGAGCCGGAGGCGTTGCTGTTGGAGCCGTCGGCAGCCAGGGCGATGCCGGCGATGGAGCCGAAGGACAGGACGGCCGCCATGGAGGCAGCGACGATGGTCTGACGATTCACGATGAAACGCATGTAATGACCTCCCAAGGTCTGGTTGTGCAGGCGGCACCGCCACGGCAATGCGCCGCACGGCCCTACCCGCAAGATTGCGAGGTGCACTATACGGGGGCGCCGCGGGGTCAGCCACATACCGCGATGGATGAACTGAAGGGCTTTCAGGCCTGGAGGCAGTATGAGAAAGCAGGGTTAATCGGTATGAAACACGATAAACCCCGCAGCTCATGTGCTATGTTTCGTCGGGTTAGTCAAACTTCATAGCCTTGAGAGCTACGCTTGCGCGCAAAGCCTTGGGAGGGTATCCGCACGCCATGCCTGCTTCACAACTCCACCCCTGCTCATCCGGGCAGGCCGATACGTCCGTGAGCCAGTCCCCCACGGGCCTGGGACTGAGCCGCGCCCTGGCGGGGGCGGTCTTTGCCTGGGCGTGGGTAGAGGCGGCGCTCTTCGTGGGCCAGGAGCGCATCATGGGCGACGTCTCGCAGAGCCTCATGCTCGGCGGGGCCGCCGTGGCGCTCGCCCTCTTCGCCGCGCTCGACCTTACGGGAAAGCGCGGGCCGGAGCTGGGTCGCACGGCGATGCGGGCCATCGCGACCGTCGTGAGCGCCTACGCCCTGATCATGGTGGTCACGCCCGCAGGAAACATGGTGCCCGCAGCCATCGTGAGCCTGGCCTGGGTGGCATATGGCGTAGTGGGCGCCTTCGCGCAGCGCAGGACGCTTCACCTGCTGGCGAGCCTGGCCCGCGCCATGAGCGGCCGGCAGCTGCTCGGGGTGGCCTGCGGCATCCTGGCACTCTCCACCCTGCTCGCGCTCATGGCCGCGCGCATGAGTGTCACCGACGGGGCCGTCTTCATGCTCACGAGCGCGGCCCTGGCCATCTGGCTGCTGCCCCAGGGCAAGCTCGCGTTTGATGCGGCCAGCGAGACGGGCGCTTCCGGCCAGCAGGGCAAGGCAAACGCGCGGCTGCTCGGAGCGTTCGCGTTCATGTTCGCCGCGATGGGCTTCACCTGCGGCTTCCATACCTCGGTGGGGCGGGTGCTCTACAGCACCGGCACAAAGATGAGCACGGTGTTCCTCGTGCTGTTCGCAACCTGCGCCGTGTGCGCCCTCATCGCCAGGCACACGCGCAGGAGCGGTTCGGGCGTGCCCGCCGTGGCCCTGCGCGCGCCGCTCGCCTGCGCCTGCGTGGCCTTCGTGCCGCTGCTCTTCCTCAACGACCGCCCCGACGACCTGCTGTGGGAGCTCTTCCAGAACAGCCTCGTGGCCCTGAGCACCTGCGCCCTGCTGGCCTCGCTTTCCATGGCGGCCTGCGCGGAGGGCACGGCGGGCAAGCCGCGGGCGGGCCTGGACAAGGGCCGTCGCACGGCCCCCTACTGCGCGGTGGCCCTGGCGGCCTTCGCCTTGGGGCTCTTCGCGGGCTGGCTCGCCGGCCAGGGGGCCTACGACGCGGGCGGGGCGGCTGGCATGGCCTTCCGCCTGAGCGTGACCGCGTGCATCGCGCTGCTCGTGGCGGCCATCCTCGTGTCAAGTAACCCCATGGCGCAAGGCGCGCTTGCGGCACAGGAGGGGCCGGGCGCACGTGAGGGCGAGACTGTTGAGGCGACCGGGGCGGGCGAAGTGCAGATAACGGGCGGCAAGGTTGGCGAAACCGGCGAGACCACCCGCACGGCGGCGATACCGGGCGCGGGCGAGGTCGCGAGCACGAACCAGCAGGCAGAGAGCGGCGCGCAGGCGACCTGCTCCGCTGCAGAGGCTGGCGCGGCAGGCGCGAAGGCCCCGCAAGACCCCTACGGCCCCTTCTGCGAGCGCTACGGCCTGTCGGAACGCGAGCGCGTGCTTCTCGGCCTGCTCGCCCGGGGCCTCAACACCCAGCAGGCAGCCGACGAGCTGTGCGTGTCACGCAACACGGTGAAGTCCCACATGGCCCATATCTACACCAAGTGCGGCGTCCACACGAGGGCCGAGCTCGACGAGCTGTTGGGGCAAGGCGGGAATTAAAGGGCTCAGAATCAAAGCGCGGAGGCGGCGCGAAGACCTGCCGGCATGCAAAAGGAGTTCAGCAGTGAGTTCGGCTCCGCGTCGGTCGCACAAGCCCGGCCGTTTCTGCCTCGCAGACGGCTTTGACCGCACACAGCCTGTACCGATACAAACAAGTGCGCGGCGGACACATCGCCGGCACCAAGGGGGGAAGGTGTGCCGCGGGTCCGCCGCGCCAAGGGGAATGCCAGACGCTCAAGAGCAAGGGGGTCTCTTAGGTCGGCTCAAGGGATGTCGATTGTCAGCGTCGCTGCGCTTCGGCTTGTTCGGCTTTGTGCGCCCGCGCCTTCGCTGCGACTGAGGCTATAGTGCCCCAAGAGGCGCCCTTCGCACACCCCCCTAACATGGGTATCTCAAAAATATGCCATCTACCTGCTAAAATGCATATGAAGGCTTCTCCATAATCAACCTATCACCCAGGAGGGTTGATAGGTGTCTCATAGATTTGAATGAGAGGTTAAGGGCGCAGAGGGGCACCCACCCACCATGAGCGGGTGATAGGGGGCAGGCGCGCAGGAGCGCCTGGATGAGGGTGCGCGCGCATCATCCCCGCTTCGTGTCTCACGCATGATGGCGCGAATGCAGCCCCCACAGAGCAGGGCGGGCAAGCACGGCTACGGTAGGCAGGTTGTGTCACGCAGGGGCAGGGTCGTCGTCGCGGCGCGCAGGCAGATTGTTTCGCGCCCCTCATGGTCGATTATCGCAACACACAGGCAGGTCTTCTCAGCCAGGGGCATGGTGGTTTGGCGCGGCGTGCAGGCAGGTTGTGTCACGCGGGGGCATGGTCGTTTATCGCAGCGCGCAGGCGTGTTGTAACCACAACAGCATCCTCAGCCGCGCTTGCTAGAGTTCTGGCACATTCTGCAAACGGCCTATCGATTGGGAGAGTCCCACCGTGTTCCCCTTTGTCCCCGACATCGTGCCCAACATCCTGCAAGAACTCGTGGTCGTGGTGGCCTTCTGCCTCATCGTGGGGCCCCGGCTGCGCAAGTGGGCCTGGCTCGCCTACGCCGTCGCCGTGATCGCGGGTGTCCTCACCTTCATCCCCCAGGTAGTAGACATCCCCGCGATGGGCGTCGCGCTCGACGTCCTGGCCAGCTGCTACTCGGGCGTCGCCATCTACCTCGTAGTCATGTTCGCCGGGGCCCTGCCGCGCCCCTGGAAGCTCACGAAGCGGCTGCTCTCCATCCGCAGCGAGCTGAGCATCCTGGGCGGCATCATCATCGCCTTCCACGTGGTGAAGGTGATCCTCTTCGTGCCCATGAGCCTCACGCCCATGTGGATCCTCATCTGGAAACGCGCCTTCATCTGGATGTTCGTGGCGAGCACCCTCGTGGGCGTGCCGCTGCTCGTGTGCTTCGCGATTCCCTGGGTCACGTCGTTTCCGGCCGTGCGCCGGCGCATGACCCACGCCGAGTGGAAGAAGAAGCAGCGCCTGGCCTACCCCTTCATGGCGCTGCTCATCGCGCAGGGCATCCTGCTCTCCTGCGGCCACGCCGCCTACGTGGGCGCATCCGACGCGGGCTGGCTGGGCTACGTGGTCAACGGCATCACGTACGCCGTGATCGGCGCCGCCTACCTCGTGCTCAAGCTCAAGGAGACGCGCCGCCGCAAGGCGCTCAAGGAGAACGCCCGCGCACGGGTGGCACAGGACAACGCGAACGAGCAGGACAGCGCGCAGGCTGCCGAACAGGACGGCGCGCGGGCTGCCGAGCTGGCAAGCACGCAGGTTGCTGAGTCGACAGACGAGCAGTTCACCGCCACGCCAGCAGACCAGGCGACAGCGAAGGCGGAGGCGCCGGCCGTCTAGCGCTGCCGCGCCACTCCCAAAACTCAAATCAAATTAAAGTTTTGGGAGTGCGCTCCTAAAACTTTAATCGCTCTCAAAAATTTGGAGTACACTCCCAAAACAAGAATTGGGTTGAAGTTTTAGGAGCGCCCATGAGGCAGACCGCACTCGTAAATCGCCAAACGTACCTCGACCGCGCGCTCATGTTCCGCGACACGGACCTCATCAAGGTGATCACCGGCGTGCGGCGCTGCGGCAAGTCGAGCCTGCTCAGCCTTATACGCGAGACCATCGAATCCGAGAACGTCGAGGGCCGGGCCTTTGTCGCCCTCAACCTTGAGAGCAAAGCCTGCCGTGTCACCACGGAAGACGAGCTCTACGGCTACTTCAGGGACAGGGTCTCGCCGCAGGGAAGGACCTATATCTTCATCGACGAGCCCCAGCGCATCGAGGGCTGGCAGACGGCGGTCAACGCCATGAGGATCGATTTCGACTGCGACATCTACCTCACGGGCTCCAACGCGTACCTGCTGTCGAGCGAGCTTTCCACCTACCTGTCGGGGCGCTATGTCGAAGTGAGGATGTTACCCCTTGCCATGCGCGAGTACCTTGATTTCTGTGGCCTCGCGTTTCCCGAGGGAGCGTCGGCAGCGATCGACTCCGCCGGCAAGGTAGTCTTGTTCGACGAGGTGTTCGAGCGGTATCTCAAATACGGCGGGATGCCTGCCATCGCCAGCTTGGACACAACGCAGCAGGCCCATTCCGCCTACATGTCCGGCCTGTACGACGCGGTCGTCACCAGGGATATCGTGAACAGGGAGAGAAACCGGGGGCAGAGCACGGTCACCGACCCCGTTCTTCTCGAGAGGATCGCCGACTATCTCGGCGACAACATAGGCAACCCGCTCTCCACGAAGGGCATCGCCGACACCCTGACGTCTGCGGGTTCAAAGACGACCAACAAGACCGTCGATTCCTACGTCACCGCCCTGAACGAGGCCTACCTGTTTTATCGCGCGACCCGCTATGATCTCCATGGCAAGGAGATCCTGCGGACAAGCCCCAAGCAGTACATCGTAGACCTGGGCCTTCGGTCGTATCTGGGCGGATACAGGGCATCCGACATGGGCCGGCTTTTCGAAAACGCCGTGTACCTGCAGCTGCTGTATGAGGGCTGGCAGGTACATGTGGGCAAGTTGTACACCAAGGAAGTCGATTTCGTCGCCGTCAAAGACGGCAGGACGCTCTATATCCAGGCGACGGACGAGATGTTCTCGCCGGACACGAGGGAACGCGAGCTTGGGCCGCTGAGGTCCATCCGCGACTCCTACGAGAAGATGGTGGTAGTGCGGCAAGGTCGCTACGAGGCCGACGTCGAGGGCATCAAGATAGTCACGGCGCGGGATTTCTTTCTGGGCAGCTGAGAGCCTGCGAGCGGCAGAGTTCCAAAGCTTCCCGACGACATCTTCGGATGAGCGGCGAAGGTTTAGAGAAACCCAGCAGCATCTTCGGCCGAGCATCTTGGGTGGCCCGTCACCAACCCAGGCCACAGCCCAGGGCCAGGAGGGCCACGAGTGCGGCCATGTTCGCGCCAACGAGTCCGGCGAGGAACTGCAGGCCGGGCGCGATGCGGCCGCGAAGCTCGCGAGTCAAGGCGGTGTACTGCGCGAGCACGATGAGGGTAGCCAGCGAGCCGATGGGGGTGCCCGCACCGCCCACGTTGACGCCCACGAGCAGGCCGGGCCAGTCGGCGGTGAAGCGCGAGAGCACGATGGCCGCCGGCACGTTGCTGATGAACTGCGACAGGAGCGCCCCCGGCAGGAAGGCCCCGCCTGCAAGCTGGATGAGGCCGGCGAAAGCCGCCTGCACGCCGGGGATGCGCGCGAGGTTGCCCGAAAACACGAAGAACGCCGCGAAGGTGACGACGAGGCTCCAATCCGTGCGCAGGAAGAGGGCCGGGCGGCCCAGAAGTGTGCAGGCCACCGTGACGAGAACGCACGCCCGCACCGGCAGCACGTGCACCACCGCGAGCACGCATGCGACCAAGCAGACCAGCGAGCAGGCCGCAAGCTTGCCCTCTATCTCTACCTTAACGTGAGCTTGAGTCTTTCTCAAAGGTGCACCCGCGCCTGCAGCACCGCTCTCGCCCTCGCATGCCCCCGCCCACCTCGCCCGGCGCGCGACGAGGGCGCAGCCCAGGGCAATCAACGCGCACGAGGCCAGGAAGGTCGGCAGCATGGTGGGCACGAACTCTGCGAACCCCACTCCGAACGTGCCCGCCAGGTAGATGTTCTGCGGGTTACCGAAAGGCAGGAGCATCCCGCACAGGTTGGCCGCGAGGCCCTGGAGCACGAAGACGGGCGCGATGAGCTCGGCCCGCCCGGCGGCGAGCAGGGAGGCGGCAGCCAGGGGCAGCAGGCACAGTAGGGCCATGTCGTTGGTCACGAACATCGAGGCCAGGGCCGTGACGCCCACGAGCGCGAACACGAGCGCCCCTGCGGCCCGGCAGCGCGAGGCCACCGCCTGCGCCAGCGCCTGGAACGCGCCCGACGCGCCCAGCCCTCCCACCGCCAGCAGCATGCAGGCGAGCTTGCCCAGGGTCTCGGGGTCGATGTAGCCGGCATAGGCGGCATCGGGCGGCACCGCGACGCAGGTCAGCAGCGCGGCGAGCACGGCCACGGAGGGCATCGCATGACGCTTGAGAAACCCCCATACCCGATACACGCCAGCACCTCCCTGTCGTCTGCACACCCTAAGCAAGCCCGTTCATCCCGATACGCCAGGCCGCCCGTCACGAAAAGCGGCCCCGCCCAAGCGGAGCCGCCAGAATTTCTCGCGTAAGTATAGCTTTCATCTCGACAATCCGCGCTCAGCGCACGCCGCGCATCGCGGAAGACACGCCGCCGCGCCTTATACATTTCCCGACAAGTAGGCGTGTGCTTGGGCGGCCCTTTCGGCGACCCGGCGGCCGAGCGCAGGCGGCCTTTACCCCCCGGCGCAGCTCACCCCGCAGCGCAAACGTGCCACGTGCGGCGCGCGCAGTGCGCAAGTGGTCGCTTCTGACGGGGAATCTGCACGCCGTGCCTTACCCGCCGTTTGCCCGCGCGGCATTTTGCCTAGATATCGCCGCGGAATCGGGGTTCTCCTACCATCAACAATCGGGAATCCCGCTCTTGGCGAGCGAAATCCGGCCCGTCGGCAACGTCGCGGGGGCAAAACGCTGTGCAAAACTGGCGCCGAGTCGGCCATCCAGGCCATTCAGCCCCATCAGAGCCACACGTCTATGGAAATCGATGGTAGGAGAACCCCGATTCCGCGGCAGTATCTCCCCGCATCGCCCCGAGCCCATTTGCCTTGGCCTATCTTGCCCGCCGCATTGCCCTGCACCCCGCCCTCGAAGGCTTGCCCGCGCATGCGCAAGGGGCCCTCGACGCCTATGCAAAGGACCCATGGTTTTGTTCGCCCGGGTCCGGCCCCGCAGGGCACTCCCCCTTACGCGTAGCCGTAGTCGCGGCGCAGCTTCACGAGGAAGAGGGTGGTGATGGCCACTGAGGCGGCCTCGGCCACGAGGATCGCGCACCAGATGCCCATCTCGCCCAGGAACATCGGCAGCACCATGATGGCGGTTGTCTCAAACACGAGCGAGCGCAGGAAGGAGATTGCCGCCGACACCAGGCCGTTGTTGAGCGAGGTGAAGAACGACGAGCCGAAGATGGAGATGCCCGAGAAGAGGAAGACGAACGAGTAGATGCTGAGCGCCTCGCTCGTGAGCTGCGTCACGTCGGCGTCGTAGCCCACGAAGAGCAGCGCAATGGGACGGGCGAGCAGCTGCGCCAGCACCGTGAGCACCACGTCGGCGATGAGCACGATGCGCAGGCAGCGCTTGAACAGGCCGCTCAGCTCTGACTTGTTGCGGGCGCCGTACTGGTAGCTGATGAGCGGCGACGCGCCCATGTCGAAGCCCATCAGAAGCGACAGGAAGATCCACACCACGTACTGGATGACTCCGTAGGCGGCCACGCCGTCGGCCCCGATATAGCGCATGAGCTGGTAGTTGTAGAGCATGCCCACGAGGGACATGGCGATGTTGCTCACGAGCTCCGACGAGCCGTTGAGACAGGCCTTTCCCAGGGCCGACAGGTCCACCACGGGCTTGCCCAGACGCAGCGTGAAGGAGTTGGGGCGGGCGAAGTACACGAGCGGCACGAGGCCACCCACCACCTGGCTAGCCACCGTGGCAATGGCCGCGCCAGCGATGCCCCAGCCGAACACCACGATGAAGAGGGCGTCGAGCACGATGTTGGCCACGCCGGCGCCCACGATGATGAAGAGGCCCAGACGTGGCTTGCCCGCCGCCGACATGAAGCTCTGCGAGGCCTGCTGCATCATGAGGAAGGGAAGGCCCACGGCGTTGATGGCGCCGTAGAGCACGGCCGCGTCGAGCAGCGACCCGGAGGCGCCGAGCGCCTCACCGATGGGACGCACGCCCACGAGGCCCACCACCGCGCCCACCACGCCCGTGATGAGGATGGCGTAGACGATCATCGAGAAGATGCCGTTGGCGCGCTTCTCGTCCTTCTCGCCCAGGGTCTTGGCCACAAGGGCCGTGCCGCCCGTGCCGAACATGAGGCCCACCGCGCCGAGCATCATGATGAACGGGAAGATAAGGTTGAGCGCCGAGAAGGCCTCCTTGCCCGCGAAGTTGGACACGAACAGGCCGTCCACCACGCCATACACCGAGGTGAAGGCCATCATGAGGGCCGTGGGGGCGGTGTAACGCAGAAGGCGCGCCGAGTTGAAATGGTCGGAAATCTGGATGGGCTGGCTCTTGGCCGACATGATGAGAGACCCCTTTGAAGTCTGAGGATAGAGGTGACGTGACGGACGGGACGGTTGCGGGGCGCGGGGCCCGCGTGCGGCGTGTCGCGCGGAGATACGATGCGGCGCGCGGCAGACGCGCTGCACTGCAGGCGCGAGGCGGCGCGCGGCGGGGTGCAAGGCGAACGGGCACGATGCGCCGCGAGACGCGAAGCGGTGAGAGCAAGGCGAGCGGGCACGATGCGCGGCAGGTGCGAGACAAAGCGCGGGACGCTAGCTCTCCCCTGCGGCACGCCTCTCCCAGCCGGCCGCAAGCGCACCGAAGCGCTCGCTGAGCGCGCGCAGGTACTGCTGCTCGATGCGCACGAGCGCCTGCTGGTCGGCCGGGCTCAGGCTGGAAAACGCCGCGACGTCGGCCTCGCAGGCCGGGACGACGAAGCGTTCTGCCAGGTCGCGGCCCTCGGGGGTAAGGAAGAGCCGCCTGCCGCGCCCCGACGCTGCGGGCTCCAGGCGCAGGCATCCCATGTCCACGAGCTTGTGCACGGCGGAGTTCACCGTCTGCTTGCCCAGGTACACGCGCTCGCACACGTCGCGCTGCAGGCACCCCTCGCCCAGGTCGTACACGGCGCACAGCACGTCGAAAGCGCTGTCGGACAGGCCCGCGCAGGCCGCCATGGAGCTATAGGCGTTGGAGAAGCTGCGCCACAGGCGATCGACCTGCTCATAGAGGGCGCGCGCGTCGCCGTCAACGGAGCAGGCGGATGCCTCGGGGGAATGCGGGGACATGGGAGCAAGCCTTTCTGCGGACGCGCAAGAGTGCCTGAGCGGGCCAGACATGAGTGAGTACGATTTCGGAATCGGTAGTTTAGTCTGAATTCGTACTCAAGAGGAGCAGCGACTGACACGCGGCACAGGATGGACATATCGGGGGCCGCGGGCGCGGACGGGCGATAGATGCGACCGGCGCAAAGAACACATTCCTCCCACTGGAGAGATGTGGGGCGCATACGTACCCAGCGTGGCCACCGCGTTCACCGCCAGGCTCGGGCAAGCACGGACACCGGCGCCGCCTCCCCGCGCACGCAAAACGGCCCCGGGATTCCCCCGAGGCCGCCGCGTCACATCCCGATATCAGTTCTCGCCCTACTCGCGGGCGTTACTTTCCCGTAGCCGCCTGCGCGTTCTTGCGGGCCTTGTCGGCGCTCTCAAGGGTGAGGTCACCCTCGCCGATCCAGCCCACGCGGCGCAGAATCTCGCAGAACACCCAGGTCAGCACGGCCGGCAGCACGAAGCACACCAGGACCAGGCCCAGCCAGTCGAAGGGGGTGATGCCCGCCATGGTGCCGGTGGCCACGTCGTTCAGCCAGCCGGTGTACACGCCGATGGGGCCCACCAAGCCGCACGTGCCCATGCCCGAGGAGATGGCCGCGCCGTCCATGCGCAGGCCGAAGACGCAGGTGGCGATGGGGCCGGTGATGGCCGATGTGAGGATGGCCGGGATCCAGATGCGCGGGTTGCGCACGATGTTGCCCATCTGCAGCATCGAGGTGCCCAGGCCCTGCGACACCAGACCGCCCCAGCCGTTCTCCTTGAAGCTCATCACCGCAAATCCCACCATCTGGGCGCAGCACCCCGCCACCGCCGCGCCGCCCGCCAGGCCCGTGAGGCCCAGCGCCGCGCAGATAGCCGCCGAGGAGATGGGCAGCGTGAGGAAAATACCCACGGCCACCGACACCACGATGCCCATGGCGAAGGGCTGCAGGTCGCACGCCCACATCACCACGCCGCCCAGCCACGAGGCGGCAGACCCGATGCCGGGCGCACACAGCATGGAGAGGCCGCACCCCGCCACGATCACCACGAAGGGGGTCACGAGGATGTCGATCTTCGTCTCCCCCGCCACAAGCTTGCCCACCTCGCAGGCCACGATGGCCACCACGAGCACGGCCAAGGGGCCACCCGCTCCGCCGAGCGTGTTCGCAGCGGCGCCCACGGCCACCAGGGAGAACAGCACGAGCGCCGGCGCGCGCAGGGCAAAGCCGATGGAGACGGCCATGGCGGGGCCGGCTGCCGCCTTGGCGTAACCGCCTATCTCCTCAAGCACGGAGATGCCCAGCTGCGTGCCCAGTGTGGAGAGGATCGTCCCCATGAGCAGCGAGGCGAAGAGGCCCTGCGCCATGGCCCCCATCGCGTCGATGAGGTAGCGCTGCACGCTGACCTCGATGTCCTTGCGTTCGAGCAAACCCTTGACCTTGCAGCCCACGACACACCCTCCCTCGGCCCGCACCCTGCGGGCCATCGCTTGGGCGAGCAGTGTGCGCCTGAGGCGTCGCGCGGTCAAGCAGCTGCCTTGTTATGTGTCTTGTCACCTGACAAACTACAAAGTAAAGCCTGTCGTTGCGACGAAGGCAAAGGGCGTTTGCCGCCTTGGCGCGACGCACGCCCGGTTCGTGCCCCGTCAATCCGGGTGAGCGTCTAAAAACCCTGGTCGCAAAGTGCCTGAATCGGGCATCAGCATGGCCCTAAGAAGTAGTGCGAGGGGCCCTGCGATGCGTCTCGCGAAGCCGGTATTCGCATGCCCTTGAGAGATGCGCACATCGCCCCGCACGTGTATCCATCTGTGGAGGATATATGAATCAGCCATAAAGCCTTGGCAAAGGACTGCTACATGCCGTATAGTTCTTCCTCGCGCAAGCGGACTTGGCTCAGTTGGTAGAGCACAACCTTGCCAAGGTTGGGGTCGCGGGTTCGAGTCCCGTAGTCCGCTCCAGTGTACTTCCAAGAGCCGTCCGACGAAAGTCGGGCGGCTCTTTTGGTATTTCTACTCGAATTGCGCAGCTCCCGACGTGCAAACCTCGGCGCATACACATCGCGCCCTGCGACGAATCCCCTGGAAGTTCGCAACATGCCAGGTGCAACGGTAGCGTCGGGAGTTTCTCGCCTCGCACACCTCAGCACACATCGCGCCATGCAGCAAATCCCCTGGATGGAATTTCGCAGCACGCCGGGTACTACAAGCCGAGTGTTCCTCTCTCGTCTCGCGAATCCCAAACCGCAGCGCGCCGTTCGCGATCCACGAGCCGGGTATTTTCCCGCCTCGCGAATCTCAAGCCCTCATCGCGCCCATGGACGCCATGCTCCTGCGCATCAAAAAAAGCCCCGGCAGCCTGAGCTGCCGGGGCCCGTGCGTCTTAGAGGGGCTCTCGTGCGCTATCAGCCATTTCCCGGCCTCAAGCGCTCGTCCTTGCAAATCTCATCCCGTTACCTGGGGTTCTCCTTGAGGTCGCCCCCGGGCGTCGTCACAAACCAGAGGGCTGCGGCCAAACCTAGAACCCCTGATACCCGTAGCTGTAGTACTCCTCCTTGGAGATCTCTTTCCAGTAGCTCGGGTTGATCTTGAGGTTGTGCTGGATAACCCACCAATCGTCGCAGGGGTCGCAGTCGAACCTGAAGCCCCAGTCGCTCTTGAGAGGACCGCCGCACTTGGGGCAGAGGTACATGTTGTTGCAGTCCCTTCCGGTAAAGATGTAGTACTTATCGGTCTCGGTATCGTGGTACCGGGTTCCGCCGCTCACCTGGGCGAGTTCCTCGTCGGAAAGCGAATTGACCGTACGCTTCTCGTTGTCCATGACGACCCCTTTCGTCGAATCCATGTAATAGAGCCCGTCCGCGTCTGCTTCAAGCTCACGTCCCCATAGTAGCCCCATTCGCCAGCCTCTGGTGCTGCGTTAGGTCAACAATGGACAAACTTATGCACTCAGATGTTTTCAGCACTATTTGAGACCGCATCGGAAGACGAAGGCTCCATCTTCAACCCCCTCACAAGACAGGCCGCAGCAGTGACAGCATTGCGTGAGCCCTCTCGCGACAACCCCGCCGCCCCCGCCGGAGATTATGCACGCCACCACTACCAGGGCGGCATATGCATGTCCCGCCCCGCGCCCGCCGGAGATGATGCCGATGTTGACCGTCATGTCGTCGTCGATGCGGC
>CAVJGP010000032.1:8412-27582 GCA_963648855.1 Alistipes onderdonkii | reverse complement strand
TTGTTGAGGTCGCGGGTGCCGTACTTCATGAGCACGTTGCCCGAGATGCAGAACAGCAGCGCCTTGGTGAAGCCGTGCGTCACGCAGTGCAGCAGGGCCGCAGCCACGCCCAGGGGCCCGCCGAAGCCCAGGCACAGGGCAACGATGCCCACGTTCTCGCAGGAGTGATACGCAAGCTTGCGCTTGAGGTCGTCCTGCGCGAACACCGCCAGGGCCGCCATACCCACGGACACGGCGCCCAGGATGAGCATGACGAGGCGCGGGAACTCATAGCCCACGGCCTGGCCGGCCAGGATGTAGAAGCGGATGACGACGAGCATGGCGCACTTGAGCAGCACGCCGGAGAGCAGCGCCGACACGGGGCTGGGGGCCTCGGAGTGGGCGTCGGGCAGCCAGGTGTGCATGGGGAACAGGCCCGCCTTGGTGCCGAAGCCCACGGCCGCGAACACGAAGGCCAGGCAGATGAGCATGGAGTCGAACTGGCCGGCGACGGGCAGCACGGTGCTCCAGAAGGCGGCCTGGTGCGCGTCGGCCACGATGGAGTTGGCGTCGGCGTACACGAGCACGGTGCCGTACAGGCCGAAGGCCACGCCGGCGGTGCAGACGATGATGTACTTCCACGCGGCCTCGAGCGAGGTCTTCGTGTTGTAGGAGCCCACGAGGAACACCGTGGCCAGCGTGGTGGCCTCGATGGAGGCCCACATCAGGATGATGTTGTTCGAGAGAGCCACGAGCAGCATCGAGAACACGAACAGGTTGAAGAAGACATAGTACTGCTTCACCTGGCCAGGGCCCATGTGGCCGACCTCGGCATCAAAGCGCACGTAGGCAATGGAGTAGATGCCGGTGAGCAGGCCCACCGCGCCGATGAGCGCCACGAAGACCGCGCTCAGGGCGTCCAGGCGGAACCACAGGCCCAGGGCCTCCACCGTGGTGCCGTTCGCCATGACCTCGATGACCAGGCACGCCGCGAAGGCGCACACCGCGCCCACCGACAGGATGTGCACGGTCTCGAAGAGCATGCGCGGGGTGGACTTGGACGGGAACAGCGCCATGAGGATGGCGGCGACCAGGGGCGTGGCCATGAGCACGATGAGCATCGTCGAGAAATCCATGGTTGACCCCCTAACCCTTCAGCTCACGGAGCGCGTCGGCGTCGAGCGTCCCGTTGACCTTGTAGATGCGCACGGCGACGATCGCCATGATGATGACGGCGAACACCGCGTCGGTCGCGATGCCGACCTCGACGAGCTCAGGCGCCTGGGGCGCGAGCAGGGCGAGCGTCAGGTGCGATCCATTCTCCATGAGGCAGTAGCCGAAGACCTGCTTCAGGATGTTGCGCTGCGTGACGATGCAGGTGAGGCCGATGAAGAAGTGCGCCAGCGACACGGCCAGGGCCGGCTTGACCTCGGTGGAGGTGGGCAGCTGGATGCCCTGGACGCACACGAAGCACAGCAGCAGCTCCACGGCCACCAAGATGACGGAGACCATGGGGTTCACGGCAGGCTTCAGGTCCTCGGTGGGCGAGCCCATCTTCTTGTAGGCGAAGAGGATGACGCCCGGCACGAACAGGACCTTGGTGAGAAACGCGGTGCCCGACCAGGTGAAGAGCTCGGTGGAGCCCGTCACGGTGCCCAGGGAGACGAAGCAGCCCACAAGCACGAGCGACTGGGCGGCGTAGACGAAGGCGGTGGTGCGCGGCGACTTCGTCAGGACGACCATAAGGCTCGTGACGATGAGCAGGGCGCCCAGGACGTTGACTACCATATATCCGGTCATTGCATCACACCCCCTAAGCAAGCCACGCGGCCGCTACGAAGCTCGAGCAGACCGTAAGAACGACAAGGACGACGACCACTGCCGCCATGGGGCGGGGCAGGGGCTGTGCGGCGGCGACGGCCTCGGAGGGCTCGCCGGGAAGCACGCGGCCCATCCACATGAGGAACCAGGCGAAGCAGGCGACCGTCTCGATGAGGCCGACGACCACAATGAGCGTCAGCAGCCAGTTGCCCTGCGCGGCCTCGAAGGAGCCCGCGAAGATGGAGAACTTGCTGAAGAAGCCGTTGAAGGGCGGGCAGCCGGCGATGGCCAGGGCGGCGCAGCCGAAGCCCACGCCCAGGATGGGCTGCTTGGAGATGACGCCCTTGAGCTTGGGGAGCATGCGCGTGCCCAGCGTGTAGCTGAAGGCGCCGGCCACCAGGAAGAACAGGGTCTTGGCGAAGGCGTGGTTGAACATGTGCTGCACGCCGCCGTCGAAGGCCATCTGGCTGCCGAACACGAAGAACCCGAAGCCCAGGAAGATGTAGGAGAGCTGTGAGATGGTGGAGAAGGCCAGCAGGCGCTTCATGTCCTTCTGAGGCAGGTACATGAAGAAGCTGAAGAGCATCGTGGCGATGGCGCCCACGACGATGACCCAGCCCACGGCCTCGGGGATGACGCCGGCGCTGGCAAGGCCGCGCGCCACGATGGCGACGCCGACCTTGACCATCGAGGCGCCGTGCAGGTAGGCCGACACGGGCGTGGGGGCCTCCATGGCGCTGGGCAGCCACATGTAGAACGGCAGCTGGGCCGACTTGCCCCAGCCGGCGATCACGATGCACACGAGGACGGCGATCTTCCAGCCCTCATCAAGGCCGGCGATGGCCTCGACGGCGAAGGTGCCCTGCTGCAGGTAGAGCATGGCGGCCGCGATGTAGAGGCCAAGCGAGGCGATGTGCGTGAGGATGAGGGCCTTCAGGGCGGCCTTCTGAGCGGTGGGCGTGCCGTAGTAGCCGATGAGGGCCCACGAGCAGGCGCCGGTGATCTCGAAGAAGATGAGCTGGCTCACGAGCGTGTCGCTGTAGACCAGGCCGGCCATGGCGCCGATGAACGCCGTGAAGAAGGCGTAGAAGCGGCGACGGGGCGCGTCGGGGTGCTCGCGGTTGCCGGAGTTCATGTAGCCCAGCGAGTAGATGGCGATGAGCAGGCCGATGCCCACGAAGCACGTGGCGAGCATGACGCTCATCTTGTCGAAGATGAAGCCCAGGATGCGGGCGTCACCCAGCGAGGCGATCTCGAGCGAGACCGCCTGGCCGCCGTTGACGCCCAAGATGACCCACACGCTCAGGGTGAGCGCGGTGGCCACCGCGGCGGCGCCGACGCACAGCCAGCGCGCGAAGCGCTGGGGCAGGCACGCGATGAGCAGCGCGACCACGAACGGGATGAGCACGGCGCCCAGGGCGAGGACGGATATGGTTGCCATACGGTACCTCCCCCTTTCTAGATTCCCAGGGCGCAGAACACGAAGGCGAACGCCGCGAACGCGACGATGGCCCAGGTCTGACGGCCGACGAACTTGTAACGGACACGGGACACGACGTTCTCAAAGATGGAGCAGAGGAAGAAGACCACGCCGATCTTGACGAGCCACCACACCAGGCCCAGAAGCACGGCGCCCAGCGTGAGCTCGGTGGCGGCGCCCCAGGGGATGAAGATGGCGCAGAACCAGCTGACCACGACGATCTGCTTCATGGACAGCGCCAGCTTGCCCAGGGCCAGGCTCGGGCCGGAGTACTCCGAAAGCGGGCCCTCCTGCAGCTCCTGCTCGGCCTCCGCCAGGTCGAAGGGCAGCTTGCCCAGCTCGACGTAGCAGGCGGCGAAGAAGGCGATTCCGGCAAGGGTCACGCCCACGGGGCTGGAGGCCGACAGCGTGGCCACCATGTCGCCCATGCCCGCCACCGAGGTGGTGCCGGCGCACAGGGCGCAGGTGAACAGGGCGAGCATCATGGCGGGCTCGACGAGCACGCCCACGATGAGCTCGCGCACGCCGCCGATGCCGGCGTAGGCGCTGCCGGCGTCAACGGCGGACAGCGAGAAGAAGAAGCGCGGCAGGGCCATCAGGTAGATGATCAAGATGATGTCGCCCAGGGCGGCGATGGGGCTCACGCGCACGAACATGGGGATGCCCATGGAGAGCACGAGGAGCACGCCCACGAACAGGGGCGGCATCAGGCGGTGCACGAAGCTCGAGTCAGCCGTGGCGACGTCCTGACGCTTGAAGAGCTTTGCGATGTCGTAGTAGTCCTGGAAGATGGACGGGCCACGACGCGTGTGCATCTTGGCACGCATCCAGCGCGAGATGCCGCTCACGAGCGGGGCGAGCACCACGACGAGGAGGGCCTGAAGAAGCGCGACGACGATTTCCATACGTTATCCCTCCCCTACTGCATCCATACGGCCAGGCAGAGGAAGAAGATGAGGGCGACCACGATGTACAGGATGTACACGCGGAAGTTGCCCGCTTCGATCTTCTGCACCTGGCGACCGAGCCAAGCGACGAAGGCGCTGACGGGGGCGACGAGGTAGCGGTCGCCTACGGACTGGGCCGCGTCAGTGCCGCGCACGGTGGCGTTGAAGACCTCCGCGATGCCCACGCGCAGCGAGCAGACGCGCTCGCGGGCCGTGTAGATGGGCGCGAGGAACATCTTGACCTCGGAGGCGAAGGTGGTGGCCACGACGGGCATGTCCTTGTCGAGCGCATAGCCGCAGGCCCACGGGTCGCGGTCGGCGGCGACGCCGCCGCGAGAGAAGGCGTTGCGCACGGCGCACACGAGCAGCACGGCCGCCACGAGCAGGATGGCCACGAGCGGCGTGGAGACGACGGTGCCCAGGGCGGGGTTCACCACGTCGGCGCCGGCCACGACGCTCACCGCGTCGCCGGACAGGATGGCGGCGGCGATGGATTGCATGACGGGGGCCACGATGGGGGCGCCCAGGCCCAGGAAGACGCAGCACGCGGCGAGGACGACCATGCCGACGCGCATGGGGGCCGGGACCTCCTTGGCGTCGCGGGCAGCCTCGGAGCGCGGGGTGCCCAGGAACGTGACGCCGTAGGCCTTCACGAAGCACATCACGGCCAGGGCGCCGGTGATGGCGAGCGCCACGGCGGCGAAGGCCGCGAAGAAGCGCACGACCACGCTGCCCTCGATGGCCACGGTGAACAGCGACTGGTAGGTGAACCACTCAGACACGAAGCCGTTGAGCGGCGGGATGGCCGAAATGGCCAGGCTGCCGATGAGGAAGCACATGGCGGTGACGGGCATCGCCTTGGCCAGGCCGCCCATGACCTCCATGTTGCGGGTGCCGGTGGTGTAGAGCACCGAGCCGGCGCCCAGGAAGAGCAGGCCCTTGAACATGGCGTGGTTCACGAGGTGGTACAGGCCCGCCATGAGGCCGATGGCGGCGATGACGGGCTGGTTGAGCCCGACGCCCATGAAGCCGACGCCCACACCGAGCAGGATGATGCCGATGTTCTCCACGGAGTGGTAGGCGAGGAGCTTCTTGATGTCGTGCTCGCCCAGGGCGAAGGCCACGCCCAGCACGCTGGACAGCGCGCCGATGACAAGCACGAGCACGCCCCACCAGGTCTGGCAGGCGGAGCCGGCGAGCAGGTCGAGGCCGACCTTCACGATGCCGAAGACGCCGATCTTGATCATGCCGCCCGACATGAGGGCAGACACGTTGGAGGGCGCGGCGGGGTGGGCCTGGGGCAGCCAGGAGTGGAACGGGAACATGCCCGCCTTGCAGCCGAAGCCGCAGAACGCCAGCACGAACACGAGCGAGGCCGTGGCCGGGGCGAACTCGGAGCCGCGGAAGCTGGCGAAATCGAAGCTGCCGGTGATGCTGGCCATGATGAGGAAGCCCATCATGATCATGAAGAAGCCCACGTGGGCCATGATGAGGTAGAGGAAGCCGCCCTTGATGGACTGCTCCTTCTGCTCCACGATGACCAGGAAGTACGACGTGAGGCTCATGAGCTCGAAGAACACGAGGAACCAGAAGGCGTTGTCCACGGTGAGCACCATGTTCATGGACACGACGAACAGGTTCATGAAGAACCCGATGGAGCCGATGCCCATCTCGAGGTACTCGTCGAAGTACGACAGGCCGTAGACCCACGCCACGAGCGCGAGCACGTTGATGACCACGAGCATGAGGCCCGCGAGCGCGTCGATGCGCAGCGAGAAGTTGGCGAACGCGAAGGGCGTGACGCAGCTGAGCGTCTCAGGCGAGCCAAAGATGCCCGCCAGGCCCGCGCCGATAGCGAACGCGGCAGCGATGACGCCGCCCACGCAGGCCAGGGTCTTCGAGGTGTCGCGCGACTTGCCGCACAGGATCGCCACGACGGCAGCGACCACGGATACGGCGGAGGAAACAAGCAGCAGGCTCATCGCAGCGCACCTCCCTCAGCACGCTTGTCCAGATCCACGAACAGCACCTCGCTGTCCTCGAGGGCGCGCTTGCGCTTCTCGGCGAGCATCTCGTCGTCGCCCTCGGACTCCACGAGCTGGAGCGCCTCGGTGATGCAGGCGTCCACGCACTTGGGGTGGCCGTCGTAGGAGCACAGGTCGCACTTCACGGCTACGGAGGCCACGCCCACCTCCCAACGCAGGATCGGGTCGAGCGACCCGGGGAACGTGGGCGTCTCGTACTCGACGCCGGCCACGCCGGCGCGGGTGGTGCCGCCCATGTGGATGGCGCCGAACGGGCAGGCCACGGCGCACATCTTGCAGCCGATGCAATGGGGTTCGTCCACACGGACGCAGCCGTCTGCGTCGCGGCGGATGGCGTTCACGGGGCACACCTTCAAGCAAGGGGCGCCCTCGCAGTGATGGCACGTCACCGAAGCCACGACGTCGCGACTCTCGAACAAGGCAAGGCGCGGCTCCTTCTGAAGGCCCACACGCCTGTGTCCCTCGCTGCATGCGGCGCGGCAGGTGCCGCACGCGACGCAGCGGCTCGGCCTGATCGCGATGAAACGACTCATGTAATCCCCCTTTCCTTTCCTAAATAGCTGGCAGAACGTTTGTCTTCAGGCCTAGAAGCCTGCCTGGTGGTACTGGCTCACACCGCCGGGGGTGCGGACCGACTCGTCGAGGTCGTTGTAGGCGACCGTAACGCTGGCGTCCTGACCCTCGTTGGTCTCCTGCTGCAGGCGCGCCTTGAGCTCCATGTAGAGCTGCTCGGCGTGCTGCTCGGCCCACGTCTGGTCGTCGATGCGCTCGACCTCGATGGCGCAGAACTTGCTCTCCGGGGTCTTGGAGCGGGCGTCGGTGCGGTGGATGGTCAGGTCGTTGCACTTGCCGATCCACCACTGGTAGGTCATGTAGACGGTGCCGTCGTTGGCGCGGTCGTCCACGAAGGCGCGGGTGATAATCTTGCCGCGGCGCGAGAAGACCCACACCATGTCGTTGTGCTTGATGCCGCGGGCCTCGGCGTCGCGCGGCGAAATGTGCGCGAAACCGGGCTCCTCGGCCAGGTTGGACAGCTGCTCGCAGTTGCCGGTCATGGAGCGGCACGAGTAGTGGCCGACCTCGCGGACGGTGCACAGGATGAGCGGGTACTCGTCGTCAGGCAGCTCGGAGGGCTCGACGTAGTCGTGCGCGATGAGCTTGGCCTTGCCCTCGGGCGTGGTGAACTTGCCGCCGAGGAACAGGTCGGGCGAGCCGGGATGGTCGAGCGTGGGGATGGGCCACTGGGCGTGACCGACGCCGGCCATCTTCTCGTAGGTGGCGCCGTAGGCCGCGGGCCACATGTTGCGGCACTCGTGGTCCCAGATGTCCTGGGTGTTCTCCCAGTGCATGTCGTAGCCCATGCGCTCGGCGACCTCGGAGAAGATCTGCCAGTCGTGCTTGCACTCGCCCTTGGGCGGCACGGCGGCGCTGAAGTACTGGAAGGTGCGGTCGCACGCCGAGAAGACGCCCTCGTGCTCGCCCCAGCTCGTGGCCGGCAGGATGACGTCCGCCACGGCGCTGGTCTGCGTCATGAAGATGTCCTGCGACACGAAGAGGTCGAGCTTGGAGAGCTGATGGGCCAGGTGCTGCGTGTCGTGGTCGGTCTGGAGCGGGTCCTCGCCGAAGTTGTAGAACGCGTGCACCTTGCCCTCTTCCACCAGGTGGCCCAGGTCGGTGACCTTGTAGCCCACGTGGTCGGAGAGCTGCTCCACCGGGATGTGCCAGTTGTCGGCGAACTTCTGCTTGATGGCCGGGTCGGTGACCGACTGGTAGCCGGGGAAGAAGTTGGGCAGCGCGCCCATGTCGCAGGCGCCCTGGACGTTGTTCTGGCCGCGCACGGGGGCAACGCCGGAGTTGGGCTTGCCGATCTGGTGCGTGATGCACGCGATGGCCGCGCAGGTGTGGACGGCCTCGACGTTCTGGCGCTGCTGGCAGACGCCCATGCCCCAGCAGATGATGGAGGAGGGCTCGGCCGTGGCGTACATGCGGGCGGCCTCGCGCATCATCTTGGGCTCGATGCCCGTGATGTCCTGCGTGCGCTCGGGCGTGTAGCGCTCGATGGTCTTCCACCACTCGTCAAAGCCCAGGGTGTGCTCGCGGACGAACTCCTCGTCCATGAGGCCCTCGTTGACGATGACGTTGGCGAAGGTGTTGAGGAAGGCGATGTTGCAGCCGTTCTTCATGGGCATGTAGATGTCGGCGATACGCGCAGTCTCAATGAAGCGCGGGTCGGCGACGATGATCTTTGCGCCCTTCTCCTTGGCCTTCACCATGCGGCGGGCGACCAGGGGGTGGGACGTATTGGGGTTGTAACCGAACAAGAAGAGGCAGCCAGCGTCCTCGATACCGGGAACGCCGCAGCTCATGGAACCTGCACCGAGTGTGTCAATCAGACCGACGACAGTAGGGCCGTGTCAAACACGGGCGCAGTTGTCGATGTTGTTCGTGCCGATGCAGGCGCGGGCGAAGCGCTGGGCGGCGAGGTTGGACTCGTTGCCCGTGCCGCGCGAGGAGCCCGTGACGAAGATCGCGTCGGGGCCGTACTTCTCCTTGATCTCAGTAAGCTTGTTGGCCACGAAGTCGAGCGCCTCGTCCCAGGACACCTGGTGCAGGGGCGCGCCCTTCTTGTCGCGCATCATGGGATGGTAGAGGCGCGGAGTGAGGATCTTCGTGTCGTTGATGAAGTCGTAGCCGAACCAACCCTTGAGGCAGAGGTACCCCTCGTTCGTGAGGCCGTTCAGGGGCTCGGCGCCCTTGACCAGTCCGTCCTCCACCAAAAGGTTGAACTTGCAGCCCGTACCGCAGTACGGGCAGACGACCATATGCTTTTCCATCGCCATGATCGTTCCCCCTTTAAGTCAGTGCACGTACAAAAAACCGCCGGGCGCTATGCCGTGGCGGAGAGAGCCTCGGCGTCGAGCTGCTGGCGGGCAACACGGGCCTCGTCGACGTCGCGCTCCATGACGGTGAGCGCCAGCGACGTGCACGCCTCCACGCAGGCGGGGCCGCCCTCGCGGTCGGCGCAGCGGTCGCACTTGACGACGGCAGCGTTGGGCGCGGAGCCCACCGCAAGCGCGCCCAGCTTCATGGCGTCGTAGCGGGCCACGACGTCCACGGCGCCGAACGGGCAGGCGACCACGCAGCTGCGGCAGCCGATGCAGCGCTCCATGCGCACGGCGACGCGGTCGCCGTCCACGTAGAGCGCGCCCACCGGGCAGGCGGCGGCGCACGGCGCGTTCTCGCAGTGGTGGCACACAACCGGCGCAGTACGGTCGCCCGAGCGCAGCACGTTCAGGCGCGGAACCGGCACATCGCCCGGGACATAGTGCTTGACCAGGCAGGCAGCCATGCATGCCTTGCACCCGACGCACTTGTTCGGGTCGGCGATGACGAACTTGTTTCCCATAAGACCTCCCTTAACGTTCCCCTCGTCCTGGCGCCCTGCGGCGCCGCAACGCACCTTCCCTCACGTCTCGCGCGGTTTGCCGCGAACGCCGCTCATGAAGATGCGCTTGAACTGGCCCAGCGCCTGCTGCGCCTCCAAGTACATGTCGGCATCGACGACGACAGCGGGCGCATGGCCGTCGACGTCCACAAAGACGGGCTCATGCAGCTCGTGCGCACGGGTCAAAACCTCCTCCGGGCTGCGCCGCAAGTCCGCTAACGTGCATGTTTGTGCCATGGCTGCTCCTCCTCCCCTTGAAAAATAGAGGCCGATTAGTGAAAAGATGAATTGAGGGATTCAGGGCGCTGAAAAAAGGGGCCCGCGTCTAGGTGCGGGCCCCTTGCGCGCCGTGAGGGACTACGCGGGGCGCTTGTGGTAGGCCAGCCAGTAGCCCAGGCCCACGAACACCGCGCCGCCCACGATGTTGCCGATGGTGGCGAGCAGCAGGTTGTAGCCGATGCCGCCCAGGGTGAGCGAGTCAAGCGCGGCGACGGCGGTGCCGAAGCCGGCGAGCTTGCAGGCGTAGCCCATCGACAGGAAGAACATGTTGGCCACGCAGTGCTCGAAGCCCATGGCCACGAACGCCGCGATGGGAAGCAGGATGCCGACGACCTTGTCGGCAACGCTGCGGGCCGCGAAGCCGATCCACACGGCCAGGCACACGAAGATGTTGCACAGGATGCCCTTGGCGAAGAGCGTCAGCGGGTCGAGGACGACCTTGCCGGCGGCCACGCTCACGAAGACGTCGCCCACCGCGCCGCCGTTCATGCCCTGCAGGTTGCTGAGGAACAGCAGCCCCATGAGGATGAGGGCGCCCACGAAGTTGCCGAGCCACACGACGACCCAGTTCTTCACGAGGCCGCCCACGGCGATCTTCTTGGAGAGCAGGCCGCAGACCATGAGCGAGTTGCCGGTGAACAGCTCCGCGCCGCAGCACAGCACGAGGACCAGGCCCAGGCAGAAGCACAGGCCGCCCAGGATGCGCTGCGCCGCGAAGGTGAGGGTGGTGTCGCCCAGAAGCAGGCAGAAGAACGCCGCGCCCATGCCGATGAAGGCGCCGGCGAACATGGCCAGCACGAAGCAACGCCCCGTGGCGAGGTTCGCCTTGGTGACGGCCGCGTTCTCCACGCGCGCCTCCACCACGGCGGGCGCGTAGGCGTCTGTGGCCATGGCGTCCACGTGCTGTTGGTTGAGTTCAAACATCTCAGTCCATCCCTTCTCCCTTTAAGCCGCTGCCGGGCCCGCAGGCCTTCGGGGGTCCTCCATCCCCGCGACTCATAGGGCAGTATATGGCTCGCCCGTCCGATTTGTCTTCACATCTTGCACACTTTTTTGAAACGGGCTTAAGCCAGGAGGAATACCGACAAAACACGACGTCATTTTGCGAGTTTTAGGGTGGGTTTGGAGGTATTACGACCGTGATACATCTAAAGGACGAATCCAGGGGTTTTGTGAAGTTTTGACTCAAATGAATATGCAAAGCGGCCCTCGCGCGCAGTTGTCTGTAAGGCCCGTTAGCACCGTTCGCCGATTCTTCGGCCGGCGTCACCGTCTGTTCACAGTAGGGCGGGGGCGGGGCGGGCAGCGCGCTAGCAAGAGGGCGGGCGCCCCCCGCGCAGGGAAGCGCCCGCCCTCGACGTGCTCGTGCCTTGGCTGATGCGGATCCGCGCCGCCGGCCTATTCCTCCCCTGCCGGGACGCCCACGAGCGCAAAGAGCTCCTCGCGGGCGTGGATGTCGAGCTTGCGGTAGACGTGGCGGATGTGGGCCTTGGCGGTGCCGTGGGCCACGCACAGCTCGCGCTCGATGTCGCTGGCCGACTTGCGCTGGGCCAGCAGGAGGAGCACCTCCTGCTCGCGCTCGGTGAGGCCGTGGGCACGCCCCAGCTCGGCACAGCGGCGTCCCAGCGCGTTGAGGCGGGCAGTGCGGTAGAGGTCGTCGCCCTCCTCGTAGAGCACGATGCCCCAGTTGGCCGAGGTTCCGCGCTCCGAGAAGATGATGCAGGTGCCCACCACCACGGCCGCCACGACGATGCCCGCCACAGGCCAGCCGTGAGCGAGCGGCTCGAAGCAGCGCCCCGCCATCATCGCGAGCATGCGCACGCCGCGCTCGATGCCGAAGATCCACACGGCACTCACGCCGTAGCGGTGGCACAGCGACCCCACCATCGTCATGATGAAGAGCTCGGCCGCGCCGTAGCTCACGCTCACGAAGAAGCTCGTCCAGAAGGAGCCCAGGGCGCCCACGAGGCTCAGCACGAGCGACACCATCATGAGCGCGGGGAGCCACACCGAGTAGAGCGTGCCGAAGTCGATGCGGCGCGAGAGCAGCGCAATGCCCACGACCACGCTGGCGGCGGTGACCATGAGGCCGAAACCCGAGTGCGGGCCGGTGAACGCGTACGTGTTGGCCTCCTGCAGGCCGAAGGCGAAAGCGTACAGGCACACGAGGATGACCGGCTTCACCGGGAAGCTGAAGCGGGCGCCGGCGATGGGACGCGGCCTCTGCTCGGCCGGCAGTGCCTTGAAGGCCGAGAAGAGCATGGCAAGCGATATGAAGGGAAGCACGCAGGTCCACACGGCAAGCCAGGGCAGGGCAAAGCCGCGCAGCGTCCAGATGACGGCGGCCCCCACGAGCTGGCTGAGCGCGTAGTAGAGGGCGATGCGCACCGGGCTCAGGCAGCCATAGAGCTCGCTCCATAGCAAGATGACCACGGCCAGGCCGGCGCCGCCCAGAATCGATGCGGGCAGGCCGAGCGAGGCGGCAAGGTCTGTGCACGCGATGGAAAGAAAGCCCAGGCCTGAGGCGAGGGCCATGAGGCAGCCGGCACCCAGGGCAAGCCGGCGGTGCTCGAAGAGCGGCGAGACGCGGCGGGAGAGAAGGGCCAGCGCGAACAGCACGATGACGCAGGCGACATCGAACAGCGAGCGCGAGCCGTACTGCTGGGGATAGGACACAAAGGAGCCCACGAAGGCCACCTCGATCCAGGCGCGGTAGACGCCCAGGCCCATGAAGAACCAGCAGACGCGCGGAAGCGAGGCGCCGGATGCCTGCGGGGCGGCGTCCTCCGAGGCGGCTGCGGCGGAGCGCGCCGCGTCAGAGGAGGAGGGGCCGGCGGCGGGGTCGGATGAGGCCGCAGACTCGTGCGAGGCGGCTTCGTCTCGGACGTGCGCGGCCTGCGGGCCGACACCTCGACGGGTGCCCCGCGCCTCACAGGACTCCCCTGCAGTCTTGGTGCCTCGCGCCATCCCCTTGCCCCTCCCCTGTTCGCCAGCATGAAACGTGAATGTGCATTATGACGTTTCCGCAGGTGAAATAGGGGGGTTATCCGGTGGGTTACGACAATGCCACCGCAAACGGATGGAGGGACTATGGAGACGACGCGACTTTTCGCCCTACGATGGCACCAGCCGCCCAGACAAGGGGCCCGACGTACACGCAAATCAGCGCCACGCCGGGACAAAGGCGGCAAAGAACGCCAGCAACCAACAATCAGGAGGTTCATCATGGCAACATCCATCACCCGTCGTACCGCAGTCAAGGGCGCAGCAAGCCTGGCCGCCGTCGCCGCCGTCGCAGGCAGCGCCACCGCCGCCTTCGCAGCCGAGGGCCCCAGCGTCGCCAACACCGCCCCCACGCCCTCCTTCTTCGAGGCTCCCGAGCCCATCACCGACATCGCCGAGACGTATGACTACGACGTGGTCGTCGTGGGCGCCGGTGCCGCCGGCGTGCCCGCCGCCATCTCCGCCTTCCAGGCCGGCGCCAAGGTCGCCCTGCTCCAGAAGGAGGAGACCGCTTCCAGCCAGGGCAACACCTGCGACTCCGTGCTCGTTGACGAGTCCGATCCCGCCGGCGTGGCCGCCGTTGCCGCCCTCGTCAACCAGGACTGCGCGCACCGCTCCCGTCATGACCAGGTCATGCTGTGGGCCAACAACTCCGGCGAGGCCCTGAAGTGGCTTTGGGACCTGGGCGAGCAGGCTGGCGCCCAGATGGTCGACTCCACCGCCAAGTGGACGAGCTCCATCCAGACCATCGACGACTACAGCGTGAGCTACTTCGCCTTCGACTTCGGCCCCAAGCCCTACAACACCGGCAACGGCATGCAGGACATCTGCGCCTGGGCCGAGGGCCAGGGCCTGGAGGTCTTCTATGAGACTCCCGCCTGCCAGCTCGTCAGCGACGACAACGGCGTGACCGGCGTCATCGCCCAGAAGGCCGACGGCACCTACGTGCAGTACAACGCCGCCAAGGGCGTCATCCTCGCCACGGGCGACTTCATGAACGACGACGACATGATGAGCGTCTACGCCCCCGAGATGGCCAACATCTACCGCAAGCAGCACGGCCGCACCGGCGACGGCCACAAGATGGCCGTGTGGGCCGGCGGCAAGATTGAGGACGTCTGCCCCACGCGCGTCCTGCACGACTTCGACGGCGGCCCCGGCGCCATGTGCGACATGCCCTTCCTCGCCGTGAAGGACGACGGCACCCGCTTCTGCAACGAGAAGCGCTGCGAGATGGCTGTCATGGCCAACTTCCTGTCGGGCCCCGAGGACTGCGGCTACTACACGCAGGTCTTTGACGCCGACTACATGACCGCCTGCGCCGAGTGGCCCGGCAAGCTCTATGACGAGGAGGCCATCAAGGCCTACATGCCCGAGGAGGAGGGCGAGAAGACCGGCGTCTACGAGGGTCTCATCGCCACCTACAAGGCCGACACCCTGGAGGAGCTGGCCGAGAAGCTGGGCGTGAACGCCGAGACGTTCGTGGCGACCGTCGAGCGCTACAACGAGCTGTGCGCCAAGGGCTCCGACGACGACTTCGGCAAGGCCGCCCAGTGGCTCGTGCCCGTGCAGAACCCGCCCTTCTACGGCATGCGTCGCCACATCGGCCTGTCCGCCATCATCCACGGCGTGAACGTCGACGAGCACATGCAGGTCACCCGTGAGGACGGCACCCCCATCGCCGGCCTGTTCGCCATCGGCAACGTTGCCGGCAACTTCTACGGCTCGCCCGACTACCCCATGACCGTGCCCGGCCTGTCCCTCGGCCGCGCCCACACCCAGGGCTACGTCACCGGCAAGTACGTCGCCAGCCTGTAAGGGCATGCGGCTCTGCGCGCCGTATCCCAGCGCGCATCTTATATAGATAGGCACACATGAAGCGCGGGCCCTCCCCTACTCGGGAGGGCCCGCGCTTTGCGTTTCACTCGTCTTGGTCGGCCTGCGTCTCTCCCCTGGCCTGCTCATCCTGCCTGGGAAGCCTGCCCGCACGCCTGAGGGCGTCGCGCAAGATCCACTCCACCTGGCCGTTCACGCTGCGGAAGTCGTCGTCGGCCCAGCGCTGCACGGCGGCCCACACCTCGGGATCTATGCGCAGGGGGTACTGCTTTCGCTGCATTTTGACGTGAACCTTACTGGTAGATGGTGCCGGTGTTCACCACCGGCTGGGCCTCGGAATCACCGCAGAGTACCACAAGCAGGTTCGACACCATGGCGGCGCGGCGCTCGTCGTCCATATCCACCACGTGGCGCTCCGACAGCTCCCCCAGGGCCATCTCCACCATGTCCACCGCACCGCGCACGATCTTGCCGCGGGCCGCGATGATGGCGTCGGCCTGCTGGCGGCGCAGCATCGCCTGGGCGATCTCGGGGGCGTAGGCCAGGTGCGTGAGGCGCGCGTCGTCCACGGCCACGCCCGCCACGGCGAGCCGGGCGGCCAGCTCGCGGCGCAGGACCTCGCTCACCTCGGCGATGTTGGAGCGCAGGGTGATCTCCGTGGAGTCGGCGTCGTTCTCGCCCATGTGGTCATAGGCGTACAGGCTGGCCACGTGACGCAGCGCCGTCTCGGACTGGGCGGCGACGAAGCCCTCGTAGTCGTCCACATCGAAGACCGCGCGGGCCGTGTCGTCGACGTGCCACACCGTGACGTTGGCGATCTCGATGGGGTTGCCGAGCTTGTCGTTCACCTTGAGGTGCTCGCCGTTGAGCGTGCGGGCGCGCAGGCTCACCTTGGTCTTCGTGCAGAAGGGGTTCACCCAGCGCAGGCCCGTGTCGGTGGAGGTGCCCTTGTACGCGCCGAAGAGCGTGAGCACGCGGGCCGTGTTGGGCTGCACCATCATAAAGCCGCCTGCCAGGATGGAGGCCGCCACGACCAGCAGGCTGGCCACAGCGATGAGCGGGCCGGCATCGAGGAGGCCGGCGGCGATGAAGCACGCGATGGCGGCAAGGTATGCGAGGATGTCAAGCAAGAGCATCCCCCAGCCGGAGCGCGCCTTCACGCGCCTCTCGGCCGTGGCCTCGACCTGCGGGGTCGCCGCATTGGCTGAGGAGGTGGGTTTGTCGGTACGCGGGGCATTCATGGTCGTTCCTCTCTCTTGGAGGCAGGCGCGACGGGATTGTGCAGGTCGACCGGCCTTCCGGTTGTCGATATCCATGTGATATCACTTTGCTATCAGTGGTGTCAAGGGAAATCCACAGATGGCCATGGCGTGGCGGGACGAGATCGTGAGGCGGGTTGTCGCGCCATGGCGAGAAGACCTGTTGGCAAGCTGCGTTGGCGGCGGCAATGGCAGACAGGCTCGAGACATGATGACGAGCCCCTTGATTGACCGTGTTAGCGAGTTGCGATGACAAGCGCGCCCATAGACCGCAACGGCGAAATCACCTCGGCTTGCCAACCTGGGAGAATCTGCTGGCAGACGTTTACGTTTACGTAAAGGAGCAAAGCCATAGGCAACTACCAGCGGGTTTGTTCTCTTCCGCATCAGGAAGGACGTAAATCCCGCGCTGGAGCGCGAACGGGGTTTGCATGGGATTTGCCCTAGAAGCGCGCGAGGGATTGGCTGTAAGGTTGCCGTCGCGCTATCCTATCCCCTCGCAAGCCACGCCCGTCCCTCTTGCGGCCGGGCTCGAAAGAACGGATGCGACATGAACATCAACCACGCCATCCTGCACGTCTTCGACTTTGAGGGCGCAGGCACCACGTATTCGGCCCGCGAGCTCGACCTGAGCGAGCGCATGGTGAAGTCGTTCGTGCAGCGCCACCTGCGCAAGTCCCAGGGAAGCGCCGAGAACAAGCACGGCGAGTTCAAGCAGGACAGCATGTTCGCAGGCGAGCTCGAGCACTATCTCAAGACCAACGACTTCGTGGGGTTCTCGCGCCAGATAGCCGAGTTCATCTACTCCGAGCTGCGCCGTGCCGACAGCGCCGAGGCGTGCGACCTGCTCGTGGCCGACTTTGAGGCCGACCCCGAGACGAGCGCCGCGCAAAACGCCGCCGACGAGCTCGACATGCCCGTGACCGAGGCGGCCGCCATCATGGAGGACGCGGCCTTCGACGGACGCGGCGAGCGCTACTTCGCCCTCGCGCTGCTCCCCCGCAAGCAGGCGTACGTCCACGACGTGGTCAACATCGACGGCCAGCCCGTCTGCGAGGTCTGCCGTCACGACGCGACGCTGCCCAACCCCACGCAGAAGATCGACTCCTACGCCTTCGTCAAGACAAGCGACTTCAGCGTGGACTTTCACGACAAGGAGCGCGTTATCGCAGGTAGCAGCTGCATGCTCCTGCCCGATGGCCTGCTTCAGTGCAGTGCGAGCGCCTCTACCAAGGAAGTCATGCAGACGGTGGCCCGCATCGTGGAGGACGTGGCCAACGAGTACGGCGCGAATGCGGCGACCGCGGTCTCGCGCGCCAAGGCCGCCATGCAGGAACGCGCCGAGGAGGACGACTTCCTGCCGCCATGGGAGCTCGGCGAGGATGTGTTCGAGGACGCACCGCAGATGCGCGAGCGCTACGAGGAGCTCGCCCGCGACGAGGAGCTGCCCGAGCGCGTGCATGTGAAGAAGAGCGTCGCCAACGCCGCCAACCGCAGCCACCGCATCCGCACCGACACCGGGATTGAGATCACCTTCCCCTCGCAATACTCCATGAGCCCCGAGTTCATCGAGTTCGTGACCCAGTCCGACGGCTCCATGTCCATCGAGCTCAAGAAGATCGGCCACATCGAGAACAGGTAGCGAAGCCTCCCTCCAAGCCTCCAGGTTAACCGGCGGCGAGGACGCAGTCGAGGCAACCGGCGGCAGCAGGGCCTGCCCTTGAGCCGCCGGAACAAACTGGACACTGCAAGAGCGCCAGCGTTTACGAGGATTTACGTTCCAAAGGCCTCGTTAACGTTGGCGCTCTTTGTATGCCTGGTCACCTTAGTGCACTTGTTTGCTTCACCACTCCCCTCCCCTTGTAAAGAACGGCGTATGCGACTTCACGTAAACGTAGACATCGAATCAGCGCCTCGCGGCTTAGACATTGAGAACTGCCTTTTTAAATTAGACTGTTTACCAGGCACTTTATACGCTTAACAACAATTTACATTCCTTTACGTGCATTGCCATAAACTAACGTAAAGGCATGTAAATACGTTAATTGACGGAAAGTGGCGTAAATTGAGCCCTTTCGTATGCCAATCGACGTCCCGGCAATCTTGTTTTCATGGGATGGATGCTTTACGTAAACTGCTTGTGGTTGACGAAAAGCCCGTTTTAACGTAAAGTAGCTTTGTTCACCTCGTTTACGCGCTTTTACGTAAATTCACGTTATCTTATGTAAATACGTTAATTAACGGAAATTTACGTATTTGAACATAAAACGGTGTTAACGATGTAAACTACCTTTACCAGAATACCTGGTAGACGGCGTGTTTGGTGTCACGTAAAGCACCTGCTTACGTTAAAGCTCGTTTAGTTGACGTAAGCCGGCATACAAGGCTTCGAAAGGAACGTCCTGTGCAAACCACGTATAGCGACATGGTCAAGGAGACCGGCGTTTCGAAGCCCACGGTCATCAAGGTGGCCGACGAGCTCGACCCCGACAAGTCGCACAGGACGGTCGAGGGCCGCACCACCTACATGGACGAATGGCTCACCCAGGCCGTCGCCGACAAGCTCAAGAAAAAAGGCCTAGTAAAGCAGCCTGTGAGCAGCGACGACGCCAGCTCCGAGACAGGGGAGGGCCAGAGCTCCGCAAGTGCACCCAAGAAGCGCATCGTTGGGCCAAAAATACCCCTTGAGCAGGAAAAAGAATCCATTCAAGACACCGTGCAGCAGCTCTTGGACCGTGTGCTCAAGGCCGAGGCAGAGAAGAACGAGATGATCCTCAAGGCCAAGGACGAGAAGATCGAGCTTCTGACCGACCAGGTAAGAGACCTCAGCGAGCGCGTCGAGCGCCTCGACGACAAGGTGGAGGCCGAGCGTTCCCGCTATGACGAGCTCGTCAGGCTTCAAACGGAGAAGTTCAACGCCCTCGCAGCCCCCAAGGTGCCCTGGTGGCGCCGCCTGCTTGGCATGGGCCCCAAGCCAGACGAAACCCCAGCAGGGGAGTAGCCAGGCGGCCTATACGCCCGCTAAGGTTCATACGCTTATATAGATACGCATATTTCTATATGAAATCATGCCTGA
>CAVJGP010000032.1:0-7841 GCA_963648855.1 Alistipes onderdonkii | reverse complement strand
TTCTTTGTTTCAACCCCTCTGGTTTAAGAAGGGTCAAAGGGAGCGTAAGACCTTAAGGAGAATTGCGGGCTGCATTTGGCTGCGGCATCTCAACGAGCGGTATGTATCTGTTACGAAATGCGGTATGTATTTGCTTTCTCCTTTGGTGTGCGAGCATCTTTCGTTGGCGTTTTGGCCGCGGAGTTAGGGCAGGCTGGTGGGTTTCTGTGCTGTGTCGGTTCGAGGCGGCTTCCGGTAGTCCTGAAAGTCGCCGTATGCCAGGCTGTGCCATGAGCATCAGGCATGCGGCAGTGCGGCTGCATGAGTTTTTCGGTTGTTTGAGAGGGGGCGGAGAGGTTTAAGCCGCAGGGGGAAGCGCCCTGAGAGGCGCTGAGCGCCACGGAGCGGGCACACGAGAGGTTGCGCCTGCGTCCATCATGATGCGGGCGCACAGGGCCGCAGAATCGCCCTGGAGGGCCAGGACGGCGATATGGCGACGCAGCTTGCGCAGGCGCGCTTTATCGGCTTGTGAGACGTCCCACAGGGCCGCCTCACGACGCACGTCGGGATCGCTCGCAAAGAACGAGCGGACGATTCCCGAAAGGTCGGCACCGAAGTCGATGCCGCGCACCGCAAGGGCGCGTGCCAGGCCGCAGGGGGTCACGCGGAACTCGACCGTCTTGTTACGGGCGGCCCCATGATTGTATAAACGGCTGTAAGTATACTGTCCGGTCGCTTGGACCAGCCCTTGTGCGGCAAGGTCGGCGCGCGCCCTTCGAAGCGAGCGCTCGTTGCCGGGGAGCCATGAGGCGAGGGTGGTCCCCGCCGCCCAGACAAGGCCGTCGCCGCCTCCGTGAGCCATCGCCCATGCTTTGGAGAGAAGCAGCGCCGCTTGTGTGGCACCGCACAGTTGGACGGCCCACACGGGGACCGCCAGGCTGTGCGAGGTATCGCTCAGGCGCCTGCGTATGTCGGCCTCGGTGAGTGCCGAGCCAAGCGCACGCGACCCCTCCTCGCTGGTGCGGGCGAGTTCAGCGAGGCTCTGCCATGCGACGGTGAAGCGCCCCCGCGTGCCGGCCACGGCGACGAGCGCACCCTTGTCGGCGAGGTTGCGCAGGGCGGCGGTGACGGTGGAGGCCTTGAGCCCGGTGCGGGCAAGGAGGCGGCTGCGATCGGCTTCGTAGGAAAGCGACGAGCCACGTCCCATGACGTCGAGAACGTCGGCCAGCAAGATGCGCTCCGAGACGGTCAGGGCCAGCGAGCCGCTGAGAACCCACTGCGGCAGGCGCGTGTAGTGGGCGGCGTCAAGTGTGGCGTCGAGCTTCCGAACGTCCTGCGCGGTGCTGCGGGGGTCGCCGGTGAGCGCGTGTCCGGTGGGGCGGCGAGAACCCTGCGTGGAATCAGCCAAGGGCGAGCCGAGCCGAGCGGCATCCCGGCGAGTACGCAGGGGAGCGGTGGCCGTCGCATTCGTGTGCGATGCGGCGGGAGCGAACGGGGTGCCCGTGCTTTCGTGGCCAGCCCAGCCGTGCGCACGGGCAAGGTCGAGGGAGCGTGCAAGCACGGCGTCGAGTACCTCGCGCGCCTCGCGCATGGAGCGCGTGCGTGAAGAGCCCTCGCAGGGAATGGCGGTGACGAAGACCAGCCCGTCGATGTCGAAGGCCCAGCGACCGCAATGCGGGTGCGGGTTGGCGCTGCGCGACCCGTCGAGAAGGGGCGCGGCCTTGAGGCTGAGGTACCGGTAGCCAGAGCCCCAGGAGGATGCGAGGTCATTGTCCAAACCCTCAAGGTCTACTGGAGATAGATGCAGGGCGGACGACCTCACCTCCTGCGCCTCTGTCAAAAAGGTACCGTTCATCAAAAACAGCCTCTCTCGAGGCTGCGAATACACGTAGAGCGCAGACAAAAAGACAGCCCACCAAAGTGTGCTATCATCTGGGAGCGCTATAGCGTTGTTCTCGCAGCTGGTTGGAGTTTGCGACTTGGCCGCAGGTGCTGGTAACACCTACGACGCAACGCATTATAGCAGCTCAAGCAGCCAGTTTGCTCATGAGGCCTCCGTGCTCGTGACCAAGCTGGCTGTTTTCGTTTAGCTACGAAAATGCGAATGCGCTTCGCCGTCTCTTGGCGCGGCACTTACATAAATGGCCCTCCGGCGTGCGCCGATAACGTATAGCGCTTATGCAGAAGATATGGATGACGTGAGTTATCGTAAGTTGACGCGAGGCGCTTGAATCGGGGCCATTTAACGCGAAGTCGGCGTCTCACATTGACGCAAACAAGCCGAAAATCTCTTACGTTAGTTGACGTTAAGTGATTTATACCGCTAGCTACCAGGTATTTTAGTAGAGGCAAAACGAAACTTGTTAGCATTAACCAGAGTGAGACGTTAGAGGATTTCTCATCAATTGACGTAAGAAGCATCAAGCCCGGCGGAGCGCAAAATCCGTGAGGGGTACCGTAAGCCTCTGGAAGCACATCCCGGATGAACGCGAGCAATCGCGGCTGCTTGACGAGAGAAACAGCCGTCCTCATAAAGCATTAGTCTAAAGTAAAGGTAGATAGTTGTTTTATTGCCTATACGTATGCTTTTATGGGCATCGGTATGCGCTTCGATCGTCTCTTGCGTGCCTTCAGCGGTCAAAAAACGACGCTTTCAGAGCCCGTGGATGCTTCCAAATCCCCTCGGGTCTATGCCATCGTTCCCATCGACCGGTTTCGCGCCATGCCCGATTTCGTACAGGGACATGCGTTGACGCTCAGCTCGATGCCGCGCACCTCAAGCCATGTCCAATCTCGCGCGGGGATGTGCATGTGGCATGCCCATGAACAAAAGGAACTCGTGCCATGTCGGGCCCTGCGCGGGGGCATGATGCTTGGGGCAGACGTCAGCGTCCTGCGTGCAGACATGGCCGCCCCCCGCGTGGGGCATGACAAAACTTCCTGTATCGCGGGTTTCTGACAACAAGCGACCCTTCGAGCTAAACGAACAAATGTTCTTTTTTAGAGAGCGTGCCATCAACCTATGCGCAAGGCCGTTGTCGCAGCCGCGTAGGGCGGCGACGCGAGACCGAAGCCGGCTTACGCGGCATGGCGCAATCTGCCGTATAGGGGCGAAGGCCTTCGCTTGGGTGCCCAGGCTTCTCATTCATCGCGCGAATCGCCGCAGCCGTGTTGCTGCGCATCGTCTAGCGCTTGGTTTCTGCCGATATACGCTAAGGGCCGGGCCCCGTAGTCGAGGAGCCCGGCCCTTCCTGAATGCACGATCAGTCGTCACGCGCTTGCAAGCGTTTATGCCGCCCGTCAACGATGCTTACCCGCGTTTGCCCTACCAGGGGTACTGCCCCTTCTTGGCGTAGGGGAGCAGCTTGCCGTCGAGCGTGATGACCACGCGGTGGTTGCCCTGGCCGTCGGTGATCACGTTGCAGTCCAGGCCGAAGTCGATGGCGCTCATGATGGCGTTGCCGCCCTGTTCGTGGATGATGCTCTTGATAGCCGGGCCGTAGGTGTCGATGACCTCGTGCAGGCGGTAGAGGATGGGGTCGGTGTTGCCCTTGTAGGGATGCTCAGCCAGAAACGCCGTCTGCTCGGCGGGGATCCCCAGGGCCTCGGCGAGCTTGACGCAGTATTCCTCGGGCACGTACTGCTGGCCGTCGAGGGCCGAGGCGAGCCAAACCTTGTTGACGCCCACTTTCTCGGCAAGCTCGGCGAAGGTGAGGCCGTTTGCCTTCTTCGCCTCCTTGAGCGCCGCCAGCTCGTCGGCATGCTGGATCCTGGTCAGATAATCCGCGTTGCTCATAGGCTCCATGGTACTCACCCCTGTTCGTAGGGCCGGCCTCGCACGGGTTGTGCGGGCGCTCGGCCATGCACGCAGCGCATCCTGCCCCGCCCACGTTGCGCCCGCGTTACGGGCCGGGAGGCGTTTACATGCTCGTAGCATGGAGCCGCAATAGTTTGCGTATCATAGAAACCGCAAACTTTTACGGTATTCTCTTACCGCAAAAGTTTGCGTCGACCTGGCGGGGGATGGAATCATGCGGCAGGAGATAGGTCAGCCGAGAAATGTCGGAGCCTTTGTGCGCGCTTCGCGCCTGTCTCGAGGTATGACGCAACGTCAGCTTGCCGAGAGGGCAGGGGTTTCCGAGCGCTCCGTGCTCTCGCTTGAAATGGGAGATGCGACTGGCATACGGCTTGATAAGCTGATGGCTATCCTCAAGGCGTTGGACGCGCGGCTGTACATATCTGAGGAGCCGGAATACGAGGCGGAGAATCGCGCGCCCTGTGAGGCAGACGCGGTGCCGAGTCCCACGCGCACGGTGGAATACGAGGCGGGGAACCGTGCGCCTTGTGACACGGCTATATCTGCACGCCTCGTCGAGGGACAGTCTTCCGGTGGTGCCATCTCGGAAGGCGCTGGCTTGCGCGACGTCGATGCAAGCCAGCCTGCCGCCGAGGCTTCTTCGGAGCATCGTGCCGCGCAGTCCCCACTTGACTTCAATTATGAGGAACTCTACGGCAACTTTCTTCGTCAGGCACAGGAAGGGCCTCGGCTATGAACTCTGTCAACAGCCTCATTGTGCTCATCGGAGGAACACCTGCCGGGCATGTCACGCGTCAGCGGGACGGTTCGCTTTCCTTCCGGTACGAGGACGCATACGACGGCGTTCCCCTGTCGATTTCGATGCCCGTATCGAACCGTTCCTATCCTGACAAGGTGATTCGTCCTTATTTGTACGGCTTGCTCCCCGATAACAAAGCGGTGCGGTCGAGCATTGCCCGGCAGTTTGAGGTTCATGCCTCCAACCCACTTGACTTGCTTGCTTGTATCGGCCTTGACTGTCCGGGGGCCGTGCAGTTGTGCGCCGAGGGGGATTTTGATCGAGCTGCGGGTCGGCCGGGCAGTTACGTCCGCCTGGACGAATCCGATGTCGAGAGTCGCCTGCGAAGATTGCAAACGGCCGCGGAGGACTCTTGGGTTGGGCGCGAGGAGCATTGGTCGCTCGGTGGTAACCAGGGTAAATTTGCCCTTGCTCGGATTGACGGAGCCTGGTGCGAGTGCCGCGGTTCAGCTGCCACGACGCATATATTCAAAAACGGTATCTCAGGGTACAGATTTCAAGCGCTCAATGAGTACATTTGCATGCGCCTGGCCCATGCCTGTGGCTTGCCCTGTGCCGAGGTCGAGTACGGGCAGTTTGGCGATGAGTGGGCGATCATCGTGAGCCGATACGATCGCGCCGCGGCAACGGACGGACGGGTGGTGCGCCTGCATCAAGAAGACCTCTGCCAGGCGCTGGGAGTTATGCCTGATCGAAAGTACACATCAGACGGGGGACCATGCGCCTCGGACGTGCTGCGCTTGCTTGCCCGTACGTCGCTTGCCCAACAGAACGTCGCGCTCTTTATTCGAATGCTTTTCTTCAACTGCCTTATCGGAGCGCCCGACGCTCATGCCAAGAATTACTCGCTGCTCCTCGCGCCTGGCCCCCAAGTCCTTATGGCTCCCATGTATGACGTTGCCTCGGGGCTTGCATATGAATCGCTCAGACGCAAGGGGCGGCTTGCCATGAGCATAGGCGGCGAGAATCGTTTCGGGCGGATGAGCGCAACTGCCTTGGGGCGCTTCGCCCGTAACGCCGGGATAGGGGAGTTGGGGTTTGATGGCTCATGGTGCGTGGGAGAGATGGCGCGTATTGCTGATTTGATTCTCGTGAAGCTCGGAGACGTGTTCGACGACGGTATGGGCATTCCTGGCTGTGCCGAGCTTCGCGGGCATCTCGAGGGGCCGATTGTCGGGAACTGCAAGACCATTCTCGCACAGATTGGGGCATGAGGCGGAGTGGGTGGACCCGACGGTGAGCCCGACTATCTTGAGTGGGTCGACTGTGCTTCAGGCATGTATCAAACGATGGATTTATGCAATATACTTCAGCTTGCTCATCTTCAAAACGCAGCAATTTGGATGGTTTGAACCTGCGCCAATCGGGCACATGAGCCTTGCTTAACATCGGTTGCAAGGCAGCCGCCTGTGCAGCTGGCAGGTTACGTCGAAAGGGGAGTTCCCATGACGCCCGAGGAGTTTGAGAAAGCTGCCGCCTATTGGACCGAGAGGGAGGCCCGGGCCGCGCGCATGCCGCAAGACGAGCTGCGCCGTGAGGTGGACGCGTTTCTGGAGGCGCACAACACCTGCGCGCTGGCCTGTGGGGCGGGCGACTTCGTGCGCTGCACGCCGCTTGAGTATGCCTACCGCGACGGGGCGTTCTGGATCTTCTCGGAGGGCGGGCTGAAGTTCAAGGCGCTTGCCCGCAACCTCAACGTGTGCCTGGCTGTGTTCGAGCCCTACGCCGGCTTCGGCAAGCTCCAAAGCACCCAGGTCAGCGGCGTTGCCGAGGTCGTTGACCCCGACAGCGACGAGTTTGCCCAGGCAGCGGCTGCGAAAGGCATCAAGGGCGAGGCGCTCCAACGCGTGAAGCCGCTGCTGCACCTTCTCAAGGTGACGCCGGCCCGCATCGACTATCTCTCGAGCGCGCTGAAGGCCCAAGGCTACGACTCCCGCCAGTGGATTGAGCTTTAGGGGCATCTGACCCCGGTCGTCTGTCGGCTGCCCGAGCTCGCCTGCGTTCGTTCCGTCCATCGTCACCAAGGTAGCAGCTCGTCACGGTTGTGGGTGCCGCCCCTGCCCCGGCAGGCATGCGCTCCGGGTCGTGGTGCGCCTCCCGACGCCAGATACCAGTAGGGTGGCAGAATCTGCCACCCTACTGAGCGGATGTGGTAGCAACACAGCCCAGGGTCATGTCGGCACCCCCGTCTCTTCCTGCCCAGATGCCGTCGGGTCGACTCTTGCCGAGGTATCGCGTGCGCTTAGAACGTTTTGCGGTTGGTGTGGAAGCTCTGCGACTCATCGAACTGGGTTTCGCACGAGCGGCACCTGAATCGCCTTTCGCAGAGAACGGCGTCGTAGTAGTCAAGATCGGTGCCGCCGCATTCCGGGCACTGGATGGTGGTGTCGGGGCCGTTCTGGTAGTGGTACCAGTACGTATCGAGGTACACGGCACAGCCGCCAGCGGCTCCCTCGAGCTCCTTGTCGTTGACGACGTTCTTCTTTTCGCTCATCGTGCTCCTCCTATACGTGCGGCTCATCGGTGCTGGCGAAACTATATCGCGCGTTTCGTCGCACGCTACAGGAGAGCGTTTCGAAACTTGATTGGGCCCGCATGTTGCGATGTTTGTACCGCCTCTTGGCGGCGGGGTCGTTATCTTGGCAAAACACACCGCCTTGAGGCGGCGTGTTTATGTGTTGGAAACAGTCGTGTGGTTCCGCATGGAAACGTGAGTCGAGGCGCCCCGCTCGGCTGCGTGCGGCTCAGCGGGCCTGTATGAGGGCGAAGGGCAGCGTTCGCGGCGCTCGCGTAACGGCTCGCTGGGTGCGCAGCTCAGAGGGCCTGTGCGAGGGCGACGGGCTCATCCCCTCGGTCCCGCCCAGCTGCGTGTGGCTCGCAGCGAGATTATCGAGAAACGAGGTCGTGCACGGATGGTGTGCACGGAGGCTGCACGCGTAGGCGGCCCGCCACCGCAGCGCTCTGTGAGTGCCACTGGCTGCTTGCTATACTTGTGCTGCATGCACTGCACGCGAGGTTCACGAGGTTGGGCTAAGGGGATGAGGGCGTGATCTTCTATTTTTCCGCAACGGGAAACAGCAAACATGTCGCCGACCGTATCGCCGCCGCAACGGGCGATACAACCATGGCCATCGACGGCTGCCGTAAGAGCGATAGCTTTTCCTTTGATGAGGCGGACAAGATGGTGGGAATCGTCAGCCCGACCTACGCTTGGGGCTTGCCGATCATTGTTCGGGAGTTTCTTCA
>CAVJGP010000031.1:0-27615 GCA_963648855.1 Alistipes onderdonkii | reverse complement strand
CATCCTGCGCCTCAAGGGCTACACGGTGTACTTCTACTACCCCGAGGGCAAGAAGTCTAAGTAGAGAAGAAGAGAAGACCAGGCAGATGGGGGAATCGGTAATCCTCCATCTGCCTGGTGGTTTAGGGGGCTTGCGGTGACGCGAGCGCCCAGGGGGCCGGCGCGGATTCTCAGTGCTCAAACAGTTTCGGGAGGGCAAGGCTTGGCCTTGCCCTCCCGAAAAACTGCGCCTGAGAAGCCGCGCCGGCCCTTGCGTGTTACATGCGTCAAGAGGATGCGCGCGGGCATCGCTCGGACGTGAAATGGGCCGGTAAGAGCCGCGCGCCTTCCGGAGTTTTTAGCTTTGTGAGCGCCGGCCGCACCTCATCCCCAGATTCTGTTCCCGTCCACCCCTAGTCCGTCATGCTCATGGTTGCCGGGGCCCAGGTGGTCAGGGTTCTGTCGAGGATGCTCCCGACACCTCTTCTTCCCCGCACTTTGGCCCCATTCTTCTCCGCCCTGCCACGCCCATGGGATTCGGGGTTAGATTTCGGCCTTTGGACGGAACCGCGCCGGCCTTTGGTCGAGCGCTTACACTAACACTGGCGCTACCGCCCACGGTCGTTCAGAATCAAGTGGTCAGGGTTCCCGTTGGGAGTCGCGCTCGATGTCGGTGAGCCCCCCTTTCTTAACGAGCGACGAGGCTCTCGCGCGCAACCTTGTCGAGCTGCGCGCGGATGCTCTCGAAATCGCAGCTCAGGTCCAGCGAGCGCACGCTGATGGGGTTCTTGCTCATGAGGTAATCGCTGTCGGGAAGGATTCTCTCGTCGGTGCGTGCGTACATCAGCATGCCCGACACGCGCGGGGCATCGGCACCCAGCGTCTCCTGCATGTTCTTCACGTAGGTGAAAATCTGGTACAGGTTGTTCGAGTGCAGCGAGTGAACACCGAAGTGCGCCTGGGTCATCCTCGTGTAGTACTTCGCGTCGATGATGAGAACCTGCGCGTCCTTGCGCAGCGTGATGTCGGTCTGCATGACAGGCAGCAGCTCCGCAGTCGTGTCTACGCCTGCCCACGGCACCTGCTCGGCGTTCGCCGAGATTTCTGGATGCTCTTTGCGGTAGTACTCGAGAATGAAGCGCTCATAGAGCTTGTGAGCTACTTGGTCATCGAAGTATCCGGGTATAGTCCGACGCCCGTTCTCTGTCATAAGCAGGCCATCTCGCACCAGGCGGCATATGAACAGCAGCAGCCGGTAGGTTTGGTCGTTGCGGCCGAGCCTGATTTGCCAGTCGGCATGGCGAGGGTCGATGTCGGCCACTGCGGCGAGATAGGGGAGGAGCTTGCGCAGGGAGCGCTTGCGCTCATCACCGACTGCCGGGCACGTGAGGAGGTACAGCATCGTCGCCTTGACAATGCGGTTTGCCGGCGTGTCCGGCCCGAACTCGTCGTAGGTGCACACCAGCTGGCGTCGTGTGACGGTGCCGGTTTTTAGGGACTCGGCCACCTCGATGCGCCCCCGCAGGGTCGAGAGGGGCTCCGTTTGCTCGGAATATGTTCGGCCGAGACCCTTCTTTACCTGGTGCTCCACCCCGCGCGCGAGGATGGCGGCGCACAGGTCACAGCTGTTGTCGAACTTCTCTTCGCCCAGGCTCTGGAAGCGGCTGTTCTCGAAGGCTCGAAAGGCATAGGCCAGCATGTAATAGATGTTGCGGACGGGGATCATGGGATTATCCAATCGCCGCCTTGAGCCTGCTCTTCCAGTCGCGCACCTTGCCGGGCTCGTCGAACCAATACTCCTCGAGCAGCGGGACGATCTCGAAGTCCACCACCTGCTCCAGGCGTTCGGGAGTTGCCGCGTCCATGTTGCAGAGATAGCTATGTCCGATCCTGAAGCCGCGCCCCAGCGAGTCGTCGCTCTCGATGGCCTCGTTGAGCAGCTCGATGCATTGGACCAGGCGATCGAGCTTCTCGCTTTTCAGACTTGCCTGGTAGGCGCGGAAGCCGTCGGAGGCAAAGGCCGGCCCAATCTCGTAGAACGCGAATCGCCGGCGCAGTGCGTAGTCGAGCATGGCAAGGCTGCGGTCGGCTGTGTTCATCGTGCCTATCATATAGAGGTTCTTGGGCACGCTGAACTGCTCATCCGAGTAGAGAAGCTTCGTCGATTCGCCGCGCTTGTCCGCCTCGAGGAGCATGAACAGCTCGCCGAAGATCTTGCTCAGGTTGCCGCGGTTTATCTCGTCGATGATGAAGAAGTAGTCGTTCTCGGAATCGCCCTCGGCCTTCTTGCAGAAGTCGTAGAAGGCGCCGGTCTTGAGCTCGAAGCCAGCCTGACAAGGACGGTATCCCATGATGAAGTCCTCGTAGGAGTAGCTCTGGTGGAACTGCACGAGCTTGACCCTCTCGGCGGCCTTCTCGCCCATCATCGAGTAGGCAAGACGCTTGGCCACAAAGGTCTTTCCCACTCCGGGCGCCCCCTGGAGGATGACGTTGCGCTTCACCCTCAGAAGCGATGCCAGCTTGTCGTACTCTTGCCCCGAAAGAAAGGCCTCCGCGAGGAAGTCGTCCTTGCCGTACGGGGGAATTATTGGCTCGTTACCGGTGCCACCGCCAACCGGTGGAGTTACTTGCGTGGGAGCTTTGTGGGCCACCCGTGCGGCGACGGAGAGGCCGGGAAAGTCCTTGTATCCCAGCTCATCTTCGTTAAGGTGCCGCTTGAACAGCCTGCAGAGGTCGAGGTAATCCTTACCCGCAGGGACCTTTCCTTTCAGGTTTTTAACGGTCCTTGCGCATTCTTCTCCGAGTCCTTTGTATTCGATAATGAACTCTCTGCTGGGGTTGTCGAGGTTTACGAACGATGTGGGGCGCATCCAAAAGAGGCCCATGGTGAGGTTCCACCCAATTTTGAATTGGTTGCGGACAACGTCGAATGCGCCGCAGAAGTCCTTTTCCTTTTGCGCGGTCGGGTCATCGGCGTAGTCGAGAGCGTGTTCGAAGAGAGACCAGATATTTTCGATGTCATCCGGTTGGCGGTCGACGCCAAAGCCGTAGAAGAGGGCCGCCATGTTGGAGAGAGACGGGGTACCGTCGAAGGCCATTGGCACGTTTGCTTTGATGCCCAGGCGCTTCCTGAACTCGCCGATTATCTTTTGGCGGCTCTCGATGGCTATATGTTTGTTGAAAAGGCCGTATACCGAAAATGGGTCGATATCCGAGGGCTCGTCCGCGTCCAACTTAGGGACCTTCATGCCGATGCTCTTGTAGACGTCCTCGATGAGCACCAGCAGATCGCCCCTTGCGTTTCTGAACTGCAGCAGCTTGTCGGCGAATTCGGTATAAAACGGTACCCAGTCGCCGATGCCCGCGTTGTGGGATGCCTCAGTGCTCATAACGTATGTGCCTCTCACTCATCGCGTTAGCCCGCGCAGCCGTTGTCTCTCGGGGAGCCGGTCAAGCCTGCCCCCAGCTTGGCTGAGCTCGTCGCGAAATGCTTGTTCGGCGCATTATATGCCATCAGGGATTATGAACCGTCCTGCCGTTGACATCCTGTGTCTCAGGTACCACGCGGACTAAAGTGGCCCGCTTGTTTGGATCCGGAATCCTGGTTCGGGAGTGAGCCGCGTCCTTTGATGTTATGGTCTGGGCGGCCATCAGGCCCGAACAGTACCACTCGACCGGCGTGTCTGACAGTTCAGATGTCAGGGGATGGCGCAGCTGCGTTTAGCTGCTGGAACTGATGATGACTGGCAGTGCATTGGCAGGCCTTCATGACGACCATCGGTCACCCGAATGCAAACCGACACATGTTTGCCTGGGGGCATGTAGTCGTTCAATAGCTATAGAGTCTGCGTGCCATGCCTGTTGTCTAAACTGCTAGAAAGAAGAAAGAAGACCAGGCAGATGGGGGAATCGGTAATCCACCATCTGCCTGGTGGTTTAGGGGTTCGTTGCGAAGCGAGCGTCCAGGGGCCGGCGCGGCTTCTCAGTGCTCAGACAGTTTTGCCCGGGAAAGCCCGATGGGCTTACCCGGGCAAAAAACTGCGCCTGAGAAGCCGCGCCGGCCCTTGCGTGTCTCACGGGCCGATGCTGGACGGGCAAGTGCGGCTAGTATTACGCGAGACGGGAAAACCGGCTGTGTTGCTGGTTCTCCCGTCTCGCCGTCTTGGAAGTATCGCTTGTTTGGTTGGCTTGCCTACTTGGCCAGCCTGTCTGCTCGCCTACTTCGCCAGCTTCTCCACCGCGCCCACGAGGCGCTCGCAGGCCTCGCGCACCATGGAGGTGGGGCTTGCGAGGTTCATGCGCACGAAGCCCGAGCCCTCGCGGCCGAACATCGTGCCCATGTCGAGCCAGAGCTTGGCGTCGCGCTCCACCAGCTGCTTCAGGCCCTCGTCGTCCAGGCCCAGGCCGGAGCAGTCTAGCCAGGGCAGGTAGGTGCTCTCGAGCGGCACGAGGCGCACGCCGTCCATGCGGCTCACGGCCTCCTCAAGCACGGCGTAGTTGGTGTCGAGCACGCCCTTCAGCTCGTCGAGCCACTCACCGCCGCGCTCGTAGCAGGCCTGCGTGGCCGCCACGCCGAAGACGCTCGGCTCGTCGTAGCCCGTGCGGTCGAGCGTGCGCTTGAAGGCCGCGCGCAGGTCGGGGTTGGGGATGAAGATGTTGGAGAGCTGGAGCCCTGCCAGGTTGAAGGTCTTGCTCGGGGCCGTGCACACGATGGCGTTCTGCGCCAACTCCTCGCCAAGGCTCGCGAAAGGCACGTGCGTAAAGCCGGGACGGGCGAAGTCGGCGTGAATCTCGTCGGCCACAATCGTCACGTGGTGGCGCAGACAGATCTCGCCGATGCGGCGCAGCTCCTCGGCCGTCCAGCAGCGGCCCACCGGGTTGTGCGGGTTGCAGAGGATGAAGAGCTTGGCGCCCGACTCCACGAGCGTGCGCTCGAAGCCCTCGAAGTCCATGGAGTAACGGCCGTCCTCATAGATGAGCGGGCTGGCGGCCACGCGGCGGCCGTTGTCCTCGATCATCGTGCGGAAGGGGTAGTACACGGGCGGCTGGATGGCCACGGTGTCGCCGGGCTGGGTGAGGGCGGTGATGGCCATGGCCAGGGCGAACACCACGCCCGGCGTGATAACGAACCACTCGCGCTCGGGACGCCAGCCGTGGCGCGTCTCGAACCAGCTCTGCACGGCCTCGTAGTAGCCGTCCTGGGCCAACGTGTAGCCGAAGATGCCGTGCTCGGCGCGCTCAATGAGGGCCTCGATTGCGCAGGGGGCCGTCTTGAAGTCCATGTCGGCCACCCAAAGGGGCAGGTCGTCGGACGCATGGCCGCGCGCGCTCCATGCGTCCCACTTCAGGCTGCCCGTGCCGCGACGGTCGATGATGCTTTCGAAGTCGTACTTTGCCATGAGAGGCCTCTCAATCCAATCCGTGTCCGTGTGTGCGCTCGCCCCGGTGGATGTGCCTGGCCGGGGCGAGCGATGAAGGAGCCGATTCTGGTCTGGGTCGCGATCCCGGCCGAGCAGTCACGCCCGAGCGGGACGTGTGCGTTCGGTCGAGCCGCAACGTCTGGGCGGGTGCAGACGCTCCCGGGCATGCCCAAGGGCGCGCGACCCGCTCATGTTACGCCAGCGCCTGCTCCAAGTCGGCGAGAAGGTCGTCGATGTCCTCGATGCCCACCGACAGGCGCAGCAGGCGGTCGTCGATGCCCAGGGCGTCGCGCATCGCGGCCGGCATGGCGCCGTGCGTCTGCACGAGGGGGTACGTGACCAGGCTCTCCGTGCCGCCCAGGCTCTCGGCGAACAGGATGAGCTGGGTCTTCTCGAGCACCGCCAGGGCGCGCTCGTGCGTGTCGCACTTGAACGAGATCATCGCGCCGAAGCCGCTCGTCTGACGGCGCGACAGTTCGTAGTCGGGGTGGTCGGGGTCGCCCACGTAGAACACGTCGGTCACGTGGGGGTTGGCCTTGAGCGCCTCGCAGATGCGCAGGGCGTTCCTCTCCTGCTGGCGCAGGCGCACGCCCAGCGTCTTCAGGCTGCGCAGCATGAGCCAGCTGTCGAAGGGGCCGAGCTGGTTGCCCTCGCTCATCGTGGCGTTGAAGAGGGTCTCCAGAAGGGTGCGGTCGCGCAGTACCAAAAAGCCGCACAGCACGTCGTTGTGGCCGCACAGGTACTTCGTGCCGCTGTAAATCACCAGGTCAGCGCCCAGTTCCAGAGGCTTCTGGAAGTACATGGTGAGGAAGGTGTTGTCCACCGCCAGGTAGGCGCCGCGCGCGTGGGCCGCCTGGGCCAGCGAGGCGATGTCGGCCACCTTCATGGTGGGGTTCGTGGGGGTCTCAAGGAAGACGAGCTTGGTGTTGGGCTTGAAGGAGGCCTCAACCACGGCCGCATCGGTCAGGTCCACGTAGTCGAACTCGATGCCGTAGTGCGAGTAGATGCCGCTGAACAGGCGGTACGTGCCGCCGTAAAGGTCATCGCTCACGAGCACGTGGTCACCCGAGCTCAGCGCCTTGAGCAGCGTGGTGATGGCCGCCATGCCGCTGGAGAACGCCATGGCCTTGATGCCGCCCTCGAGCAGGGCGATGGTGTTCTCAAGCTCCAGGCGCGTGGGGTTGCCGCAGCGCGAGTAACAGTAGCCGGTGGACTTGCCCCAGGCCGGGTGGGCGAAGGTGGCCGACTGGTAGAGCGGGTAGCTGATGGCGCCGGTGCGCGCGTCGATGCCCTCGTAGCCGCGCACGGCCACGGAGTCGGCGTGCCAGCCGGCGTGCTTGTCCGGGTCGATGCCGAGCAGGCCGTCGATCTCGCTGGCCATGGCCTCAAAGCTCGAGTCGTTCATAGCTCTTGGTGTCTCACTTTCTGCGTCGCGGGTGCGTCATGCACATCTGCCGCGCAAAGTGTACGGGACAATCCCGACCGCGGCCTGGTGTTTCGCCCACCTCATACGAACATGAAAATTGGCGAGAAGAGAAGGGAGAAGAGCCGTGCCTGCCTGGTAGACTGGCAGATTGCATGCGGGGTGAGCGACGGGGGAGGGGCGCATTTCTTAAGATGGAAGGAATGTCCGGCGGCACTGACCGCCGTGCCTCAATTGAGCACGGGTCCGCGTGTCCGCCTGCGCTCGGCATCGCCAGCCCGCTTGGCCGCGCTGACTTCGACGATATGGCGGCGATGGAGGCGCGCTTTTACGGTGAGGACCTCATCACCCCTGCTCAGGAGGCGTGGCGCTGGTACGAGCGATATCCTTTCACCACGCTTGCCTGCCGTGAAGCGTGCGGGCGTATCGCGGGCTTCGTCAACCTGTTCCCGGTGCGCGAAGCCGTGTGGGAGTGGCTGCTCCGGGGCGCGTTCAACGACGCCGACCTCACGGTGGACGACGTGGCGGACCCCTGGGAGACGGCGGGCTGTGCGGTGCCCGCCTCAAGTCTTGCTCCTGCCGGATGGTCTGGACCTGCGGTCTTCAGTGGACGCCCTGTATCCGCAAGCCTTACCATCCCCGCCCCTGCGCTGCACATGCTCCTTAGCTGTGTCGTGGTCGATTCCCCCTGGCAGGGAAGCGGGTTGGCATATCGTCTCGTGGCGCGGGCGGCTGCGCAATACGCAGACGTCTTCCCGCGTATCCATGACGTCGTGATAGACACGGCTACCCCGGCAGGGGCCAAGCTCGCCCGCAACCTGGGCTTCGTCCCCATGTGCGCCACCGACCACGCTACGCTCGTGTGGCGCTGCAGCTGGCAGGCCTTCCTGCGCAGGCTTGCGTAGACGTTTGGCATGCCTTACCGCCCCGATTCTCAGGCGAGCGGGTCTTATGCATCTCTTCCATGCTGTGCCGCCCCTGTTGCGCTGCCCCGGGTATGTGCGCTGGTCGCGCTGATCGCTGCCGTCGCGTGCCGCCAGCCTATCTGCCATGAGTTCACCGTGTACGGATGACCGCGTCTGCCGTTGCCTTGCGCCCCGCTTGTCTGGCGTTTCTGCTCCCACATTCCCAACTTCCTGCTCCCTCCCGCTCCGCCCCGCCCCGCCCCGCAACACGCCATCTACCAGGTAGATGCCGCATTCCGCTCGCCGTCTTGGCCGTTGTGCGGTGGGGGATTTGGTGTAAACTGAACGCCGCTTGAACGTTTTGGGACGGTTTACGGGGCCGCGGGCTACAATCGCGGCCCTTATCATTCATCTGCGAGAGCGGGTTTGGCCGACATGAAGACAGGCGTGAGCGAAACGAACGCGACCGGTAGCCTCGAGGCATCCGAGGGGTGTGAGATGCCTGCCGCCTCGGTGTCTTCCTCGCAGCCCGGCTGCGCCCAGGCTACCGAGGGCCTCTCGCTTGCCCAGGAGGTGCTTGGCGCCTTCGTGGGCGACGCCGACGTCGCCTGCATCGTCGACCTCTCGCATGACGCGTACGTAAGCGTGCGCCCTGGCTTTGCCGGTGCCGAGGGACATACGGGCAGCTACTCGGCCTATTTCCGCGACACGCTTGCCCCCGTGCTGGCCGAGGACTCGCGCGACGGCCTCAGGTTCGCCGAGCCCGCGAACGTTGTCGAGAGGCTTGCGGGTCGCGACGGGTTCAGCTACGACTTCCGTCTCAAGGACGGACGCTGGTGGCGGGCCGTGTGGAAGTCCTTCGCGGCTCCTGCCACCTGCGGGCAGCCCGAGAAGTGCCTGCTCCTGTGCTCCGACATCACTGCCCAGGTTGCCTCGGGCCGCCTGACGCCCGCCCGCGACCAGGAGTGCTCCTTCGACGCCTCGCGCCTCAGCGAGCTGCTCGACGAGACGCGCACCCAGCTCGCCATCGTCGATGCCCTGAGCCGCAGCTTCGAGAACGCCTACATCGTGGACGTGGCCGAGGGGACGTTCCGCGTGCTCAAGCTCGACGGCTTCGTCACCGAGGACCTCGTGGGCCCCGACCTCAAGACGAGGCATTCCTACCTGCCGTACCTGGAGGCCTACACCGCCTCGCGCGTCTTTGTCGACGACCGCGAGGCGCACCTGCGCGACCTGCAGATCGACGCGGTGCGCTCCGTGCTTGCCGACAAGGACGACCATACCGGCCAGTACCGCGTGGTGGATGAGGACGGCACGCAGCACACCTGCCAGTACAGGCTCATCGTCTTCCAACGCGATGCCGACGGCACCCCTCACCAGGTGATTCTTGCCTGCCAGAACATCGACGACATTGTGGAGCAGGAGGCGCGCGACCGTCAGGTGCTCACCAACGCCCTCGCCGCCGCCGAGCACTCCAGCCGCGCGAAGACCACCTTCCTCAACAACATGAGCCACGACATCCGCACGCCGATCAACGCCATCATCGGTTTCACGTCGCTGGCCGCCATGCACATCGACAACCACGACCAGGTGGCCGACTACCTCAAGAAGATCCAGACCTCCTCGCAGCACCTGCTGTCGCTCATCAACGACGTGCTCGACATGAGCCGCATCGAGTCGGGCCGCATCCGCCTCGACGAGACCGAGGTCAACCTGGCCAGCGTCATGCACGACCTCAAGGTCATCGTGCAGTCGGGCATCGTCTCCAAGCAGCTCGACTTCTTCATCGACACGGTGGACGTGACCGACGAGGACGTGGTGTGCGACCGGCTGCGCCTCAACCAGATCCTACTCAACCTGCTGTCCAACGCGATGAAGTTCACCGAGCCGGGCGGTTACGTGAGCCTGCGCATCGCCCAGCTGGGCGGCGCCCCGGCGGGCTACGCCGACTATGAGTTCCGCGTGAAGGACTCCGGCGTGGGCATGTCGGAGGAGTTCCTGGAGCACGTCTTCGAGGCCTTCGAGCGCGAGCGCACCACCACGGTGAGCCGCACGCCCGGCACCGGGCTGGGCATGGCCATCACGAAGAGCATCGTGGACATGATGGGCGGCACCATCGAGGCGCACAGCGTGGTGGGTAGGGGCTCGGAGTTCGTCGTGTCGCTGCGCTTCAAGGTGGTGGGCAAGGCCCGCGAGGATGTCTCGGTCAAGAAGCTCGAGGGTCTGCGCGCCCTGGTGGTGGACGACGACCTCGACACCTGCAAGAGCGTCTCGCGTATGCTCCACCAGATAGGCATGCACCCCGAGTGGACTACCTCGGGCAAGGAGGCCGTCCACCGCGCCGCCTTCGCGCTTGAGCAGGGCAACGAGTTCTACGCCTACATCATCGACTGGCTTATGCCCGACATGAACGGCATCGAGGTCGTGCGCCGCATCCGCGCGGTCATCGGCGACGCCAGCCCCATCATCATCCTCACGGCCTATGACTGGTCCGACATCGAGGTGGAGGCGCGCCAGGCGGGCGTCACCGCGTTCTGCGCAAAGCCGCTCTTCCTCTCGGAGCTGCGGGCCCTTTTGGAGAACCCCGACGCCCTGCGCCCCACCATCGCCGACCCCTTCGGCGAGGTGGATTTGAGGGGCGCGCGCATCCTGTTGGTGGAGGACAACGAGCTCAACGCCGAGATTTCCGTCGAGATCCTCAAGTGTGCGGGCAGCAGGGTCACCGTGGCGCGCAACGGCAAGGAGGCGCTCGACCTGGTGGCCGACAGCCCGGCCGACATCTTCGACCTCGTGCTCATGGACGTGCAGATGCCCATCATGGACGGCTACGAGGCCACGCGTGCCATCCGGGCGCTGCCCGACCAGGCCCGCGCCGGCATTCCCATCTTCGCGATGACGGCGAACACCTTCGAGGAGGACAGGCAACGCGCCCTGGCCTGCGGCATGAACGGCCACATCTCCAAGCCCATCGACATCCCCTCGCTGCTCGCCACCATCGCCGCCGCGCTGAAGTAACAAGGGGAGGCGGGCGCCTGCGGAGCGGTTGTGTGCGGGCGGGCCGGGCGTGCACTGGGCGTGCGGGCCGGTCGCGTGCGTGAGCGGGCCGAGAGGGCCGGGCGCCTGCGGGCCGGGCGCGAGGCCTTCCTCGCTAAGTCGTGGAGTGTGCCTGCTGCGGCGCGGTGCGCCTCTGGCCTGCGGGTACAATGCGGCTCGCAGGTTTGTTTGCCCGAAGCGGGTATCGATGGGAGGCACGACGATGAGCGCTCAACTCAGGCGCGATGCGATTCTCGAGGCCCTGCGCACGGCTGAGGTGCCCCTGAGCGGCGCGGCCCTGGCGCAGCGCTTTGGCGTGAGCCGCCAGGTCATCGTGCAGGACATCGCGCTTCTGCGCTCATCGGGGGTGCAGATCGTCTCCACCAACCGGGGCTATGTGGTGGCCGATGCCGCGGGTGAGGCGCAGGCTGCGCGTCCCAGCAGGCTCTTCAAGGTGCGCCACGACCCCGACGAGGTAGCCGCCGAGCTCGACGCCATCGTGGATTTGGGCGCCGCCGTGGAGAACGTCATGGTGAACCATCGCACATACGGCCTGCTCACGGCCCCGCTGGCCATCCGCTCGCGCCGCGACGTGCAGCGCTTCCTGGCCGACTTGGCCCAGGGCGTGTCCGAGCCGCTCATGGCCCTCACCGACGGCTACCACTTTCACCTGGTGAGCGCCGACTCCGAGGAAGTGCTTGACGAGGTGGCCGCCGCCCTCGACAAGCTCGGCTTCTCGGCCCCGCTGACGGATTACGAGCGGCAGACGCTGGCGCTGTAGAGACACGTGCGGCGCGTTTTTACGGCGCCAACGGCACCCGATGTGACTCCCGCGCTCGACGCGCCTCATGATTCACGCCCAACGCAGCTGGCATGCTTGGAGCGCCGTGCCGGTGCGCCTCGGGAGTACCCGCATACTCGCGGGCGCGGGTGATCTGCTCGTCTCGCTGCATGCCCCGCTTAATTAGTGCGCTGCCGCCTCGGCGCGGCGCTGGGCCTCGCGCACGATGGCGGCCTCCTGCTGGGGGCTGATGCCCAGGGTGCGCAGCTGCTGGGAGGCGCGGCGGCGGCGCTGCAGCGTGTCGTCAAGGAACTCCGCAAGCTGCGTGCGGGCTTCTTCCAGCTGCGAGACGCGTTCAGCGTCGCCGGCGGCGTTCGCCTGCGCGAGTGCCTCGTCGAGCAGGCCTTGCCTCAGCTGCCCCGCGCGAAGCTGCTCCTTGGCCTCGTGGCAGGTGAGGCACAGCTGAAGGGCGCTCTGCTCGCGCAGGTAGCGCGTCTGGTAGGCCTTGCGGCACACGAGCGTCTGGATGCGCTGCTCGGCGTTGGGCCTATGGTCGTAGCGCGGCGGCGTGTTGGGCCTCTCGGTGGCGAACCTGCCCGAGGCGGCCGATCCCATGTAGTGGCGCTCCGAGCAGAGCGTATGGATGTTCCTTGCCACGCCGTGTGCCTTTCTGCCGAGCCTTCGCGCCGCGTCCGGGTGCCTGAGTCGGGCGGGATTGTAGCCCAACCCGCCCGCGCGACGGGGGCGCAACACGCGCCTGCGTGGAATGAGCGTCGCTTGGCGCCGGAGCGGGGGCTCGCTCCCTTCGGCACCGGGAGGAGACCCCCTGCCTTTGCCGCTGCGGCGCGCCGTCTTCGTTCCGGCCTGGCCTCTTGCCCCTGCTGCCGGATGCCTGCCCCTTCCGCCTCGCCGTCCGCGCTCGTCCGCCTACGCGCTCGTCTGCGCGTGGCGCTCCACGAGCTCGAGCATCTCGTCCTTGCTGTGCACGCCGAGCTTCTGGTAGATGTGCGCCACGTGGGCCTTCGCGGTGCCGGGGGTGATGCCCGCCGCGTCGGCGATGAAGGCGCTCGTGTGGCCCTGAGCGAGCATCGAGAACACCTCGTGCTCGCGCGGCGACAGGCCGTACTCGCTGGCGATGCTCGCGAAGACGCGCCCCTCCAGCTCGCCGGCCGCCTGGGCCAGGCGGTTGTTGAAGCTGTCCTCCTGGTGGACGCCCACAAGGCGCGCGAGCGACAGGCTCGCCGTGATGGCCAGGCCGCAGAACGCCATGGGCAGCAGCACCTCGATCACCTCGAGCGGGAGCGTGCCCGTGCCCGTCGCACCCTGGGCGATGCGGCACACGACGGTGCCCGAGAGAATCGTGAGCGCGATGGCCATCTTGTCGATGAAGGTGATGTCGAGCTCTGAGAGACTGTAGCGCTCCTTGAGGTCGGAGAGCTGCACCGAGGAGAGCGTCTGCCAGGAGAGCCAGATGGCGCAGAAGAGCGACGGGAACATGCACTCCAGGCCGCCGGCCATGTACGGCAGGCTCAAGATCCAGCATGCCACGAGGATGAACACGGGCAGCAGCGTGCATGGCGGCTCTGCGCTGCGAAGCGCGGAGACCACCGAGACGGCGATGACGCCCAGCGAGAAGGCGAGCAGGATCGCGTTGGGGCTGCCGTACGCCAGCGCGGCCGTGGCCGTGGGGAAGAAGCCCAGCGAGAAGCCGTACGCCACGCGCTGCGCCACGAGCACGGACAGCATCCTGGGCGGCTGCTTGCAGCGGCTGCGCGAGCGCGACTTGAGGTTGAGGCTTCCGTGCAACATGATGGCCGACCCTGCAAGCGAGCTCAGGCCCGTCATCCAGGCGATGGGCGCGAAGCCTGCCAGGGCCTCGCCCACGAGGATGAGGGCGGCGGCGATGAGCACGGCCACTACCACGTTGCGCGCCGCGAGGTGCTTCTCAAGCGAGGCGAAGGCGAGGCCCCAGTACACCATCGAGCCTCCCAGGGTGAAGAGGTCGAGCGCCTCCAGGGCCAGCGCCGCTCCGAAGGGCAGGGCGACATGTGCCATCTCGGCGATGAGCACGAGCGCGGCGGCGGCGAGCATGGCGGCGGCCACGGGCTTGCGGGCCTTGCGCACGCCCCAGCGCTTGCAGGCAAGGTAGGTCAGCACCACCCACAGCGTCATGAACATGTCTTCCACTACGGCGGAGGCGTCCCCGATGGCGGCGGCGTACACGGGGTCGGGGTTCATGATGCGGAAGGCGTATGAGGCCCAGTAGAGCCCCGCCCCGGCCGCAAGCCAGGGGTTCGTGTCCTTCGCCCACATCTTCAAACCCATGCCGCCCCCTTGTCGCGCTTGCGCGCCCTGGCGCTCACCCATGCGCCCCGTACCAGTCAAAATGCAAGTCAAGACACTTTACTACCTGGGCAAACGTTGTCTATACCCTTAAGGGTTAAATCGCCAAAGGGGGCAGAAATCTCGACGATAACCGTTTTGCGAGATGCATCCGGCACCCCGCGGGGCCACCATCGATACCAGCGACGCGCAAAAGCCGCCGTACGGGCCTGAGCAAGCTATCGACGCAAAGGGGGCGTCGGCATAAGGCCCGCGGGCGGGCTCTCGCGCCGCAAGCAAGATGTCCAACCAAAGAAAGGACAACTGTTATGAATCGCACTATGACTGCTCTGGGCACCTCCATCTCCCGTCGTCAGGTTGTCGGCGGCATGCTCGCTGCCGCTCTGGCCGCTCCCATCATCGCCCGCCGCGGCTCTGGCGTGGCCCTTGCCGACACCGCGTCTGAGATCAAGGACGGCACCTACACCGCTTCCGCCCAGGGCATGAACGACGCCGTCGAGGTCAGCGTGACCATCACCGACGGCAAGATCGCCGACGTCGCCGTGTCGCCCAACTCCGAGACCCCCGGCATCGGCGGCCAGCTGGTCGACAAGAACGGCGACGTCGTCACCTCCATCGGCAAGTCCCCCGTCGACCGCCTGCCTGAGGAGATCGTCGCCAACAACTCCCTGGCTGTCGATATGGTGACGGGCGCCACCATCACCTCCGCCGTGGTCATCTCCTGCGTCGAGGACTGCATCAAGCAGGCCGGCGGCGATCCCGCGAACTTCCAGGACAAGGTTGAGTATCCCGCCTACACCGACATGGAGGCTGACGTGGTCGTGGCCGGTGGCGGCGGCGCTGGCCTGGTTGCCGCCATCGCGGCCGCCCAGCAGGGCAAGAAGGTCGTCATCATCGAGAAGAACGGCGAGTGCGGCGGCGACACGCTGGTCTGCGGCGCCATCTACAACTGCCCCGACGAGGCGATGCAGTCCAAGGTCGAGATGACCGACGCCGTGAAGACCACCATCGAGAAGGCCCTGGAGACCACCTCCGACGACCCCGACAAGCAGGCCGCTCTCGAGGAGATGCAGGCCGCCGTCAAGGAGCAGTGGGACGAGTACAAGGCCTCCGGCCGCACCGACCTGTTCGACACCAAGGAGTGGTACGCCCTCCAGACCTGGATCAACGGCGACATGGTGGCCGACCCCGAGCTGGTCAAGGTGCTCACCTACAACGCCTATGACGGCCTCGAGTGGCTTGAGGACCTGGGTATGGAGTTCTACGACGAGATCGGCCAGGGCGCCGGTTCTCTGTGGCAGCGCACCCACACCTCCAAGATGGCCATGGGCACGGGCATGATCTCCACCTACGGCACGCAGCTTGAGGCCATGAGCGACCTCATCACGCTCGTCAACGAGGCCACCGCCACCGACCTGGTGGTGGAGGACGGCAAGGTCACGGGCGTCGTGGCCACCGACAACCACAACGGCACGAGCTTCACCGTCACGGCCAACGAGGGCGTCATCCTGTCCACCGGCGGCTTCGCTGCCAACGGCAAGATGGTCCAGGAGAACAACACCACCGGCAAGTGGCCCGACCTGTCCGAGGTCGCCACGACCAACCGCTTCTCCTGCTCGCAGGGCGACGGCATCACGATGGCCTCCGCTGCCGGCTGCTCGCTGACCGACATGGACCAGATCCAGCTGCTCTACCTGGGCAACGTCCAGAACGGCCAGCTCACCAAGTACCCGCCGCGCGACGTCAACGGCACCGACCAGATCATCTTCATCAACAAGTACGGCGAGCGCTTCGTGCAGGAGGACGGCCGCCGCGACAAGATCTGCCTGGGCGTCCTTGACCAGCCCGACAAGATGTTCTACATGCTTGAGAGCGGCGACGGCGCCGGCTATGTCGACATCACCAGCCCCGACTGGCGCTCCGCCGACGGCTTCACCTTCGACTACCTCAACGACAACGGCTACATCGTGTGGGACGACACGCTTGAGGGCCTGGCCGGCAAGCTCGACATGGATGCCGACACGCTGCAGGCCACGGTGGACGCCTTCAACGCCGCCGTCGATTCCGGCAACGACGAGCTCGGCCGCACGCTGTTCTCCTGTAAGCTCGAGAACGGCCCCTGGGTTGCCACGCCTCGCCAGGCGTGCGTGCACCACACCATGGGTGGCCTGACCATCGACACCGCCGGCCATGTCATGGCCGAGGGCGGCACCGACAAGATCGAGGGCCTCTATGCCGCAGGCGAGATCACGGGCGGCATCCACGGCGCCAACCGTCTGGGCGGCAACGCCGTCGTCGACACCGTGGTCTTCGGCAAGCTGGCCGCTGACTCCCTGGTCGCCGACGTTGCCTAGCGACTGTCCTTGCGTGCCAACCGCACCACGAGCACCACGCGCTGCGCATAAGGCGACTGCTGGGCGCAGAAGACCCGCAGCGCGATGAGCCAAGGCCCGCTTCCCCTCAGGGGAGGCGGGCCTTTTGCGTGAGGGGCTGTTTTCGTGAGTCGTCTTGTTCGTTTGTGTGCCTGGGCTCTGGAACACTTTCCGTTGACAATTGCCCAGCGGAAAGGAAACGCAAATGAGCCCCTGCACAAAGCCTAAGATGTACGGATACGCCCGAGTCAGTACGAAAGACCAGAATCTCGCCCGTCAGCTTGATGCCCTGTTGTCTCTTGGCATAAAACCGACGGACATCTTCGCTGACAAAGCGAGTGGAAAAGACTTCAACCGCCCTGAATATCGCAGGCTTATCCGGAGGATTCGCCCTGGGGATGTCGTCGTGGTCAAGAGCATCGACCGACTGGGACGAGACTATGGTGAGATTATTGAAGAATGGCGGCGCTTGACGAAAGAGAAGCGTGCGGCGGTCGTTGTCATCGACATGCCGTTGCTCGATACGCGAGAGAGTCATCCCGGCATTACCGGCGTCTTCATATCCGACATCGTCTTGCAGTTGCTCTCGTATGTCGCACAGGTCGAGCGGGAGAACATCATGCAGCGTCAGGCGGAAGGAATCGCTTCGGCGAAGGCGCGCGGTGTGCGGTTCGGTCGGCCTCCACTTAAAAGGCCCCAGTGCTATGAGCAGGTGCGCGATATGTACCTTATCGGTGAAATCACCCGTAAGGAGTCTGCCGAGAGACTCGGGGTGTGCTTAACGACATTCGATCGTTGGTTGCAAGCAGACGGCAAGAGGAAGAATTGCAAGAAATCGAGGCGTTGACGAGACAATTCGCCTATATGGGCCGCTCGCCCAAATTGTTTGAGCCAATCTGAAAAAGTAGGCTTTTGTAGAGCGTCCAAAACCTACTCGTATTGCAACCAAAACCGCCCGTTTTGCCTTGGAACACCGCCTGTCATTCTATCTCACTCAAAGAATAAAAAAGCCTGCCTTTTGCGAGCTTCCCGACTCGTGGCGCATGTATGTGTACGAGACGAAAGGGAGGCAGTGGATGAAGAAGCTTGGGTTGACAAGCGACCAAGCTGCAAAATCGCGTGCGGAGCACGGTTCAAACGCGTTGACGCAGGCCCCGGGTGAGTCGTTTTGGTCGAAGCTGAAAGACAACTTCGGCGATCCGATGATCAAGATTCTATGTGTGGCCCTGATCATCAACATCGTGTTCGTCTTTTTGGGACAGACGGAATGGTATGAGTCGGTGGGCATCGCTGCTGCCGTCATCATAGCCACGCTCGTTTCGACGTACTCGGAGTACAAAAACGAGGGCGCATTCCAAAAGCTCCAGGAAGAGGCATCGCGAATTACGTGCAAGGTGTATCGCGATGGCGACATCAAAGAGCTTCCCATCGATGAGATAGTCGTGGGTGATTGCGTGCTCCTGCAGTCGGGAGACAAGGTTCCGGCAGACGGATTTGTCTTTGACGGAAGCCTGAATGTCGACCAGTCCGTGCTTAACGGGGAGGCCAAAGAGGCGAAGAAGGTCACCGCCGACCAGGGCTATTCCCCCGACAAGACACACGTCGATTTCCTGAACCCCCATGACCTTTACAGGGGCAGTATCGTCTGCTCCGGCAACGCTGTCATGCTCGTGAGCTCTGTGGGCGACGCCACGATGTACGGCACCATTGCCAGCGAACTGCAGCAAGACGACGACCGCGAGTCTCCTCTCAAGGTCAAGCTTGCCGACCTTGCCAACAGCATCAGCCGTTTCGGCTACATCGGCGGTATTGCGATTGCGGTGGCCTACGTGTTCCAGGCTGTCGTTATTGCGAACGGCTTTGACGCGGTCGCCATTTCGGCATACTGCTCTAATTGGATGGGCCTGGTCAACGATCTGGTCGAAGCCGTGATGCTTGCCGTCATCATCATCGTCATGGCCGTGCCCGAGGGCCTGCCGCTCATGATTGCACTCGTGTCATCAATGAACATGGGCAAGATGCTCAAGGACAACGTGCTCGTGCGCGACATCAACGGCATTGAAACGGCGGGAAGCCTGAACATCCTGTTCAGCGACAAGACGGGCACGATTACCAAAGGCCAGCTTGAGGTTGTCACCTTTGTAGACGGCTCGTTCAGGAGGTACAAGAAGCTCGGTGCCGTGCCTGATGCCGTTAAAGATGCCTTCATCGCCGATGCCTGCCTCAATTCCGAGGCCGTGCTGACGGGTGAAGGCAAGGACGTGCATGCTGTGGGTGGCAACGCTACTGAGCGTGCGCTGCTGAGCTATGTGGGTGTCTCGGCCATTCAGAAGGGTCACGTGACGGCGGAAATCCCGTTCTCAAGCGCACGTAAGTTTTCGGCGGTGCAGCCTGCAAGTGAGCCGTTGACATATGTTAAGGGTGCGCCCGAGGTGGTTCTCGCTGGGTGCGATTCTGTTGTCGGCGACCAGGGTGGCTGCGAGCCCATCGACCTCGAAGCGGTGAACGGCGTCATTGACGAGCTTGCGAAGAAGGCCATTCGCGTCATTGCCTTCGCGCAGTGCCCTGCCTCTATTGCTGGCGACGAGATTAGCCCCAAGGCCGGCTGGTCGCTCATCGGCCTCGTGGGCATTCGCGATGACATCAGACCTGAATCTGCTGCGGCAATCAAGGAAGCGCAGGCTGCGGGTATCCAGGTGGTCATGATTACCGGCGACCGCAAAGAGACTGCCGAGGCCATCGCCAAAGAGGCGGGTCTTATCCAAAGCGAGCGTAACATCGTCCTTACAAGTGCCGACTTGCGTGAGATGAGCGACGAGGAAGTCGCTTCGAAGATGAAAGACATCCGTGTGGTTGCGCGCGCCCTCCCCACCGACAAGAGCCGCCTGGTGAGAATCGCACAATCCATGAACCTCGTCGCGGGTATGACGGGCGACGGCGTCAATGACTCGACTGCCCTCAAGAAGGCCGATATCGGCTTTGCAATGGGCGGCGGCACCGAGGTCGCCAAAGAGGCCGCTGAGATCGTCATTCTCGACGACAACTTTTCATCGATTGAGAAGGCGGTGCTTTACGGCAGGACGATTTTCAACAGCATTAGAAAGTTCATCATCTACCAGTTGACTATCAACGTGTCCGCCGTCTTGATTGCGTTCGTGTTTCCCTTGCTTGGCATGGGCAATCCGCTCACGATCACCCAGATTCTCTGGATCAATCTCATTATGGACACGCTTGCCGCGCTTGCCCTAGGCGGTGAGCCTGCTTTGAAGCGCTACATGCAGGAAAAGCCGAAGCGCCGCGACGAAAAGATCGTCAACGGGTACATGTGGTCGGCGATTTTGACGGGTGCGCTCTGGACGTTTGCCCTCTCGCTTGTCTTCTTGCTGTCGCCGCAGGTGCACGGCCTGTTCCGCGAGGGTCCCAACGATGAGTATCTCATGACCGGTTACTTCTGCTTCTTCGTGATGACGGCGGTGTTCAATGCGTTCAACGCACGTACCGAGCAGGTCAACCTGTTTGATAACATCGGCGGCAACAAGGGGTTCCTCAAGATTCTGCTGCTTATCGTCGTTGTGCAGGTTGCGATGACATATTGCGGCAGCGTCATCTTCAGGTGCTATGGCCTCAACGCGCAGGAGTGGGCTGTCGTGCTCGTCTTCGCTTTTACCATCATTCCCGTTGACTTGCTGCGCAAGTTGTACAGGAAGGCCAAAGCATCCAGGCGCGATGCCATCCGCGAGGCAAAGCGGAATCGCTAGCGGTTCAGCGGCTTGATTCGCTACCAATGGACGGAATCGGAAAGGAGCAAGGATGTCCATAACGCTTCAAAAGGGACAGAAGGTTGATTTGACCAAGGGAGGGGTGGCCGGTGGTGCTGGCCTGAGCCGCCTTATGGTCGGCCTGGGTTGGGATGAGGCCCCCTCATCGTCGGGCGGCGGGTTTTTCAGCGCCCTGCTTGGCGGGGGCTCGCATGAAGACATTGACTGTGACACGTCGGCCATCATGCTGGGCGCAAACGGCAAGATTCTGAGCACGACCCTGAACGAGACCTGCGTGTTCTACAACAACCTGTCCATGTTTGGTGGGGCCGTCAAGCATCAGGGCGATAACCTGACGGGAGCGGGAGACGGTGACGACGAGCAGATTATGGTTGACCTCAGCCGCATTCCCGCCTACGTCGAGCGCATCGTGTTCGTCGTGAACATCTACAAGGCCCGCGATCGCCATCAGCATTTTGGCATGATTCGCAATGCCTTCATTCGCCTCGTAGACCTCTCGAGCAACTCCGAGCTGTGCAAGTTCAATCTTTCGGAGGGCTACGACAACATGACGGGCCTTATTGCGGGCGAGATTTATCGCAAGAACGGTGCCTGGAAGTTCAACGCCATCGGCCAGGGCGTTCCCAACGCCAGCCTTGTTAGCGACCTGGTCTCTCTGTACGCCTAGGGCGTTTTTCTAAAACGGAGCCACATCAAGAAAAGGAGCACCAACCATGTCTATCTCCCTCAAGAAAGGCCAGCGCGTTTCCCTCGATTCCGATATGCGCTATGCGCTTGTCGGCCTTGGCTGGGACACCAACCGCTATGCTGGCAGCGCTGACTTCGACCTCGACGCCTCCGCGTTCATGCTCGGGGCTAACGGCAAGGTTACCTGCGACGAGGACCTCGTCTTCTATAACCAGCTTCATGGCCGCAACGACGCCGTGGTGCATCAGGGAGACAACCTGACAGGCGAGGGCGACGGTGACGATGAGGTCATCATCATCGACTTCTCCAAGGTGCCCGACAACATCGAGAAGATTGCCATCACGGTCACCATCCACGACGCTGAGGCGCGCAACCAGAACTTTGGCCAGGTGTCCAACGCGTTCGTGCGCGTCGCCAAGCTCGCCGACGAGTTTGATGAGACGGGCGAGCAGGTGTTGCGCTTCGACCTGGAGGAGGAGTTCTCCATTGAGACATCGCTCGTCGTTTGCGAAATTTACCGCAAGGACGGCGCATGGAAGTTCAACGCGGTTGCAGGTGGTATCCAGGGCGGCCTGGAAACGCTCTGCCACCAGTATGGCGTGAACATTTAGGTTTCCCGGTGACGGCAACCCCGCTCTTCCCATATGGGAGGGGTGGGGTTGCCAGTTTGGAGCTCATATGGCCTTTGAACAGGGGCGCAAGATACGGATAGAAGGCGGCGGCGAGGCGGAGGTCATCGACAAGCTCGGCGAGGGCGGCCAAGGCGAGGTCTACCGTGTGAAATACGATGGCGGCACTTATGCGCTCAAGTGGTATTTTGCGGGCAAGGCGAAAGACCCTCAGCGGTTTTATGCCAACATCCAAAACAACATCAAGCAGGGTACCCCCACTGCGGCGTTCCTCTGGCCCAAGGCAATTACCACGTGGGAGTCGGGCACGTATGGCTACATCATGGATTTGCGCTCGCCTGAATACAAGGATTTCTCCAAGTTTCTGCTTGTGAAGGAACGCTTTGCCAATGCGGGCGCGGTCATCAACGCTGCCCTCGATATTGTGGGCGCTTTCCGTGCCCTGCACGACAGGGGCTTCAGCTACCAAGACCTCAACGACGGCAACTTCTTCGTGAACCCCCAGACGGGCAAGGTGCTTATTTGCGACAACGACAACGTTGCGCCTTACGGGGAGAACCTGGGCATTGCCGGAAAATGTCGCTACATGGCCCCGGAGGTCGTGACGGGAGATGCGCTGCCGAGCATTCATACCGACCGGTTCTCCTTGGCGGTCGTGCTTTTCATGCTTCTGTTCATGAATCACCCGCTTGAAGGCAAGCGCACGCTTTGTCCCTGTTTGACCGACGAGCATGAACGTCGATTCTACGGCACTGACCCGCTGTTTATGTTTGACGAGGCTGACGACAGCAACCGTCCCGTGCGCGGCGTGCACGCAAACGCCATTCGGTTCTGGCCCCTGTACCCTAAGTTCATGCGCGATTTGTTTTGCGAGGCATTTAGCCGTTCAAGCATGATTGGTGAGGATAAACAGCATCGAGTGACTGAGAAGGCCTGGCAGGAGGCGTTTCTGCGCCTGCGCGACTGTATGATCGACTGTCCGTCTTGCGGCGGGGAGATGTTTGTAGACACGGCTCTGCCGCAGTGCCGCTGCCAGGGTTGCGGGGCCGGCATGGCGGTTCCGCCCCTTTTGTGCGCAAAGAAGACGGAGGTCGTCTTGATGCCGGGCCGCACTGTCACGCAGCGACAGATTGGCAACGACGTCACCGCCGGGGAGCTCATCGTGGGCAAGGTGGTCGAGAGCAGGGCGCATCCCGGTTCTTATGGCTTGCAGAACGTGTCGAGCGGCACGTGGGTGGGGATTTTGCCCAGCGGTGACCAGCGAACGTTCGAGCCTGGCAAGACGCTTCCAGTAAAGCGCGGTATCAAGATCAATTTTGCAGGCGGCAAAGAGGCACAGATCAAATAAGGTACGCCCGTTGCAAACGCACGGCAAAGAAAGGTGGAGACGTTGGGCATTTACGATGAGGTGGTTGAAGTCCCCAGGAGGACGATGATCCTCTTCTTCCTGGTAGACACATCGGGCAGCATGAGCGGCTCGAAAATCGGTACTGTGAACACGGCTATTGAGAACGTCTTGCCCGAGCTGCAAGACCTCTCGGCAAGCAATGCCGACGCACAGGTGAAAATTGCCGTCATGGAGTTTTCCACCGGGGTCAAGTGGATGTATGACAGCCCCATCAACGCTGAGGATTTCCGCTGGAACTACCTTGAGGCTGGGGGTCTCACCAGCTTCGGAGAGGCGTGCGATGAGCTCAACAGCAAACTGTCGCGCAGCGCGTTCATGAGCGATGCCTCCGGCTCGTTTGCGCCTGCCATCTTTCTTATGTCCGACGGCGAACCTACGGACAACTACCAGAACGCCCTTGAACGCCTCAAGCAAAACAACTGGTTCAAGAAAGCCATCAAGGTGGCGCTTGCCATCGGCGACGGCGCAAACCAAATCGTCCTCAAGGAGTTTACGGGCAATTCCGAGGCGGTGCTCACTGCCCATACCCCGGAAGTGCTCATGAAGATGATTCAGTTTGTGTCTGTCCGCTCGTCCGAGATTGGTAGCCGAAGCGCGAACATAGAGAAAGCCGACGATGCCGGAAATGGTCAAGGCGGCCTGACGCTTAACAAGGCTGAGTCAAGCAAACAACGTGCCATGATCGATGAAATCAAGACAGTCAGCGATGAGCAAAAATGGGACGACTTCAATGATGATGAGTGGTAGAGATGGACGAACTCGTTGCGATTAACTGTACTTCGGTCGGTGCGAGTCACGTGCGTATTGGCAAGGTGTGCCAGGACTACTCTCTGAGCGATTCGCGGCCTGGGTATTCGTTTGCGGTGGTGTGCGACGGTCATGGGGGCGACAACTATTTCAGGAGCGCCGACGGCTCGCGTTTTGCGGCGCGCGCGGCGCAGGACTGCATCGATGAGCTCATGCAAGATTTGGGTACGGACGACGTTCCGGTGAAGCCCGAGCCCATGCTCGTCCAGCTGGAGAAGAGCATTATCGCCAAATGGAATGCCTCGGTGTGGGAGCATTTTGAGGAAAACCCGTTTACCGAAGGTGAGCTCGGGTCTGTCTGCGAGACGCGCCGCCAGAGGCTTCTGGCGGGCAAGTCCATCGAATCGACCTATGGGACGACGCTTATTGCCGTCGTGTGGACGCGTGCGTATTGGTTTGGCATTCAAATCGGCGACGGCAAGTGCGTGCGCATTAAAGCGGACGGTTCGTTCGACCAGCCCATACCGCCCAACGACAAGTGCTTTTTGAACACAACCACCTCAATTTGTGACGAAAATGCCATTGAGGATTTCAGGCACTGCTTTTCTACCGAGGTGCCCGTGGCGCTCTTTTGCGGCAGCGACGGCATCGATGATTCATTCATTTGCGACGAGCAGCTTTACAAGCTCTATGAGACCGTTGCTCGCTCACTCGCCAAGGATGAACCCGACGCGGCGCGAGCGGAGCTTGAGGACTACCTGCCCCGCCTGAGTGCAAAGGGCAGCGGGGACGACGTCTCCATTGCTGGCTTGGTTGATAGGGGTGCGGCGCTGGTGGTATTGGCGGGGGCTGACACGCCGGGGGCTGCTGAATCGGGAGCGGTTATGCCGCAGGTTCAGGGTTGCCTCGACGAGAGCGCCGGTCAAGAGGCTGCGCTGCCATCGTCCGAGTTGCTGGAAGAGGGAGATGCCGATGCGCGTTCCGAGGGCATCTTGTCGCGGGTGGGCGAGGCTATGATTTCTGAGTCGCCTGTCGATGCCGTCTCTCAATCTGTGGCGGAGAGCCCGGGCGATGAATCAGAGCCGCTCGGGGCCAATTCGGCGGAGCATTGCGCTCATTGCGGGCGTCCAATTGAAGCATCCTACAAGTTTTGCCCCGAGTGCGGGGCCCCGCTGAAGGCCGTCTAAAGAAACGCTTGGTTTTGCTATAGATGGATTGATATGGGCCTGCTTTCTCCAAGGGAGGCAGGCCTTTTGTGCGTGAGAAAGGGTGTCTTTGCCGAAAACCGCCGGATAAAACTGCCGAAAACCGCAGGATGAAATCGCCGAAAAATGCAGGATGGGGCAGATCCCCTGCCTGCGGAATGCGCGTCTGTCGTCGCTGCTGCGCTTAGCCTGGTACAATCGGGCATGTATGAGTGTGGATTCTTGCAGGGAGGCCTGAAGATGGTAGACGGCGGCGCGGTGCCCGTTTTGAAAGACTGCGGCAACGGCATATGGAGTGCCCCCGGTGCGCGCATTATCGACCGCACGGGTCGCAAGATGCTGCCATCGGGCGCGACGGCTTTGTCCCTGCGGCCCGCGACTCGGTCGTCATCGACAAGACCATGCTTATCGCCGATGTCATAGACTCGGGCTACACCGCCACGCTCTTCTGCCGACCCCGCCGCTTTGGTAAGACGCTCAACATGACGATGATGAAGGCGTTCTTCGAGATTCCTCCTGCCAGCGACCGCAACGCGCGTGATTTGGCACCGCTCTTCGAGGGCGCCGACGTTTGGGAGGCCGACGACGGCCGCTATCGAACGTACCAAGGGGCGTACCCGGTCGTTTATATCAGCTTCAACACGGTGAAGAAGTACACCTGGGCGGATTCGTTCGAGGCAATCAAGGAACTTGTGCGCACCGAGTACGCGCGTCATGCTTATGTCGAGGATCCAACGATTTTATCCGAGAGCGATGCGGGGCTTTTCCGCCGCATCGTCTCCAATGCGGCGACCGACGCAGATTATGCAATGTCGCTCATGGCTCTGTGTCGCATGCTTAGCGCCTACCATAGCAAAGGCACCGTCGTTCTCATCGACGAATACGATGCGCCCGTCATGGCGGGGTATACCTACGGCTATTATGACGAAGTGGTCGGTTTCCTTAAAGGATGGCTTACGGGTGCGCTTAAAGACGGCGGTGCCGCCCTGGAGCTGGCGTGTCTCACGGGCGTGCAACGCATCTCCAAAGAGTCGATTTTCTCCGATCTCAATAACCTGGTGGTGAGCACGCCGCTCAATGTCGATTTTGATGAGCGTTACGGCTTTACCGATGCCGAGGTGGCGGCTCTGGCTGCGTATCTTGGGTATGCCGACTGCACGGACGAGGCTCGCCGTTGGTATGACGGCTATCGCTTTGGCAATATCGATGTCTACAATCCCTGGAGTGTTCTCAACTATTTCGATCAGGACTGCTCCCCCGATGTCTACTGGGGCAACACGTCGAGCAATGCGGTGGTGGGCGACTTGATTCGCCATGCCCAAGGTGAGAATCTCGCCGAAATCTATGAGCTTCTCAAGCCGGGCGGGGTCGTTGATGCCCCGCTCGACCTGGGCGTCGTCTTCCCCGATTTGGAGACGAAAGGGGAGGCCCTCTGGCCTATGCTGTATTTGACGGGCTATCTCACCACGGAAGACACGCGCCTGCCCAACAACAAGACGCGGATGCGGCCCCTGCGCATCCCAAACGCGGAGGTAGCCCAGCTCTATCGCGGGGAGATTGTTGAGAGATTTCGCCAGGCTGCGGGAGGACCTAGGCGTTTGGCGGCCCTGCATCGCGCGTTGTGCACCGGGGATGTCTCGTTGTGCCAGGAGGAGCTCGCTTCCGTCGCGCGCGACTCTGCCAGCGGTTTTGATTTGACGAGTGAGAATTCCTGTCACATGCTCCTGCTGGGGCTTTTGTTCGGTGCCCCGGGTTACGACGACCCTCAGTCCAACCGCGAATCAGGCTACGGCCGCTACGATATCCAACTTGCGCCGGCGACGGACGAGGTCTTTGCGACGGCATACGGTGCCCCCAAAATCCGACCGCTTGTGACGATTGAGGTCAAGTATCTCGCATCGCGTGATGCGCCTCAGAATGTGGACGCCCTTTCTGCCAAGCTCGATGCTCTTGCGCAGGATGGTCTTGCCCAGATTGCAGAGCGAGGCTACGATGACGCGCCACTGCCTGAGGGTGCCGAAGGCCGCCTGCGCTGGGGATTCGCGTTTGCTGGCAAGCATGTGAGAGTTGCGTGCGAGTGGGCATAGGGGCACTTGTCTTTGGCCTGCTTTGTTCTGACGTTGGCGCGTCTATCTCGCATGCTCCTGTCGGTGCTTGCAGTTTTTGTGTGCCGTGCTTGTCTGTGGCGTGCAAGCGTGCGCTGACCGATGGGCGGGTGCGCGAGGTGTGACGTGCGGGCATAATGCGTGTGAGGCGCGGGGCTGGTTTGCAATGAGCGGGCCGGCCGCATGCCTATGAGACGTCAGCCATCATTTCCCCCAAGCAGCGTGCTTAGGCGCGCGCTAAGGAGTGCTCTTATGGGTTTTCTAGCTGGTAAGACTGCCATGATCACGGGTGCAGGCCGTGCGGTGCTCGCCGACGGCGTGAGCTGCGGTTCCATCGGCTACGGCATCGCCACCGCCTATGCCAAGGAGGGCGCGAACCTCGTCATCACCGGCCGCAACCAGGCCAAGCTTGACGCTGCCAAGGCCGAGCTGGAGGAGAAGTACGGCATCCGCGTGCTTACGTGCGCGGCCGACGTCAACGCCGGGGCCGACAACGAGGCCGTCGTGCAGGGTGTGGTTGACGCTGCGATGGCCGAGTTCGGCCGTATCGACGTGCTCATCAACAACGCACAGGCCTCCGCTTCGGGCGTGCCGCTGGCCGAACACACGACCGAGCAGTTCAACCTCGCCATGTTCTCGGGCCTCTATGCGGCGTTCTATTACATGAAGGCCTGCTACCCGCACCTCAAGGAGACGCGCGGCACGGTCATTAACTTTGCGAGCGGTGCGGGCCTGTTTGGCAATGTGGGCCAGTGCTCCTACGCCGCCGCCAAGGAGGGCATCCGCGGCCTTTCGCGCG
>CAVJGP010000030.1:17784-28963 GCA_963648855.1 Alistipes onderdonkii | reverse complement strand
CGCAGGTCCCCAGGCAAGGCTGATGGCGCCGGCGCCCAGGATGGAGCTGAGCACGGGGCCGCCCTGCTTCACGCGCACGTTTACCAGGGGGAAGCGCGACTTCACGGCGTGGAGCAGCTCCACGCAGCCCGCGCCTTGCCTGCCGAAATAGGTGAGCGTGATGTCGCGCGGCGCGTCGTCGGGCACGCAGGCGGCCATCTGACGGGCGAGCGCCTGGATGCCGCGGGCGGTGTCCACATGCTTGACGGCGCCCTCGCGCACGGTGAGCACGGGGTAGCGGTTGAGGAGCTTGCCCACCGACAGCGGGATCATCGCGATGCGGCCTGTGCGGCGAAGCGCGGCCGTGCTCGGCACGCTGAAGGCGATGCCCTGGTCGCCGCGGGCCTGCTCCAAGTGGGCGACGATTTGGTCGTAGGAGAGGCCCTGCTCGTCGAGCTTGCGCGCCAGGCTGGCGAGCGACTCCACGCCGCAGATGGTGGACTGCGAGTCGAGCACCGAGATGCGCGGCAGCTTGGCCGCACCCGCCGCAGCCGCCGAGTTGGCCTCGCGGCTCGTGGCGCCGGCGGCCCTGCGGATGGTGCCGCGCACCTGGTCGGCCGCCTTGCAGGCGTTGCGGTAGCAGCTCGAGAACTTGTCGGAGGTGGTGATGCACAGGATGTCCGAGCCCTCTTCCGCCAGCTGCTTGAAGGCCGCCAGGAAGGTCTCGGTGCTCGTGCCCGCGCCCTCGGTGATGCGCTCCTCATCCAAGGCGGCGGCAAAGTCGCCGTTCTCGCCCATGAACGTCTCCTGCTTGAGGGCGCCGTCGAGCTTGTAGGTCATGGGCACCATGGTGGCGCCGATGCGCGCGGCCTCGGCGCGGGTGAGGCAGGCGCTGGAGTCCACGACTATCGCGAGCATATGGTGGCCACCCCCATCCCGCGGAACTTGGCGTAGCGCTGCTGCGTGAGGGCCTGCACGTCCAGGCCGCACAGCTCGTCGAGCGTGGGGGCGAGGGCCTCGTGCAGGCGCGCCGCAACTTCGGCGGCCGTGCCCGTGCCCTCATCCACAATGCGGTCGATGATGCCCAGCTCGAGGAGCTTCTGCGCCGTGAGGCCCAGGGCCGCAGCCGCCTCGGGCGCCTTGGCGGCGTCCTTGTAGAGGATGGACGCGCAGCCCTCGGGGCTGATGACCGAGTACACGGCGTTCTCGAGCATCCACACGCGGTCGGCCACGCCCAGGCCCAGGGCGCCGCCCGAGCCGCCCTCGCCGATGACGACGCTCACCACGGGGCAGGCCAGGCCCGCCATGGCCACGAGGTTCTCGGCGATGGCCGCGCCCTGGCCGCGCTCCTCGGCCTCGATGCCGCAGTAGGCGCCCGAGGTGTCGATGAGGCACACCACGGGACGGCCGAACTGCTCGGCCTGGCGCATGAGGCGCAGGGCCTTGCGGTAGCCCTCGGGGTGGGCCGAGCCGAAGTTGCGGGCCACGCGCTCCTTGAGGTTGCGCCCGCGCTCGGTGGCGATGACGGTGACGGGGCGGCCGTCCAGGGAGGCGATGCCGGCCACCACGGCCGCGTCGTCGCGGAAGCCTCGGTCGCCGTGCAGCTCGACGAAGTCCTCGAAGAGGTTCTCGATGATGTCGCTCGCGGTGGCGCGCTCGGCGCTGCGGGCGTTCCTCACGCGGTCGTAGGCGCTGCTCGCCTCGGGGGCGTGCGCCTCGGCGTGCTTGGCGGGCTTTGCGGGCTTGGCTGCCTGCGCGGCTGCGGGCTGGGCGTCGTCGGCGGGGCGGGGGCGCACCCACTGGGCGGCCACCTCGGGCTCGGCGTGCAGGGCGAGCAGCCTGGCCACCTCGTCGCGCATGTCCTTGCGTGCGACGATGCGGTCCACGAAGCCGTGCTCTAGCTGGAACTCCGCGCTCTGGAAGCCCTCGGGCAGCTTCTTGTGGATGGTCTGCTCGATGACGCGCGGGCCCGCGAAGGCCACGAGCGCCCCGGGCTCGGCCAGGATGACGTCGCCCTCCATGGCGAAGGACGCGGTGACGCCGCCGGAGGTGGGGTCGGTGAGGACGCACAGGTAGAAGCCGCCCTCCTGGGCGAAGCGCTGCCTGGCGGCCGACACCTTGGCCATCTGCATGAGGGAGGTGGTGCCCTCCTGCATGCGGGCGCCGCCCGACACGGTGAAGCCCACCACGGGCAGGCCCTCGCGCGCGGCGCGCTCGAAGGTGCGCGAGATCTTCTCGCCCACCACGGCGCCCATCGAGCCCATCATGAAGTCGCCGTTCATCACGAACAGGGCGCACGGCATGCCCTCGATGCGTGCCTGGCCGCACACCACGGCGTCAGCCTCGCCGGTCTTGGTGCGCGCGGCCTGGAGCTTGGCCGTATAGCCCGGGAAGCCCAGGAAGTCGGTGGCCTCGAGGTTCGCGTCCCACTCGTTGAAGCTGCCTGCATCGCAGGTCAGCTCAATCCTGCGGCGGGCGCCCAGGCGCATGTGGTGGCCGCAGTTGGGGCACACGTCGAGGTTGCGCGCGGCCTCCTCGATGTCCACGATGCGCTTGCAGGCGTTGCACTTGGCGTAGAGCCTGCGCTCGGGAATCTCCACCGGGACGTCGTTTGCGCTGCTCTCAAGCGTGTTGCGCGATTTCTTGCCCAGCCTAGTCACGATTGGCATAGAGGTGTCCCATCAGGTCCGTGTGGTAGACCCCGCTCAGGAACTCGGGGTTGTTGAGGATGTCGAGCTGCAGCTCGGAGTTGTCGCAGACGCCCTCGATGGCAAGCTCGCCCAGGGCCGAGCGCATCTTGCGCACGGCCTCCTCGCGGGTGGGGGCGTGCACGATGAGCTTGCCCAGCAGCGAGTCGTACCAAGGGGGCACGGTGCAGCCCTGGTAGAGGGCCGAGTCGAAGCGCACCCAGGGGCCGTTGGGCACGTGCAGCATGGTCACCTTGCCGCAGGAGGGGCGGAAGTTCTCGTCCTCGGCGTTGATGCGGCACTCGATGGCCGCGCCCTGCGGGCGGATGTCCTCCTGCTTGAAGGGCAGCTTGGCCCCGGCGGCGCAGCGGATCTGCCACTTCACGAGGTCCAGGCCCGTCACCATCTCGGTCACGGGGTGCTCCACCTGCAGGCGCGTGTTCATCTCCATGAAGTAGAACTCGCCGGCGTCGGTGTAGAGGAACTCGATGGTGCCCACGCCCGTGTACTTGACCTTTTTTGCCAGGCGCACGGCCGCCTCCAGGAGCTTTTCGCGCACGCGGGGTTTGAGGCACGCGCAGGGGCTCTCCTCGAGCAGCTTCTGGTTGCGGCGTTGCACCGAGCACTCGCGTTCGCCCAGGGCCACGGCGTGGCCGTGCTTGTCGCAGAGCAGCTGCACCTCCACGTGGTGGGCGTGCTCCACGAACTTCTCCATGTAGCACTCGCCGTCGCCGAAGGCCGAGAGGGCCTCGGAGTAGGCCTCCTGGTAGGCGGCGCGGGCCGCCTCGGGGGAGTCGACGCGACGGATGCCGCGCCCGCCGCCGCCCGCGCGTGCCTTGATGAGCACGGGGCAGCCGATGCGGCGCGCCTCGGCCTCTGCCTGCTCGGCGCTCGTGAGCAGGTCGCAGCCCGGGGCCACGGGCACGTCGGCCTCGCGGGCGCAGATGCGCGCGGCGTCCTTGCTGCCGAGCTTCTCGATGACGTCGGCCTCGGGGCCGATGAACACCACGCCCGCCTGCTTGCACATGCGCGCGAAGTCGGCGTTCTCGGAGAGGAAGCCGTAGCCGGGGTGGATGGCCGCCGCGCCCGTCTTGAGGGCCACCGTGAGGATGGCGTCCTTGTTGAGGTAGCTCTCCTGGGGGCGCGGCCCGCCGATGCAGTAGGCCTCGTCGGCCAGGGCCACATGCAGGGCGTCCTTGTCGGCGTTGCTGAAGACGGCGACGGTCTCGACGCCCATCTCCTTGCACGCGCGGATGACGCGCACGGCCACCTCGCCGCGGTTTGCAATCAGAATCTTACTGAACATCTTCTACCTATCTTCGAACGCACGGGAACGCGCCGTCTGCCAGGGTCGATGGTCGTCCGGGCAAGGCATCGTCTGCAAGCGGGACTCGCCGGGGCACGCGCGAGTGCGGCGCCCCGGCGAGTCCCAGGCATTATTTCTTGGGCATCAAGGCGATGGAGAACTCGCCGGACACGCACAGGGTGTCGCCCACGAGCACCTGGCCCGAGGCGAAGTAGAACGGGCCCTTGTGGCGCGTGAGCTCGCAACGGATGGACACCTCGTCGCCGGGCACCACGGGGTGCTTGAAGCGGATCTTGTCCATGCTCGTGTAGAACGTGTCCTTGCCGGCCGTGGCCTCGGCGCCCACGAGCACGCAGCAGTTCTGCGCCATCATCTCGCACAGGATGACGCCGGGCACCACGGGGTTGCCGGGGAAGTGCCCCTGCAGGAAGAACTCGTCGCCGCGCACCTTGTAGGTGCCGCAGGCCACGCCGTCGATGACCTCGGAGGAATCAAGGAGGAGCATCGGTTCACGGTGAGGCAGGATAGTCTTAAGTTGCTCTCTGTCCATAGTCTTATCCGATCGCGGATTGCCTCTCGCTGCGTTCTCCGAAGGCTCATGTACTCCAGTACACATCGCCTTCGGACGCCTTGCGAGAGACAATCCGTCTTTCCCAGAGTCTTTTAGGGCAACCTGCAGGGTGCGCCCAAGCGGTCCGTCTATCCCGGAGTCTTTTAGGTCGACCTGCAAGGCGTGCGTAGTTGGGTGCGTCTTTCCCGGGGCCTTCGAGTCAACCTGCTGGGTTCCCTTGGTTGAATCAGGCTATTCCAGGGTTTACCTGGGGTTTTATCACCGGGGAAGGCGCGACTAGTAGATCCTGAACAGCACGCGGCCGTATTCGACGAGCTCGCCGTCGGTGGCGCAAATCTCGGCCACCTCGCCGTCGCACTCGGCCACTACCTCGTTCATGAGCTTCATGGCCTCCAGGATGCACAGGGTCTCGCCCTTCTTCACCTTGGAGCCCACGCGCACGAAGGGCTCGGCGCCGGGGGAGGGGGCCACGTAGAACACGCCCACCATGGGGGCGCACACCTCGGTGGCACCGGGCTTGGGCGCGGCCGCAGGCGCGGGCGCGGTGGCAGCCGGCTCCACCGCGGGGACGGCGGGCGCGGCGGCAGGCGCAGCAGGCGCGGGGGCCGCAGCGGGCCAGGTGGCGGGCATCGCGGGCGGCATCGCGGGCCACGCGGGCGGCTGGGGCATGCTGCCCTCACGCTCAAGCTCCAGGGTCAGGTCGGGCTCCTCGAGCTTGATGCGCGTGAGCCCGCGCTCCTGCATCAGGTCGGCGAAGCCGCGCAGGGTTTCGAGGTCCATGCTTACTCCTCCACGTACTTCTTGAAGGCCAGGGCGGCGTTGTGGCCGCCGAAGCCCAGGTTGGTAGAAAGCGCCCAGGTGAGCTCGGCGGGAACCGCCTGCTTGCCGGGGGTGTAGTCCAGGTCGCACTCGGGGTCGGGCGTGGTGAGGCCCACGGTGGCGGGCACGACGCCCTCGCGCAGCGCCAGGGCGCACACCATGGCCTCCATGGCGCCGGTGGCCCCCAGCATGTGGCCGTGCATGCTCTTGGTGGAGCTGATGTGGGCCGCACGGGCCCCGTCCTCGCCCAGGGCGAGCTTGAAGCCGGCCGTCTCGCAGGCGTCGTTGAGGTGGGTCGAGGTGCCGTGGGCGTTGATGTACAGGCCCTCCTCGGGCTTCACCTCGCCCTCCTCCAAGGCGATGCGGATGCAGCGGGCGATGCCGTCGGCCGTGGGGTCGGGGCTCGTGATGTGGTAGGCGTCGGCGGTGTTGCCGTAGCCCACCACCTCGGCGTACACCTTCGCGCCGCGGGCGCGGGCATGCTCCAGGTCCTCAAGCACGAGGATGACCGAGCCCTCGCCCATCACGAAGCCGTCGCGCTCGGCGTCGAAGGGGCGGCAGGCCGTGGCGGGGTCGGGGTTCTTGGAGAGTGCCATGCAGCTCGTGAAGCCGGCCACGGCGTCCTCGATGACGGCGTACTCCGTGCCGCCGGCCAGGGCGGCGTCGACCTGGCCGCACTTGATCGCGTGGAAGGCCTCGCCGATCTCGTGCGCCGAGGTGGCGCAGGCGGTGACGATGGGCAGGGTGGGGCCCGTCGCATGCTGGCGGATGGACACCGCGCCGCAGGGCATGTTGGCGATCATGTTGGGAATCATGAGCGGGCTCACCTTGCGCGGCCCCTCGTTGTGGCACTTGAGGACGTTGTCGATCATCGTCTGGAAGCCGCCGATGCCCGAGCCCACGTAGGTGCCCACGCGCTCGGCCGCCACATTGGCCTGCGCCGAGGGGTCCTCCTCGGCAAGCGCGGCCAGGCGAGCGGAGCCCTCGATGAGCAGGCCCGCGTCGGCGACGGCCTCGTCGGAGGCCACCAGGGCGAAGTTGATGGAGGGGTCGTTGCGGCGCACCTCCGACTTGGAGATGCCGCGCTCAAGCGGGTCGAAGCCCTTGACCTCGGCGGCCACCTTCACCTTGTAGGCCTCGGTGTCGAAGTGCGTGATGGGGGCGATGCCGCACACGCCTGCCTTGACGGCCTCCCAGCTCGTGGGGGCGTCGTTGCCCAGCGGCGTCACGGCGCCGATGCCGGTGATCACGACTCTGTGTTGCATGGGACGTGCTCCTTTGCTCAGGTCTTGCTCTGCTCGACGGGCCCGGGCCCGCCCTTGCTACATGGCGATGCCGCCGTCAACCCTGATGACCTCGCCGGTGACGTAGGCCGCAGCCGGGCTTGCGAGGAACGCCACGACCTGCGCCACGTCCTCGGCGCTGCCCATGTGGCCCAGCGGGATCTGCTTGTCGTAGGCGTCGCGCACCTCTTGCGAGAGCTGCGCGGTCATGTCGGTCTCGATGAAGCCGGGGGCAACCGCGTTGCAGGTCACGCCGCGCGGGGCCAGCTCGCGGGCCACGCTCTTGGTGAGGCCGATGAGGCCCGCCTTGCTCGCGGCGTAGTTGGCCTGGCCGGCGTTGCCCATGAGGCCCACCACCGAGCTCACGTTGACGATGCGGCCCGTGCCCTTGTTGCGCAGCCAGGTGCGGTAGAGGGCCTTCACCATGTTGAACGCGCCCTTGAGATTGACGTCGATCACGCGGTCGAAGTCCTCGTCTTTGATGCGTCCCAGCAGGTTGTCGCGGGTGACGCCGGCGTTGTTCACGAGGACGTCCACCGTGCCCAGCTCGCTTGCGACCTCCTTGCACACGGCGGCGCACTCCTCGGCGTCGGCCACGTCGCACTTCCATGCGTGGGCGCGACGCCCCAGCGCCTCGATGGCCTGCACCGTCTCGCGGGCGGCCTCGTCGTTGCCGGCGTAGAGCACGGCCACGTCGCAGCCGTCCTGTGCCAGGCGCAGGGCCACGGCCCGGCCGATGCCGCGCGATCCGCCGGTCACGACGGCCACGCGCGCGGGGGTCTCGGGAGCCTGCGCGGTCTGCAGATCCTCTGCCATCGCTAGTCCTCCTTCAGGGCGGCGAGCACCGCCGCCAGGTCGTCGGGCGTCTCGCAGGAAAGGGCGGTCGCCTCGGGCAGCGTGCGCTTCACGAGGCCCGTGAGCGTCTTGCCGGGTCCTACCTCGACGAACGTGTCGATGCCCTGCGCCGCCAGGGCCTGCAGGGTCTGCGCCCAGCGCACGGGGCTCGCCACCTGCGCGGCGAGCAGCTCCTTGGCCTGGGCGGCGTCGGCGGGGTAGGGCTGGGCGGTCGCGTTAGCCCACACGGGCACGCTGCCGGACGCGAACTCGACCTCGCCCAGCGCCTCGGCGAGGCCCTCGCGGGCGCTTGCCATGAAGGGGCTGTGGAAGGCGCCCTGCACGGCGAGCGGCATCGCGCGGCCACCTGCCTGCTTTACCAGGTCGCACAGGGCCGCGATGGCCTCAGGCGACCCTGCGCAGACGGTCTGGGCGGGCGAGTTGTAGTTGACGGGCCAGGCGCCGGCCTGCTCGGCAAGCTCCTCCGCCTGCTCGGGGGTGAGCTTGAGCACGGCGGCCATCGCGCCGGGGTTGGCCTGGCAGGCCGCGTCCATGAGCTCGCTGCGGCGGCACACGAGGCGGAAGGCCTGGCCTTCCTCGATGACGCCCGCGAAGGCGAGCGCCGCCAGCTCTCCCAGCGAGAAGCCCGCCACGGCGGCGGGCACGACGCCTGCGGCCTCAAGGGCGCGGGCGCAGGCCATGTCGCAGGCCCACACGCAGGGCTGGGTGTTCGCCGTGAGGGAGAGCGTGGCCTTGTCGGCATGGAAGCACTGCTCCGAGGTGCCGGGACGCACCGCGTCGCAGCGCTCGAACACCTCGCGCGCCACAGGCACGCCGGCCGCGAGCTCGGCGCACATGCCCTCGTGCTGGGCGCCCTGGCCCGCGAAGAGGATGGCTACCTTACCCACGTCTGCGCACCTCCCAGCACGCGCTCGGCGTCGGCCATGAGGTCGTCCACGATCTGCGCCGCCGTCTGCTCCTGGTTCACGAGCGCGGCGATCTGGCCGGCCATGAACTGGCCCTCGGCGCCGTTGCCGTCCTGGGCGGCCTTGCGAAGCGCGCCGGCCGACAGGCCGTGCAGCTCCTCGTCGGACTGGGCGGCCTTCTCGATGGCCGCGTAGTTCTGGGTGAAGGGCGACTTCAGGCAGCGGATGGGGTGCCCCGTGCGGCGTCCGGTGACCGTGGTAGAGAGGTCGCGCGCCTTGAGCACGCGGTCCTTGTACTCCTGGCTCACCGTGCACTCCTTGGCCACGAGGAACCTCGTGCCGACCTGCACCCCCTGTGCGCCCAGCATGAAGGCCGCCGCCACGCCGCGACCGTCGGCGATGCCGCCTGCGGCGAGCACGGGGATCTTCACGGCGTCCACCACCTGGGGCACGAGCGCCATGGTGGTGAGCTCGCCGATGTGGCCGCCGCTCTCGGTGCCCTCGGCCACGACGGCCGTGGCGCCCAGGCGCTCCATGAGCTTGGCCAGGGCGACGCTCGCCACCACGGGCACGACCTTGACGCCGGCCTGCTTCCAAAGCTCCATGTACTTGGCCGGGTTGCCGGCGCCGGTCACGGCAACGGGCACGTGCTCGTCGGCCACGACCTGGGCCACCTCGTCGGCGAAGGGGCTCATGAGCATGACGTTCACGCCGAAGGGCTTGTCGGTCTTGGCCCTGAGCTGGTGGATCTGGTCGCGCAGCCACTCGGCGTTTGCGTTCATGGCTGCGATGATGCCCAGGCCGCCGGCCTCGCTCACGGCTGCGGCCAGGCTCGCGTCGGCAATCCAGGCCATGCCGCCCTGGAACACCGGGCGTTCGATCCCGAGCTGGTCGCACAAGGGGGTGCGGATCATGAACTACTCTCCCAGGGTCTTGTCGATGACGGCGACGAACTCACCGACGGTGGAGGGGTTGGACTCCTGGTCGATCTCGATGCCGAACTCGTCCTCGCACTGCATGACGACCTCGACGGTGTCCAGGGAGTCCAGGCCCAGGGAGGCCAGCGTGGACTCGGGGGTCACCTTGGCGGGATCGACCTCGAAGCCGTCCTGCAGAACCTTCTTGACGCGATCGAGAGTGTCGGACATGGTGTCTCCTTTTTGCTCGCGGCGAGCCGGCCCGGTGCCGGACGCCTGTTTAACTAGCACAGCGGGCTCGTATACCCGCATGGGCGTCATTTTACTTCGTGCGGCCCCACTTCAGCAGCGTGGTGGCAACAACCAGACCCGCTCCAAAGCCCGAGCAGCACACGAGGTCGCCGTCGCGCAGGCGCCCCTGCCTGCTGTAGGTGTCGAGCGTGAGGGGGATGCAGGCGCTGGAGATGTTGCCGCTCTCCTGGATGGTGTAGGCCACGCGCTCCCGGTCGAGCCCCAGCTTCTCAACGGCGGAGTCGAGGATGCGCTTGTTGGCCTGGTGGAACACGAAGAGGTCGATGTCGGATGCCTCAAGGCCGGTCTGCTGAAGCATCTGCCGGACGTCGGCGCAGATGGAGGTCACGGCGAACTTGAAGACCTCCTGGCCCTTCATGTGCAGGAAGGGCTCGACCTCAGGCGTGGCGTCGAAGGGGGAGTTGCCGCGCATGCCCGGGCAGAAGAGCACGTCGTGGGCGCCCTTGGTGGCGAGCTTGGTGTACAGGGGGCTCTCGCCGCCCGCGCCCAGCACCGCCGCGCCCGCGCCGTCGCCGAAGAGCACGCTCACGGAGCGCTCCGTCCAATCCACCATGCGGCTCATCTTCTCGGCCGACACGATGAGGACGCGCTCAGCCGCACCGCGGGCGAAGTAGCCGTGCGCCACGTCGAGCGCGAACACGAAGCCCGCGCAGGCCGCGTTGATGTCGAAGGCCGGGCAGGTGGCGCCGATGCGCTGCTGCACCATGGCGGCGCAGGAGGGCGTGACGTCGTCGGCGGTGATGGTGGAGCAGATGATGAGGTCAAGCTGCGAGGCGTCGATGCCCGCGTCTTGCAGCGCGGCGCGCGCGGCGGTCTCGGCCAGGTCGGTGCAGGTCTCGCTCGTGCAGCAACGACGCGAGTGGATGCCCGTGCGCGACGAGATCCACTCGTCGTTGGTGTCGAGGAACTTCGATAGGTCGTCGTTGGTCACGACGTTGGCGGGCCGGGCGCTGCCGGTGCCCATCACGTGGAATGCCATGCTCTCCTCTGCTCAGTCTGACGTGGCCTGGTCGCAGCCCTCGTCGGGCTGCGCGTCGGCACGGGGGTGGGTGATGCCGGCCGCGACGCGTCTGTCGGTCTCGTCGGCGGCGGCGTTGAAGAAGTCGGCGAGCTTCTGCAGGCTGCTCGCGAACACGCGGCGCTCCTCGGCCGTGAGCTGCCCGGCGCAGGACTGCACCATGTGGCGGTGGAAGCCCGCGTGCAGGCGGTAGGCGCGCCGGCCCTGCTGGGTGAGGCGCACCACCACCGAGCGGCCGTCGCTGGCGGAGCGCTCCTTGGTGAGCAGGCCTCTCTCGGTGAGGCGCTTCACCTGGGCGGTGGCGCTGGGGACGCGCACGTCGAGCATCTCGGCGAGCTGCGTGACCGGCACGCCCTCGGGGTGGTCGGCCTGGCCCAGGCCCACGGCCTCCACCATGTGCGCCTCGGCGCTCGTGAGGTCAAGGCCGCCCATCACGCGCAGCGACTTCTCCTCGTAGCGCTCGATGGCGCGGTAGGTGCGCACGAGGAACTCGTTGAGCACGCGGTCGAACGCCGCGTCGCCCTCGC
>CAVJGP010000030.1:11297-17479 GCA_963648855.1 Alistipes onderdonkii | reverse complement strand
GGCTTTGGTGTGCGCTACTCGAGCATGATTAGGTCGCCTCCCATCAGGGAGTAGTGCTTGCCGCAGCCGCAGCACTCGATCCACTCCTTCATGTGGCACTGATAGGGGAGGATCCACAGGATGTAGGTCTGCACTTCCTCGGACACCCTCTTCAATTCGGTGCTGCCGCAGACGGGGCACTGATACTTGTGCCTCAGGCCCTTTTCGTGGGCGAACTCCTGAGCCTCGCCGCCGCCGATGGTGGCGAGGTCCTCTTCGGACATCTCTGCGGCCTGGATGTCCTGCTTGGCCCTTTCGGTGAGGAACGTCCTTGCCTCATCGGCCGTGGCCGTGCAGCCCCGCTTGGCCAGGAACTCCTCGAGCACCTCGTCTGTGCCCCAGGCCTGGGAGAACTCCTCTCCCGTCGCCTTGTCGGACTTGATCGTCGTGTAAACCTCTTCGAGCGTGGCCATGGGGCACTCCTTCGTTGCGGGTGAATCGCGTTAGCGCGGAGTATAGGTGCTCGCCGGGATGTGGGCAACGGGGTGTGTCTTGGCAGGAAACAAAAGCGGGTACAAACGGTACGAACATGCGGCGAGCCTGGGCAAGAAGGCGTTTCTCGCGCCAAAAGGCCACCTTTCGGCGAGGCTCGATACGGTCGTGCGGCCAGCACCGCCTTGGAGTCTGCGCACTCGCGCGGGGGCATCGTCCACCGTCCACACCCCGCCCCCGGGACGCGATCTTGGAACCCCGAGCGCCCCTGTGGCGACACCCGTTGGTACCAAATCATACGGAAAAGGTCAGATTTGACGTAATCATACAAAGTCAGTCAGATTAGAATTGCCCGCGTGACGGCCTTTGTATAGACTGCCGCGCTATGGATACGACGGGGCGGCCGTGTGGAGAGCGGTTCTGCGAGCCCCGAGGAGAGTATGGAGGAAACAATGGCTGATTCTGCCCTGCTGAGCGTCTCTGGCCTCAGCACCCAGGTTGGCGAGAAGCCCATCCTGCACAACGTGGACCTGACGGTCAACCCCGGCGAGGTGCACGTGCTCATGGGCCCCAACGGCGCGGGCAAGTCCACGCTGGGCAAGACGATCATGGGCGACCCCACCTACGAGGTGACGGGCGGCTCCATCGAGTTTGACGGCCAGGACGTCACGGCCCTGTCGGCCGACAAGCGCTCCCTTGCGGGCATCTTCATGAGCTACCAGGCTCCCGTCGAGGTGCCCGGCGTGCCGCTGTACCAGTTCCTGCGCACCATCACGCGCAAGCGCCCCGGCCCCAAGGTGAGCGGCTCGAAGTTCCGCGCCCACGTGGGCGAGCTGTGCGACCAGCTGAGCCTCAACCAGTCCAACCTCGTGCGCGACCTCAACGTGGGCTTCTCGGGCGGCGAGCGCAAGAAGGTCGAGATGCTGCAGCTGCTGCTGCTCCAGCCCAAGCTCGCCATCCTCGACGAGACCGACTCGGGCCTGGACGTCGACGCCCTCGAGGTCGTGGCCCGCGGCATTCAGGCCTACCGCGAGATGTGCGACGGCGCGCTTCTCATCATCACGCACAACACGCGCATCCTTGAGCGCCTCACCATCGACAAGACGCACGTCATGGTGAAGGGCCACCTCGTGGCCACGGGCGACGGCTCGCTTGCCAAGCAGATCGACCAGACCGGCTTTGCCTCCTACGAGGCCCTCGAGGCCGCGCAGAACCCGGCAGCCGAGTAGGTGAGCGGCATGGCAAACACCGACATCGCCGACTTCACGCAGGCCGGCGGCGGCCTGTACGACTTCACGAAGCCCGAGGAGGGCTACGAGCGTGCGGCCGACGGCCTGACCCCCGAGCTGGTGCGCGAGATCTCGGCCAAGAAGAACGAGCCGCAGTGGATGCTCGACCTGCGCCTCAAGAGCCTCGAGATCTACGAGAGCACCCCCATGCCTCCCAACTGGGGCCCCTCCATCGAGGGCCTCGACATGAACCACATCTCCGCCTACGTGTCGCCCAAGACCGACCAGGCCCAGAACTGGGACGACGTGCCCGAGGACATCAAGGACACCTTCGAGCGCCTGGGCATCCCCGAGGCCGAGCGCGCAAGCCTGGCCGGCGTGGGCGCCCAGTACGACTCCGAGCTCGTGTACCACAACATGCGCGAGGAGGTGGCCGCCCAGGGCGTGGTGTACTCCGGCATCGAGGAGGCCCTGGAGGGCCCCTACGCCGAGCTCATCCACGAGAAGTTCATGCAGCTCGTGCCCCCCACCGACCACAAGTTCGCGGCGCTGCACGGCGCGGTGTGGTCGGGCGGCTCCTTCGTGTACGTGCCCGCGGGCGTGAAGGTGGACTTCCCGCTGCAGAGCTACTTCCGCCTCAACGCCGCCGGCGCCGGCCAGTTCGAGCACACGCTCATCATCCTGGAGCCCGGTGCCGACCTGCACTTCGTGGAGGGCTGCTCGGCCCCCAAATACAACGTAGCCAACCTGCACGCGGGCTGCGTGGAGCTCTACGTGGGCAAGGGCGCGCGCCTGCGCTACTCCACGGTGGAGAACTGGTCCAAGAACATGTACAACCTCAACACCAAGCGCGCCCGCGTTGAGGAGGACGGCGTCATCGAGTGGGTGTCGGGCTCCTTCGGAAGCCACGTGAGCTACCTGTACCCCACGTCGTTCCTCGTGGGCGACCGCTCCAGCTGTGAGTACACGGGCATCACCTTCGCCGGCGCCACCCAGAACCTCGACACGGGCACGCGCGTGGTGCTGCAGGGCAAGGACACGCGCTGCTCCATCAACGCCAAGTCGCTCTCCAAGGACGGCGGCATCTCCACCTTCCGCTCGGCCGTGTGCATCACCGAGGGCGCCGAGCACGCCAAGGCGTCCGTGAGCTGCGCCTCGCTCATGCTCGACGACCACAGCCGAAGCGACACCATCCCCGCCATCGACGTGCGCTGCCGTACGGCGAGCGTGGGCCACGAGGCCACGATCGGCCGCATCTCCGACGATACGGTGACCTACCTCATGAGCCGCGGCTGCACCGAGAACGAGGCCCGCACCATGGTGGTCAACGGCTTTGCGAACCCCATCTCGAAGGAGCTGCCGCTTGAGTACGCCGTCGAGATGAACAACCTCATCAAGCTCGAGATGGAAGGCGCGGTGGGCTAACGTGGAGAAGTCGAACATGCTGGTACTGAAGCAGGTGAACGAGCTTCCCACTCCCACCTGGAACCATCTGGAGATCAACGGCATCGACATCGAGGTGCCTGCGGTTGAGGCCGCCGAGGAAGCCGACGAGGCCGCCGAGCGCTTCGCGGGCGCGAGCGTGCAGCCGCCGGTGGGCGGCGCGGGCGAGGCCGCCCAGGCGTGGCTTGAGGCGGCTGCCGGCGAGGTGTGCCGCGTGGAGGTTGCCCCCGGTGAGGTTGCGGCCGAGCCCGTCGTGGTGGACATGGCGCAGGTGGCGCAAGCGGCCTTCGCGCTCGACGTCGTGATCGGCGCAGGCGCTGAGGCCTGCGTCGTGCTCGTGGGCGACGCCCCCGCCGAGAGCGGGCAGGTCAGCGGCTGGTCGGTGCGCATCGCCGTGGAGGAGGGCGCCAAGCTCGACCTCTTCTCCGTGGTGGCCTGCGGCGCCGACAAGATGCTCGACAACGTGGGCATCGTCGCGGGCAAGGACGCCCTTGTGCACGTGAGGCAGTACGTGCTCGACGCGCCGCTCAGCGCCACCGGTTTCAGGTGCGACCTGGCCGGCGACGGCTCGACGCTCGAGCTTGACTGCCGCTACCTGGGCCGCGGCGAGCAGACGCTCGACTTCGGCCACGTGGTGCGCCAGCTGGGCCGCCGCACCCTGTGCACGATGACGTTCTCCGGCGTGCTCACCGAGGGCGCCTGCAAGTCGCTGCGTGACACGATCGACCTCGTGCGCGGCTGCAAGGGCTCCAAGGGCAGCGAGAACGAGACGGTGCTGCTGGCAGGCGACAACGTGGGCAACCAGTCGCTGCCTGTCATCCTGTGCGACGAGGACGACGTCGCGGGCGACCACGGCGCCACGGTGGGCGAGATCAGCCCCGAGCAGCGCGCCTACCTGGTGTCGCGCGGCCTGGCCCCCGAGGACATCCCCGCCCTCGTGATGGAGTCCACCTTCGCCGCCGCCCTCGAGGACGCACCCGTGCCCCAGGCAGCGGCCGCCGTGCGCGCGGCCGCCGAGCGCGTGCTCGGCGCCGACGCCGTGGCCGACATGCTGGGGGAGTAGCCCCGGCACCCGACGAACGCTCCTTGCCGGGGCGCGACCGCAGGCCACACGGCGGCGGCGCGCCCCGGCTCAGTCTCAGGAGGAAAGCCCCTATGGCACGACTCTATTCCATCGACGCGAGCGGTGAGGCCGACCTGGGCCTTGCGGGCTGCGTGAGCGCGGCCGCCGGCTCGCCCGACGTGGCCGACATCGCCAAGAACCCCTTCCGCGCGGAGTTCGCCCTGCTCGCGAACTCGCCGGAGTTCGTCTACCTCGACTCCGCCGCCACCGAGCAGCGCCCGGCCTGTGTGCTCGACGCGCAGCGCCGCTTCTACGAGACGATGAACGCCAACCCCCTGCGCGGCCTGTATCGCCTCTCCATCGAGGCCACCGAGGCCATCGCGAAGGCCCGCGCCCACACGGCGCGCTTCATCGGCGCCACCGACGCCGACGAGGTAGTCTTCGTGCGCAACGCCTCCGAGGCGCTCAACCTGGCCGCGAAGGGCCTGGCAGCGCTTGCCGACCTCAAGCCAGGCGACGAGGTGGCCATCTCCATCATGGAGCACCACTCCAACCTCATCCCCTGGCAGCAGCTCTGCCGCGCCACGGGCGCCACGCTCGTGTACCTGCGCCCCGCCCAGGGCGGTGACTACGAGATTTCCGCCGAGGAGATTCAGGCCAAGATCGGTCCGCACACGCGCATCGTCTCCATCGGCCAGGTGTCCAACGTCCTGGGCGTGGAGAACCCCGTGCGCGCCATCGCCGCGCGCGCCCACGAGATGGGCGCCTACGTGGTGGTGGACGGCGCGCAGGCCGTGCCGCACATGGCGGTGGACGTGCACGATCTGGGCGCCGACCTGTATGCCTTCTCGGCGCATAAGATCATGGGGCCCATGGGCATCGGCGTGCTGTGGGGCAAGCGCGACATCCTGGAGGCCATGCCGCCCATGCTTCTCGGCGGCGAGATGATCGACTGGGTGAGCGAGACCGACGCCGCCTGGGCGCCCATCCCCGAGAAGTTCGAGGCAGGCACGCAGGACGCCGCCGGCGCTTACGCGCTCGACGCCGCGCTCACCTACGTGGAGTCCATCGGCATGGACAACCTCGTTGCCCGCGAGCACGCGCTCATGGAGTACCTGGTGGCGCGCATGGAGGAACTGCCCTGGGTGGAGTTCATGGGCAGCCACGACCCGGCCCGCCACCACGGAGCCTTCTCGTTCAACGTCCAGGGGATCCACCCCCACGACGTGTCGAGCCTGCTCGACGGCTACGACGTGGCCATCCGCGCGGGGCACCACTGCGCCCAGCCGCTGCTCACCTGGCTGGGCGGCATGGGGTCGTCGTGCCGCGCCTCCATCGGCGTCTACAACGACAAGAACGACATCGACCGCCTGATAGAGGGCCTCAAGGGAGTCTGGGGGATGTTCCATGGCACCAATTAACCCGCTGTACACGCCGGCTCTCATGGAGCACAGCTCCGACCCGGACTACAAGTACGAGATGGAGGACGCCACCTGCGTGCACGAGGGCGTGAACCCCTCCTGCGGAGACGACCTCACGCTGTCGCTCAAGATCAACGACGGGGGCGTCATCGAGGAGGCCGCCTGGCAGGGCATAGGATGCGCCGTGTCGCAGGCCTCTGCCGACATGATGAGCGACCTCATCACCGGCATGGACGCCGCCGAGGCGCGCAAGCTGTGCGAGACCTTCAAGCGCATGGCCCGCGGCGAGGAGAAGGACCCCGAGGTGCTCGAGGACCTGGGCGACGCGGCCTGCCTGCAGAGCGTGGCGAGGATGCCTGCGCGCGTGAAATGCGCGGAGCTGGCCTGGAGGACGCTGGGCGAGATGCTGGATGAGAGGGCGAAGTAGGGCGGCGGCTTCTGCTGGGGAGTCTCCCTGGGCCCGCAGGTAAGGTTCAATGCTCAGACAGTTTCGCCGCAAGAGCGGCGGCGAAAAACTGCGCTTGAACCTTACCTGCGGGCCTGCGCACGTCAAAC
>CAVJGP010000030.1:0-11106 GCA_963648855.1 Alistipes onderdonkii | reverse complement strand
GGGGTTTGACGGGCGGGTGGTCGAGGGGCTTGTTTGCTTGGAGTGCATGCTGTGTGGGACTGGGGCTTCGGCACGCTTGTTTGCGAAGGCGTGCGCCTGGTTTCTCAGCGTTTTCCCGAGCGCTGCATGGGCGCTGCGGCGGGAGGCTGCGGGGGTGTGTGGAAAGGCAACTTTTCATGCTGGGTAAGGGTCACACGTGTGAGAATGCGGGCTTTGTGCGGGGCTGAGGTGAAGGTGGACGAGAATGCGGGTTTGCATGCATGCGGGGCTGGTGCGTGCATAAAAAGCTGTGTTCTTGCGCAGGGTTGCTGGCGGGGCGGAAGGCGTGTGGGATGTTGGTTGATCGGGAGCGGTGTTTGCGGGCATTCGGGGGGTATGTGGGGGCGTATGACCCGGGCGATCCTAAGATTGCGATCAAGGTTGAGCATACGTATCGCGTGGCGGAGTTGGCGCGGGGGATTGCGTGCGATGAGGGGTTGCCGGCGGAAGACGTCGAGCTGGCGTGGCTTTGCGGGTTGTTGCACGATATCGGGCGGTTTGAGCAGGTGCGACGGTATGGGACCTTCAGCGACGCGAAGTCGGTGAGCCATGCGGCGCTCGGTGTGGAGGTGCTGCTTGACGAGGGGCACCTGTGGGACTTTGTGGATGGGGGAGGCTGCGACGCGGAAGCGTTTGCCGGCTTTATCTCGACGGTCGTGGGCACCCACAGCGACTTTCGCTTGCCTGAGGGGCTCGACGCGCGCACGCGCATGTTCTGCGACATCCTGCGCGACGCCGACAAGGTGGACATCCTCAAGACGGTGGGGGAGGCCGACTTGTCGAGCGTTATGGACGTGCCCTTGCAGGAGATTCTCGCCGGGAGCATCTCGCCCGCCGTGCGCGAGGCCTTCTATGCCCATCGCACGGTCATGCGCGTCGAGCGCTCCACGTATGTCGATATGCTGGTGAGCTGGGCATGCTTGCTTTTCGAGGTCGTGCACCCCTATGGCCTGCGCGTGGCCAACGAGCAGGGCTCCGTGTGGCGCCTGCTGGGCCTTCCGTTCACCAATCCTGCCACCGCCGCCGAGGCCGCCTGCATGGCCGAGCATCTGCGCGCATGGCTTGCCGAGCGCCTGACGTCCGCGCCGACCGCCCCCGTTGCCGCTAACAGCCGATAAAAACTTTCGATTGACTGGAAAACTTCCTTCAGAATCGGTCGAACCTTCGATTCATCGAAAGTTTCATGCTATAGTGCCCCAAAACATTCGATGAATCGAAAGTTTGGTGACACTGATGGAACCCATACTCGTCCCGCGGCCCCAATACGATGCGGTCATCGACTCGTTTGTCGGCACGCCCGAGGTGAAGGTGCTCGTGGGAGTGCGGCGTTGCGGCAAGTCGTCGCTTCTCGCCCTGCTCGCGAATCGCCTGCGCAGTCGCGGGGTGCCCGATCGATGCATCATCCAGCTTAAGCTCGACGGCTACGAGGTTCCCCTGAGCCCCGATGCCCGCTGGCTCGATGCGCAGATCCGCCCGCGCCTTGCCGATGTTGCCGCCGACGAGACGGCCTACGTGCTTCTCGATGAGGTGCAGGAGGTCGCCGGGTGGGAAGACGTCGTGCGACGGGTGAACACGCTTCCCAACGCGCAGGTTTTCATCACGGGGTCGAATGCGCGCGTGCTGTCGGGGGAGCTGGCAACCTTGCTGGCTGGAAGATATGTCGAGATACCCGTCTACCCGCTTGGCTTTGAGGAGTACATCTCCTTCGGTGAGGCGTTTGGGTGGGATGTCGCATCGAAAGAAGCACTTCTGTCCGACTTCGTCACGTTCGGCGGAATGCCTGCCCTATTCGCCTATACGCGTGGCGATGTCACTGCCTATGAGCGCGTTTTGTCGGGCATCTTTGATACGGTCATCCTCAAAGACGTCGTCGGGCGCTCTCATGTCAAGGACGTCGACCTGCTCGAAAAAGTCGTGCGCTATGTCTTCTCGACGTCCGGCAATCTCTTTTCGACGAAGCGTGTGGTGGACGCCTTGGTCTCTGCGGGCAGGAAGGCGTCGCAGGAGACTGTCGACAACTACCTAGCCGCGCTTGTGAATGCCAAGGTGATGACGGCGTGCGAGCAGCAGGGCTTGGCCGGCAAGGAAGTGCTTCGTCCCCAGCGCAAGTTTTATCCTGCGGACAACGGCCTGCGCAACTTGACGATAGGCTTCAACCGTACGCGCGATACGGGCTATCAGCTTGAGGCCGTCGTGTTCAACGAGCTTATCCGTAGGGGATGGAAGGTGGGCGTCGGGGCCCTGTCGGGCGGGGAGGTCGACTTCGTGGCCACGCGTCGAGATGAGCGCCTGTATATCCAAGTGTGCCAGTCGGTGCTCGACGAGACGACCTTTGCGCGAGAGGTCGCACCGTTGGAAGCCATCCAAGACTCGTTCCCCAAGGTGGTGCTGGTCGCCGACCGATGGAAGACGGGCACGACCTCGAGCGGGATACGCATCGTCAATGTGGCGGATTGGCTGCTGGGAACGACAGATTAGGCCGATGGGGGCGTATTGCGCCAAAGGCGTGCGCTCTTTCCTGGATACGGCTCGCATGCCTTTGACGGAAAAGATGCAGCAGATGGCCGTATCTGCTTTCGAAAAGATGCATCTAACGACTGCAGTTGCTTTCGAAAAGATGCAACGAGTACCCTCGGCAGCTTTCGAAAAGCTGCAACTAGCTCCTGCATTCGCCAGTTCCAACATGTCGCAGCCGTTTGGCTTCGCAGGTGAGCGGTACAGTCCAGGCGCAGTTTTTCGCGACCGTTCTTGTCGCGAAACTGTTTGAGCACTGGACTGTACCGCTCACCCAGCCAGACAGGCGTCTAGGCTGCTCTCTTCATCATATCCAGCAGCCCTAACGCCGCAAGCGAACCGACCTTCCTCGCGAACAGCCAGTCAACCTAAACCAGGCTTAGCCCCTGCACCAGGGTGAGCGCGACGACGGCGACGCTGACCACGAGGGCGATGATCAGGCTGGCGGCGCGGCGCTTGTTGTCATGCTGGATGCAGTAGCACATCACGATGGCCGCCGCAAAGCAGAAGACGGCCGTGGCCAGGTGGAACGGCGGGTTCTGCAGCATGCGCAGGGAGTAGCTGACGCCCATGAGGCACTCGATGGCGCAGCCCAGGCCCAGGATGGTGCAGCCCAGGGCGTTCTGCTTGGTGATGAGGTGGGCGATGAAGCCGCCGGGCAGCGTGAGAAGTGTGGCCGGGCCCCAGAAGGCGCTGTAGTAGTACCAGGCCATGTCGGCGGTCAGGGTGCCGAGCAGGACCTCGACGCCGTAGATGAGCGGCTGGCTGACGAGGAAGAAGACGAAGGTCTTGAGGGCCGACTCCCAGCCCTTCTCGCAGTTGGCCGCGATGATGAAGGCGAAGACCACCCACCACTCGTAGGACACGGCGATGTCGCGAAACGAGGTGCCCTCGGTCAGCGGGATGGAGTTCATGACGGCGGTGTACAGGCCTGCGCCCAGGGCGAACAGGACGACGGCCGGCCAGCTCATCTTGAGGCCGCCGAAGAGCTTCTCTAGAGCCAAAGCGATTCCTTTCCAAACGTCGCTGCGCGTTTGCTCTGCGTCGCCGCGTCCGCGCGGGCGCGGCTGGTATCGCGCGACGGCAGCGCTGGGCGGCTTACCACCAGGGCAGCTGGGCGATGTTATCACGGATGTGGTCGCAGCTCTTGTGGAAGCCCGCCTCTTCCTCGGGCGTCAGGTCGAGCGTGAACACGTGCTCCACGCCTTCGGCGCCGATCACGCAGGGAAGCGAGGTGAAGATGCCCTCCTCGCCGTACTGGCCGCGCATGAGGGTGGAGGCCGACATCACGGCGTGCTCGTTGTGCAGCACGGCGGCGCAGATGCGGGCGGTGATGTTGGCGATGGCGTACTCGGTGCAGCCCTTGCCGGCAAACGTCACGTAGCCGCCCTTGCGCGCCCGCTCCTCCACGGCAGCCCGGTCGAAGCCGAACCGCGCGGGGTCGTCCTTCGCGAGGTTGTCGATGCTCTGGCCGCCGATGCTCACGCAGCTTCAGGCCGCGATTTGCGAGAAGCCGTGCTCGCCGATCATGTGGGCGTGGATGGACTTGGGACTGATGCCCGTCTCCTTCGAGATCTCCGAGCGCAGGCGCGCCGAGTCCAGGCCGCAGCCCGTGCCGATGATCTTTGCGGGGTCGTAGCCGGTCATGTGCCAGATGGCGGTGCACACCACGTCGCAGGGGTTTGCCACGTTGACGATGACGCCGTTGAAGCCCGCCCCCACGATCTTCTCGGCGAAGTCGCGGGCAGAGCCGGTGGTGTCGAAGAGCTCGCCGTCGCGGCTCTGTGCCACGAGGGCCACGTTGCCGGCCGTGTTGACGATGACGTCGCACTCGGCCAGGTCCTCGTAGCGGTTGGAGCAGTTGACGATCTTGGTGTTGAAGGGCACGAAGCTCAGCGAATCCTGCAGGTCCTGGGCCTCGGAGATGACCTTCTGGTCGTTGTTGCCCACGAAGTAGAGCTCGTCTGCGATGCCCTGGAGCAGCAGGCTGTTCGCCACATGTGCCCCGGCATGGCCCAGGCCGATGATGCCGATTTTCTTCTGCGTGGACATGGTGGGCCCCTCTCTGGCTTGTCTGCCGTGCAGTGTATATCGTGCTGGTTTCTGTTGGGCGTACGGTGCAGCTCGGGTGAAGATTCCCGCAGCATTCATGGCGCTTGCCGGTCAAATCGTTCCGGGGCGTCGTTGGACTTGGGGTCGCGGGGCTACTCGCGCATTCATGCGGGGGTTCTCGGCCTGAGGGCGCGTCGAACGCGCCGCACGGTCAGGAAACGTGGGCTTTCGCGCTAGCCCTTCTTCCGCTCAAGCAGGCCCAGCGCGGCGATGCTCGCGATGACGACGGCGATGCCGGCGAGGTTGCCCAAGCCCAGGACGTTGCCGCAGAAGGCCACGCCGAGAAGGGCGGCCACGACGGTCTCCGAGGAGGCGGCCACGGGGATGAGGCTCGTCTCGCGCACCTGCTGCACGCCCCGGTAGTAGAGCAGGTAGGCGATGCCGGTGGGGATGAGGCCGATGCCCAGGCCCGCGCCGAGCACGGCAGGGTCGAGCATGAGGGGGCTCGTCCAGGGCTGGGCCACGGGCAGCAGCGTGAGCGCGGCGAAGAGGTAGCCGTAGGTGCTCATGGCGAAGGTGTCCAGGCCGGGGGTGGCATAGCGGCTGATGATGGGGATAAGCGCGTAGCACAGCCCCGACGCCACGCCCAGCAGGATGCCCACGACGCTGGCGTGGGGCAGCTCAAACGTGCCGCCGGTGGCCGCGAGGATGCAGCCCAGCGTGGTTGCCAGCAGGATGAGCGCCTTCTTCCAGGTCATATGCTCGTGAAAGAGCGCCACGGAGAACACCGCCCCGAAGACCGGCGCCACGTTGAGAAGCACGGCGGCAACCGTGACCCCCACGAGGTTCACCGACTCGCAGTAGGCGATGTTGTAGATGCCCTGCCCCACGATGCCCAGCACCGCGCACACTACCACGTCGCGCACGGGCAGGCGCAGCGCCCCCGGGCCCTTAAGCGCCACCGTGGCGATGAGCATGATGAGGAAGGCGAACGCCATGCGCACGAAGGCCGCCAGGTTGCTGGAGCAGCCCAGGTTGAGCAGCAGCTGGATGAAGGGGCCGGTCGTGCCCCAGACGGCGCCGCCCAGAAACACCAGGGCGAAGCCGCCGGTCTGCGCGGCGTCTGAGCACTTTTTTGTCTTGGGGGCCTCGTCGGCCTCGATGTCGTGCATGGGTCGTGCCTTTCGTGCGGGACGTCTCCTGCGGGCGTCGTCACAACGTCCGTGCGAAGGATAGCCCGCAATGCCGCCGTACCAAGGCGGGCCTGTGGCGGTTCGTCAAATATGCAGGTGAATGGCCGGGATGGGGCGTGCTTGTATATCGCAGGCCTGCGTCGGGCCGTGGTGCGCGGGCGTGCGCTTATGCGCTTGCCGGGAGCCCATGCGTACCGGCGCGGCTCCGCCGTGCCCGGGCACGTGATTTACCCGGCGACGGGCGGGCGCCCATGCGCGCTGGTGCGCCGCCGCCGTGCTCCCCGCGCCCTTATGCGCTTGCCGGGCGCCCATGCCCACCGGCGCTGCGCCGCCGTTTCTGGGTGCGTGATTTACCCAGCGACGGGCGTGAGATGCGCGTTGGTGCGCCGCCGTGCCTCTCGCGCTCTTACGCGCGCTTGCCGCACATGCCCTCCATGAGCATGCCGGGAAGGCGGGTGTCCGCGCCCACGCCCGACGTCACCACTTCGGGCGCGGCCCCGTCCAAGGCCTGCTCCACGGCGTCTGCCAGGGCGCGGATGAGGCCGGGGGCGGCGTTGAGCGTGTGAACGTAGGTGAAGCTCGCGTCCTGCCCGGCGGCCTCGAGGAAAGAGGCGCGCAGGTCGCGGTCTATCTCGAGGGCCGTCTCCATGTTCTCGGCGGTGAAGATGGGGCACAGGATGCAGATGTCGCGCACGCCCTGGGCCGCCAGCTCCAAGACGGTGGGCTCGGTGAAGGGCTGCAGCCACTTGCGGCTGTCGAAGCGCGACTGGTAGCACGTGAGGGCGTCGTCGGCCGGCACGTCCAGGGCCTGGGCAAGGAAGTCGCGGCAGGCCTCGATCTGCGCGCGGTAGGGGTCGCCGTGCTCGATGTCGGCGAGCAGCGTGGAGTGGCAGCTCACGAGGAGCTTGGAACCCGGCTTGTACGTCCATGCCTTGCGCACGCTCTCAATGAGAGCGTCCTGCCAGGCTTTTTGCTCGCAGAAGCTCGGCACCTCCACCACCTCGGGCCTCCAGCCTTGTCGGGCGAGCGCCTTGAGCGCCTTGCGTGCCTCCTTGAGACAGGTGCCGGCGCACACGTTCACCTGGAAGGGGTAGCAGGGGAGCAGCACGATGCGCTCGCAGCCCTGCTCGCGCAGCTCCGCAAGGCCGGCGGCGATGCTGGGGTTGCCGTAGCGCATGGCCAGGGTCACGCGGGCCTCGACGTGGCCGCGCCCGACGAGCTCGGCCTTGAGGGCGTCGCGCTGCTCGCGGCTCGCGATCATGAAGGGCGAGCCGTTGGGCGTCCAGAAGGCCTTGTAGTTCTCCACCGTGCGCTGCGGGCGGCTCTTGCAGATGTGGCGCACGAGCGGCTTGCGCACGAAGGTGGGGGCGCTGATGATGGCCGGGTCCATGAGGAACTCGCCCAGGTAGCGCGCGACCGCCTCCACCGTGGGCTCGTCTGCGGTGCCGGTATTCATAAGAAGGACGCCGACCTTCATGCTGTTCCCCTCTGGCCTGCTCATTAGTCAACCGCGCAAGTGTATAGCCCAGCCCCCGCCCGGGGCCACCTCAGGGGATTGAGTTTTCTCAATGAGCGCAAGAAGGGCGGCGGGGGCGGAGTGCGCCGGGTGGCTCGCGTGGCAAGGGGCGGGACGTCCGTGCCTGCCTGGTGGCCGTATCCGTCACGGGGTGGTTTTCGCGGCCCGTCGGCATGGGGTCCTGCGTTCCTGCGGACTTTCGCCTTGGGCAATTCGTCCACAAAAACCCTGCTCATGGGGCCATACTTGCTTTATACTGCTTCGGTGTCGCCGATTTTGGAAAAGGAGGAGGGCCTTGTCACCGTTCATCTGGCTTGGCATCACTGTGGCGCTTGGCCTGGCCGAGGCAGCCGCCCCGGCGCTCGTGTGCCTGTGGTTCTGCGTGGGCGCCGCTATTGCCTTCATCGTGAGCTTCTTCGTGCCCGACCTGCTCGTGCAGGTGATCGTCTTCGTGGTGTGCTCGGCCCTGGGCCTGGCGGCGCTGCGCCCCTTCATGAAGAAGAGCAGCGAGTCCAAGGAGAAGGACGCCCTCACCAACTCCGACGAGTACGTGGGCCGTACGGTCACCGTGGTGCAGCGCGTGCCCGAGGGGGGCAAGGGCCGCGTCAAGCTGGCCGACGTCTCCTGGATCGCCCGCACAAAGGACGGCTCTGCGCTTGCCGCCGGCTCGCGGGCCCGCGTGTGCGCCGTGGAGAGCACGGTGCTCGTGGTAGAGCCGCTGCCGCAGCAGTAGCGCCGGTTGGCGCCTGAACCCGCGCCGCCGTTGGCCGAGCATTTCCGCTGTGGCCTGGGCGCTTGGGCCGTTGTCGGCTGGGCGCGTTCGTTGTGCCACACGCGCTCGTCTGTCGTTGGCCACGCACGATTGTTGCCGCTTGCGCGCCCTCAGCCGTCGCGCGTGCGGCCCCGGGCGTGCTGCCTGCTCGACACCTTGCAAGTTTTCCTCGTTCTACCTGCCGTTTTGAGATAGGAGACGCACATGGACTACATCGAGTTCGGAAGCTTCACGAACGTCCTCATCATCGTCGTGGCGGCGATCATCGTGATCTACGCCATCTCGCGCTGCATCCGTATGGTGGAGCAGACCGACGCCTGGATCATCGAGTTCCTCGGCACCTACCGCGCCACCTGGAAGGCCGGCCTGCACCTCAAGCTGCCCTTCGTGGAAAAGGTCGCCGCGAAGGTCTCCCTCAAGGAGAACGTCGTGGACTTCGAGCCCCAGACGGTCATAACGCGCGACAACGTGACCGTCAAGATCGACACCGTGGTGTTCTTCCAGGTGACGGACGCCAAGCGCTTCTGCTACGGCGTGAACGACCCGATGAGCGCCATCGAGAACCTCACCGCCACCACTCTGCGCAACATCATCGGCGACCTCGAGCTCGACCAGACCCTCACCTCGCGCGAGTCCATCAACTCCCGCATGAGCGTCGCCCTCGACGAGGCCACCGACGCCTGGGGCATCAAGATCAACCGCGTCGAGCTCAAGGACATCGAGCCCCCGCAGGCCATCCGCGCCTCCATGGAGAAGCAGATGAAGGCCGAGCGAGAGCGCCGCGAGGCCATCTTGCAGGCCGAGGGCGAGAAGCAGTCGGCCATCCTGGTGGCCGAGGGCGAGAAGACCTCTGCGGTGCTTCGCGCCGAGGCCGCCAAGGAGGCTCAGATTCTCGCCGCCGAGGCTGAGAAGCAGGCCGCCATCCTGCGCGCCGAGGGCGAGGCGCAGGCCATCCTGGCCGTGCAGAAGGCCACGGCCGAGGGCATCGAGATGGTGAAGTCCGCAGGCGCCGACCAGGCCGTGCTCACCCTCAAGAGCCTCGAGGCCCTGGCGCAGGTCGCCGACGGCCAGGCCACGAAGATCATCATCCCCAGCGAGATCCAGGGCCTGGCGGGTCTGGCCACCACCGCAGGGGAGCTCTTCCAGCCCACGAAGTAAAGCGCGGCTCCGTCCCTGCTGGTTGGCGATGAGCGTCTCGGCGGGGGCGTGTCCAACCCGCGAGGCACGGTAAAGCCTGGCCCTGTTCCTGCGGGTTTGCGAAGTGCATCGCGGTGAGGGAGCTTGTCTAACCCGCGAGGCATGCCCGCGGCACCTGTCCGCCTCGCCATGCCGTGAGCGCCGGGCCTGCCGGCTCTTTTCCTGCAAGCCGGCGCGACCGGCTGAGTCGTCCGCAGATGAGTTCCACGCGTGTTTTCAGGGCGCCCCCATGTACGTTGGGGGTGCCCTTTTGCCGTCTGGCCCTTGCGACGGCGCACAAGTCCCTCCACTGGCCTATGATGGGCGCCGCATGTCACGCCTCGGCGACCGAGGCTCATACCAAAGGAGATTCGCATGCCTGCTAGCTGCAACGACACGTACTACGAGCTGGGCGCCCAGGGCTCGGCCATCCGCGAGCTCTACGCCTACGGCCTGGCGCGCAAGGCCCAGATCGGCGAGGACAAGGTGTTCGACTTCTCCATCGGCAACCCCTCCATCCCCGCGCCCGCGGCCGTGAAGCAGGCCTTCATCGAGGCGCTTGAGACCCCCGCCGTCGAGCTGCACGGTTACACCCCCGCGCAGGGCCTTCCCTCCACGCGCGCGGCCATCGCCGACAGCCTCAACGCCCGCTTCGGCACGTCCTACGACGCGAGCATGCTCTACATGACGATGGGTGCGGCCGCCGCCCTGGACGCCTCCATCTGCGCCCTCACCGAGCCGGGCGACGAGGTCGTCGTCATCGCGCCCTTCTTCCCCGAGTACCGCATGTGGATCGAGAACGCAGGTTGCGCCTGCGTGCTGTCGCCTGCCTGCCAGGACACCATGTACCCCGACCTGACCGACCTCGCCGCCCGCATCAACGAGCACACTCGCGCCGTCATCATCAACTCGCCGAACAACCCCACCGGCGCCGTCTATCCCCGCGAGGTGCTCGAAGGCCTGGCGCAGGTGCTGCGCGAGGCGCAGGAGCGCACGGGCCGCTCCATCTACCTCATCGCCGACGAGCCTTACCGCGAGATCGCCTATGCCGGCGTCGAGGTGCCCTGGGTGCCTGCCATCTACGAGAACACCGTGGTGTGCTACTCGTGGTCGAAGTCGCTGTCGCTGCCCGGCGAGCGCATCGGCTACGTCCTCGTGCCCAACACGATGCCTGCCCACAAGGAGGTCTACGCCGCCGTGTGCGGCGCGGGCCGTGCCCTGGGGTACGTGTGCGCCCCGTCCATCGTGCAGCGCGTGGTGGAGAAGTGCTGCACGCTGCCTTCCGACGTGGCTGCCTACGCCACCAACCGCGACATCCTCGCCGGCGGCCTGCGCAAGATCGGCTACGAGTGCGTGGAGCCCGAGGGCGCCTTCTACCTGTGGGTTCGCGCCCTTGAGGACGACGCCGAGGCCTTCTCGCTGCGCGCCCGCGACAACCACGAGCTGCTGCTCGTGCCGAGCAACTCCTTCGGCATGACGGGCTGGGTGCGCATCTCCTACTGCGTGGCCAAGCAGACCATCGAGAACTCCCTGCCCGCCTTCCAGGCGCTCTACGGCGAGTACCAGGGCTAGGGGCCGCGCATGTACTACGTGAGCAAGCGGCTCGAGATTTCCGGCGCGCACGCCGTGAATTCCTGCGCGGAGGGCTACTGCGAGGCCCTGCACGGCCACAACTGGATTGTCGTGGTGCACTGCAAGGCGGCCGAGCTCAATGAGGACGGCATGGTGGTGGACTTCACGCGCATCAAGAAGAACATCCACGGCGTCATCGACCACACCAACCTCAACGAGACCCTGCCCTGCAACCCCACCGCCGAGAACATCGCCAAGTGGTGCGCCGACCA